>JABDKI010000215.1 GCA_013002295.1 Altererythrobacter sp.
GCCTATTCCGGAGTGACCAAAAATGGCGAAATTTCTGATAGTTGAAGCACGCTTTTACGGTCATTTGAATGACATGCTGATCGCAGGTGCAAAAACCGCGATTGAGGCGGCCGGGCATGAGGCTGAAGTGCTTACCGTTCCCGGCGCGCTTGAGATCCCCGGCGCAATCGCTCTCGCATTGGAAAGCGATCAGTTTGACGGGTTTGTCGCGATTGGCGTGGTGATCCGCGGCGAAACATATCATTTTGAGATTGTTGCAGGCGAAAGCGCGCGTGCGATCATGGCGCTCACTATGGACGGCATCGCCATCGGCAACGGCATCTTGACGGTCGAGAATGAGGATCAGGCGCTGGTGCGGGCGGACCCTGCGCGAAAGAACAAGGGTGGCGAAGCGGCCGAAGCCGCTCTCGCCTTGCTCAAACTGCAGGAACGCTTTGGCGGCTAACTAAGCAAGCCGACCGAAACAGCTGGCGCCGGCGTAGACAGCGTTCGCGCCCAGTTCTTCTTCGATCCGGATTAGCTGGTTGTATTTGGCCAGACGGTCAGAGCGCGCCAGTGAGCCTGTTTTGATCTGCCCGCAATTGGTAGCGACCGCCAGGTCAGCGATGGTGGAGTCCTCGGTTTCGCCCGAGCGATGGCTCATTACTGACGTATATCCTGCGCGGTGCGCCATATCGACCGCCGCGAGTGTTTCTGTCAGTGAACCGA
Organism: Altererythrobacter sp.; assembly: GCA_013002295.1. Lineage (GTDB taxonomy): Bacteria > Pseudomonadota > Alphaproteobacteria > Sphingomonadales > Sphingomonadaceae > Erythrobacter. The sequence continues at coordinate 709 of JABDKI010000215.1, forward strand.
TCTGATTGACTTTCACGAGCAGCGAGTTGCCAAGGCCCTTGTCGATTCCCATCGACAGACGTTCTGGGTTGGTCACGAACAAATCGTCCCCCACCAGCTGAACCTTGCCACCGATCTTGTCCGTCAGGATTTTCCAGCCTTCAAGATCATCTTCATCCATACCGTCTTCGATCGACCGAATGGGATAGTCATTGCAAAGTACCGCTAGATAATCAGCCATTTCCTCGCTGGAAAGAGATGTCCCCTCACCCGTCATTTCGTATCGGCCATCAGAGAAATACTCGGAAGATGCACAATCGAGCGCCAGCACGACTTCGCTACCAGTCTTGAAGCCAGCCCGCTCGATAGAGGCCATAATGAAATCCAATGCCGCGCGCGTGCTGGCCAAATCAGGAGCAAACCCGCCCTCGTCGCCCACTGCTGTCGACAAGCCTTTGTCAGACAGGCCCTTCTTAAGCGTATGGAAGATTTCAGCGCCCCAACGTACCGCCTCCGCCAAACTGCCCGCGCCAACCGGCATGATCATGAATTCCTGAATATCGATCGGATTATCGGCATGTTCGCCGCCATTGATGATATTCATCATGGGTACCGGGAGGACATGAGAAGACACACCGCCGAGATAGGAATAGAGCGGCAGGCCACGCGCATTGGCCGCTGCCTTTGCAACCGCAAGGCTGGTGCCCAGAATGGCGTTCGCCCCGATTCGACCCTTGTTTGGCGTCCCGTCCAGTTCAATCATGGCTAAATCGATGTCGCGTTGATCCTCTGCGTCCAAGCCAAGGATCGTGTCGGCGATCTCGGTGTTCACAGCGTCGACTGCCTTGAGTACGCCTTTACCCAAGTAGCGATCAGTGTCGCCATCACGCAGCTCAACCGCCTCATGCGCGCCAGTCGAAGCGCCCGACGGCACTGCAGCGCGACCGAAACTTCCGTCCTCGAGCAAAACGTCGACTTCCACAGTTGGGTTTCCGCGGCTATCAAGAATCTCGCGGCCGTGAAGGTCGATAATAGCGGTCATTTTCAGGCTCCTGGATCGGACTGTTGTAATGGGGTAAAACACCCCCATATATGGGTTGCAACCGCGCTCTATGCGCCCGTTCATCGCGGTGCAAGCAGCGTTGCAGAATTAGTAACCTCGGCAGACGTATTCATGCCGAAATCATTGAGACAACAGGCAAAGGACGGATCATGGCAGAAACCAGCAAAACCAGGACCCGAAAGACTGCTGCCAAAAAGCCGGCAGCAAACAAATCAAACAAGGCGAAGGCGCCTGAGAGCAATACCGCGGAAGCAAAATCACGCTTTAACGCGGCGCTTGACGAGGCAAAGGCCGGTGCCGCTGCCTTGAAAGCAGAGGCCGGTGATCGCGCAGGCGCTTATCGTGAACAGGCCCGTGAGAAAGGAGCTGATCTCGTGTCGGAAGCAAAAAATTACGGCAATGAAGCCAAGGCAAAGGCCAGCGACCTGGCGGTTGAAGGCAAGACTCGTGCGAGCGATGCTCTGTCATCATTTGGCAAGATCGTAGCAGACGCGGCCCCTCAGATTGATGAGAAGGTCGGCGAGCAGTATGGCGACTATGCGCGCAAGGCATCGCGCAGCTTGCAGGAAGCTTCGGCCAAGCTCGAAGCCAAAAGTGTTGACGAGATTGGTGACGATGCGCGCGAATTCGTGCGCAAAAGCCCAGGAACTGCACTCGGCATCGCAGCTATTGCAGGCTTCATCATTGCTCGGCTATTCCGCGGAAACAAATAAGATGCACCGCGGAAGGGGCTGATCATGAAAGATTCGGATCGGGTTGAAAGCAACCCGACCGACTTGGAGGATGAACTTGACGCTGCGGTTCGCGGTGACAAGGAACCTGCGCCCCCTGGATCATCTTTGATCGATGATCTGACCGCACTCGCTGACGATGGCAAAACGCTATTCGAAGCTGAGATTGGTTTCCAGAAAACCCGTCTTGCATTTGCTGCCAATCGCAGCAAATCCGCGGTTCTGTCTGGTCTTATGGCCATTGGGTTTCTTCATCTCGCTTTGATTGCGCTCGTAGTTGGTGCGGTGATTGCTTTGACTCCCTACCTAACCGCATTCGGCGCGACCGCAGCTGTTGTTGGTATTTTGTTGGCCGGGGCATTTTTGCTTTTGCTTCGTGTCCGAGGGTCAGCCCGCGAGATTGGCGAGGCGTTCGAGAATGACGCGGATCAGAACGATGACTGATATCAAACGGCAACTGAAGGAAGACAAGGCCATTCGCAGCGCGGCCCGCTCAATATTGTTGGCGCAGATTACACAGGTTCGCCAAGGGCTTTCCGGTCAGCGTATCGGAGAAAAGCTAGCGGACAAGATTGGCGATCCTGCGTTGGAGAAACTAGAAAACTCCGGAACTCCTGCAAAGGTGGTTGCAGCCGCCGTGGCGGGGGCTGCAAGCGTTGTAGCTGTTGCGCTAGCCTGGAAACCTTTGACGGAACTGTTTGCAACCAATGTTGAAGACGAAGCTTTGGAGACAGACGATGAAGCGTGATAAAAAGCGTGAAGCGCTGAAAGAGCGTGTTGCGGCTGCTCAAGCACGCTTCAGTGACCGCGCGCCCGAAGAAATCGTGGCCGATGCTGCCGGTGCAGCCGTTACGTTCGCCAAACAAAATCCGGTACTGGTGATTGGCGGGGTAGTTGTTATTGGGTTGACGCTCGCAAGCTTTAGTCGTCGCGGCCGCAAAGCGGCAACGACAGGCGGAGTGCTCACCCGGATCGCAACCGACGCTGCGATAGGATTTGCTTTGGCAATGTATGAGAAAGCCAGCCATGCGCAAAAGGAAGTTGGCCTCGCCAAGGGTCAGGATCTGATCGAGCAACAAGGGAACGATCAAGATTAGAGCAACATAAGTCCCTCCCCTTGCCTCTGCGGCACAGTTGTATATTTGGCGCGGCAACAGAACAAGCTGACAGGACAAACCATGGCTGAACTCGAAACTAAACAGCGACTCCACCTTGTTATGGGTGGCCGCGTAAGTGATCCCCGCTCATACGAATTCCAGGACCCGGAAAGCATCCACGTTGTTGGCGTGTTCAGCAACTACGATGATGCAGTGGAAGCATGGCGCGGCCAAGCCCAGCGCACCGTCGATGATGCCGAAATGAAGTATGTTGTGGTGCACATCCACAAACTGCTCGAACCAGACGTTTAAGCGCAACTGATGCCCTATACTCTTCGCCCGTTTCGGAGCGACGATGCCGCGCGCCTCAGCGAAATTTTCGCTGAAGCTGTGCGCGTTGTGGGTGCGCATGGGTATTCGGCCGAGCAGGTCAGGGCATGGGCGGCGAGGTCACCCGCCGCAGAAGCTCGCATCCTTGAGCGCTTGTCGGCAGGCGATTGGATTATGGTTACAGTAGGCGCCGATGATCAGCCAGTTGCGTACGCCCTACTCGAACGGGACGGTCATTTGGACCACCTGTACTGCCACCCAGATCACACTCGGCAAGGTTTGGCTGATTTACTGCTGGAGTCGGCCGAGGAGCAAGCGCGTCGGTTGGGTTGCAAGCGCCTATACACCGAGGCGAGCGAACTTGCTCGCCCGGCTTTCGAACGTGCAGGCTATAGCGTGACGCATAGGCGCGACTTTTCTATCGAGCAGGCGGGGCAAGACGTGCCGATCCACAACTACGCGATGGAGAAAGCGCTCGCTTAAGCGCCACTCAATTTGAGATCAGATGAATTGGATCTTCTCGATGAGGTAAAATTTGTCGCCTGACGGGACTGTCACCTCAATCTCGTCATCAACTTCTTTTCCGATCAGCGCGCGCGCCAAAGGCGACGAGTATGAAATACGGCCATCAGCCGCATTTGCTTCCGTCTCGCCAACGATCTGATACTTGATCGGCTTGTCGTCCTCATCACGCAATGTCACCGTTGCACCAAATACAACGCGGTTGCCTGAAAGCGATGCGGGATCGATGATCTGAGCTCGGCTAACCGTGTTCTCAATATCGCCAATCATGGCTTCAACCTGGCCCTGCCGCTCTTTCGCAGCGTGGTACTCGGCGTTCTCAGACAGGTCGCCGTGCGCGCGAGCTTCTTCGATCGCATCAACAATCTTGGGGCGTTCCGCGCGCAACACCTTGAGCTCAGCAGTCAGCTGCTCATAACCCTCAGCAAGCATTGGAACCTTATCCATCGTAGCCATCCAGTCTTTCCTTAAGCGCCATTCCCTTTGAAAACACAGTCATTTAGAACGAGGCCGCTTCTGCCGAGGCGGCCAATTCTCGTCCAAAATGTCGGGAAAAAGCTTTTGTTCGTTAGCTATAATAGTCTTGCAGTGACCGGACTTCAAGCTCGCTGGCGTTTACAGCGCGAATTGCATTGGCCACCGCGATCGATGCGGCAGCCGTTGTGTAGTACGGAAGTTTGGATTCCAGCGCCGATGCGCGGATTGATTTTGAGTCCATCAGGCTTTGCCAACCCTCAGTCGTATTGAAGATCAGATCGACGTCACCATCGATGATCTTATCGACCACATGCGGCTGACCCTCTGCAACTTTATTGACCCGTTCAACCGCCAATCCCTGCTCGGCGAGATAGGTTTGCGTGCCGCCGGTAGCAATCACTGAAAAACCCTGCTCGATCAGCATTTGCACAGCAGGCACAATATGGGTTTTGTCACCGTCCTTTACCGAAACGAACACGGTACCTTCGGATGGCAAACTCATGCCAGCGCCCAATTGCGACTTGAGGAACGCCGCCTCGAAAGAATAATCGATGCCCATGACTTCGCCGGTGGATTTCATTTCTGGCGAAAGAACGGGATCGGCGCCGGGGAATCGACTGAACGGGAATACCGCTTCCTTCACTGCCATATAAGGCAGATCGCGCTTGAAGGGCTCGAAATTGCTCAGCGGCTCTCCAGCCATCACCCGCGCGGCAATCTTGGCCACAGGCTGGCCGATCGCTTTTGCGACAAATGGCACCGTGCGCGAGGCGCGCGGGTTGACCTCGATCAGGTAGACATCGCCTTCCTTGACCGCGAACTGCACATTCATAAGGCCGACGACATTTAGCGCCTTGGCGAGTGCCTCTGCCTGCCGCTCCAT
>JABDKI010000224.1 GCA_013002295.1 Altererythrobacter sp.
AAACGCCGGTCCCGGTGACGTTGGCAACGATTTCCTTGAAGCCGCCAACTTCGGATGCGTTCATGCTGACAGGTTCGACCTTCCAGCCCTGTTCGGAGGCGAAGCGTTCATACATGCGGTAGAGATCACCCGCGAATAGCGCTGCCTCGTCGCCGCCAGTCCCAGCGCGGATTTCCAGCATGGCAGGCTTGCTGTCGGCGCTGTCCTTGGGCAGCATGGCGATGGCGAGTTGGCGCTCAACCTCAGGCAGCTTCTCGCGAATTTCCGCCAGCTCCTCTTCGGCCATCGCCTTCATTTCGGGATCGCCGAGCATTTCTTCGAGGCCCGCCATCTCTGCACGCATGGATTTCACTTCGGCGGCGGTTTTGGCGACAGGCTCCAGCTCGGCATAGTCGCGGCTTGCCTGCACAAAGGCCTCGCCTTCGAGCGTGCCCGAAGCCATGCGTGCCTCAAGCTCGGCAAAGCGATGCGCGATCTGATCAAGACGTTCGGCGGGTATTTTCAAGACAAGCGTTCCAAGAGCTCGAAAAGCGCTGGCTCAATTGAACCTTCCACCTGTAGGCCGTGGGTTTCATATCCACATTTGAAGATTGCCCCTGCGCCACGCTTTACGGCCTTATCGTAGCGTTTTCGCGGCGATCCTGTCGCTATCATCTCGGCCACATAGCCCTCGTCACGTAAGACATGGAGTACGTACCAAGCGTGATTCTGAGCGTTAGCAGTGTCGTCTTCAACAACAACGATGACATCGGCCTTGGGCTCGCCCTTCTCACCCACCAACATCGCCAGTCGCTCAATGCCGGCTGCCCAGCCGACAGCCGGTGTTGGCGCTCCGCCAAGCGACTCCATCAAGCCGTCGTAACGCCCGCCGCCCAGAATAGTGCTCTGGCTGCCGAGCTTGCTGGCGGCTTCGCTGCCTTCATCGGGGATGAACTCGAAGGCGGTGTGGCGGTAATAATCCAGCCCGCGCACCAGGCTTTCGGCGCGGGTCCATTTGACGCCAGCCGCGTCCAAGCCGCTGGTCACCGCTTCGAAAAACGCCTTCGCGTCCTCCGACAGAAACGCATCGATCTTGGGCGCGTCAGCTACGAACTTGCGGTCACGCGGATCCTTGGAATCGAGAATGCGCAGCGGATTCTTCTCCAGCCGCTCTTGCGAATCCTCGCTCAGCTCATCCTTCACGGCACGGAAATACTCGACCAGCGCGGCGCGCCAGGCATCGCGGCTTTCCGCGTCGCCCAGCGTGTTGAGGTGCAGCGTCACATCCACAATGCCAAGCTCGCGGATGATCTGGTCCGCCATTGCAAGCAATTCGACATCGGCCTGAGGCTCCGCCGCGCCGATAATCTCTGCATCGATCTGATGGAACTGGCGATAGCGGCCCTTTTGCGGGCGCTCATAACGGAACAGCGGCCCGTGCGTTGCAACCTTCAATGGTGCGTGCTGCTGCCAGCCATTTGTCAGGTATGCACGCGCAATCCCTGCAGTGAATTCCGGGCGCAGCGTCAGCGAGTCCCCGCCGCGATCCTCAAACGAGTACATCTCCTTCGACACGACATCGGTCGTCTCGCCAATCGCGCGGCTGAACACTTCGGTCTTTTCAAACACCGGCATTTCGACGCGGCGAAAGCGGTAGAGCTTGCGCACACGCTCAAACGTTTCGACCACGAAGGCGAAAGCCTCAGCTTCCGCGCCGAAAATGTCCTGTGTGCCGCGAATGGCTTTTGGAGTGTTCTTTCCCATGGCTTGCGCGATTACGACCAAGGAATGGCTTTCGCAATGGCGCATGTCCCGCTAAGGGCTGCCGCCAACACAAACCTTGCGCTGTTTTTGGGGAGGGGCAGCGCTGAAGAGACGAGACCGCAATGCGCATTGACAAGATCCCCGCCGGCAAAAACCCGCCAGAAGAACTCAACGTCATCATCGAAGTCCCCACCGGCGGCGAACCGGTGAAGTACGAGTTTGACAAGGATTCGGGTGCGCTTTTCGTTGACCGCATCCTGCACACGCCGATGCGATATCCGGCGAATTACGGATTCATCCCGCACACGCTATCGCCCGATGGCGACCCGCTGGACGCGTTGGTTATTGCGCGCAGTCCATTCATAGCGGGCTGTGTGG
>JABDKI010000032.1 GCA_013002295.1 Altererythrobacter sp.
GGATAGAGAGAGACACGAACCATGATCCGCATCGGCGCAATCCTGATCGGCCTGTTCTTCGCAGGGATCGCACTCTGGTCATTCGGCAAAGGGGCCTACAATCACGTCACTGAGCCCGGCGAGAAGCCAGCCTATTACGCGTTCAAAGAGAAGCCGCATGGCCCGGACGGCGGTTTCAGCTTCGAAGGCCCGCTTGGCACCTGGGATTATGCTCAGCTGCAGCGCGGCTACCAAGTGTACAAGGAAGTGTGCGCGGCTTGCCACTCGATCCAGTATGTCGCGTTCCGCAATCTGGAAGAGCTGGGCTACAACGAAGCCGAAGTGAAGCAAGAAGCTTCGACCTATAACATCCCGGTCTACGATGCCGCTCTTGCGGAAGTGGAAACACGCTCAGGTCTTCCGACAGATAATTTCCCTGCGGTCCCTTACTTCGGCGCTGGCGAACCGCCTGATCTTTCGCTGATGACTAAGGCACGCAACAATGGCGTAGACTATGTCTATTCGCTGCTGACCGGCTATGGCGAGCCCGATCCGGACATGCTCGCGGCAAACCCTGATTTCGAAGTGCCTGCGGGCCTCTATTTCAACCCGTATTTTGCTAATGTGAATCTGTCGATGGCACCGCCGCTGACGGAAGGCATCGTCACCTATGAGAACGGTCCTGAAGCGACTGTTGATCAGATGGCTCAGGATGTCACAGCGTTCCTGACCTGGACCGCTGAGCCGCGCCTCATTGATCGCAAGCAAACCGGTCTGCCGGTTCTGATCTTCCTGCTGATCGCAACCATCCTGGCATATCTCTCCAAAAAGCAGATCTGGGCTTCAGTGAAGCCACGCAAAGACTGATCTTTGCCTGCCTAGGAATACAGAGCGCCCTGCCATCACCCACGATGGCGGGGCGTTTTCATTTGAGGACCCCGAATGACACCTATCGAGCTCAAGTCTCTTATCCGCACTGTGCCGGACTTCCCCGAAGCAGGGATCCAGTTCCGCGATATCACCACGCTGATCGGCCATCCCTTGGGATTAGCGGCGACTGTGCGCCATCTGGCTGAACGGGCGAAGGCGTGCGGCGCAGAAGCGATTGCAGGAATGGAGGCACGCGGGTTCATCTTTGGTGCAGCGGTAGCTGTCGAGCTGGAGCTGGGTTTCATTCCGGTTCGCAAGCCGGGAAAACTGCCGATTGAAACGATCGGGATCGACTATGCGCTTGAGTATGGCACTGACCGGTTGGAGATCGACCCTGGCGCCATTCCGCATGGCCAGACTGTCGTTATCGTCGATGATCTGATCGCTACAGGCGGCACAGCTTCGGCGGCGGCGCAATTGCTGCGTCAGGCAGGGGCGACGATCTATGATGCGCTATTTGTCATCGATCTGCCGGACCTTGGCGGGGCGCAGAGGCTGCGCGATGCTAGCGTGAAAGTCAGCACCTTGATGGAGTTTGAAGGCGAGTGAGAGGTCTTAGCTGAGGTTCGCGACTTCTTTCAGGACCCGCTCCGCCCATTCGGGGCGGCAAATCAGCAAATCTGGCAGATATGTGTCTTCGCGGTTGTAGATCAGCGGTGTTCCATCGATTCGGCTGCAATGCAGCCCATGCGCCTTCGCCACAGCAACAGGCGCGCAGCTATCCCACTCGAACTGTCCGCCGGAATGCAGGTAAATCTCGGCTTCGCCGCGCACGACAGCCATCGCTTTTGCCCCGGCGCTGCCCATGGGGACGAGCTGCCCGCCGATTGCCTTGCAGACCTCGACCGCTTCTTTTGCGGGCCGTGTACGGCTGACCACAAGACGGGGCACAGGCGCTGTTTCCGGCAAAGGCACGGTCTGATCGGTTCGCAGCACAATGCCGCCATTGAGGCCCGGCAACGCAACCGCGCCAGTGTGGGCTTCACCATCGATCGAAAGGCCGACGTGGACCGCCCAGTCGCTCCTCTGCTCGCCATATTCGCGTGTTCCATCTACCGGATCGATGATCCACACGCGGCGCATGCTACACCGCGCGGTGTCGTCCTTTTCCTCTTCGGAAAGCAGGCCGTCGTCTGGCCGTGCCGCGCGCAGGGTGTGACACAAAAACTGGTTGGCTGTGGCGTCTCCGGCATCGCCAAGAGCCTTGCCCTCCAGCATTTGCGTGTCGCGGACATCCAGCAGCAGCTTTCCAGCCTCGATCGCCAGTTCCGCTGCGAGCTCTGCGTCGCTCATTCGCGCAATCTCGCTCATTTCAGCGGCATGATCTGTTCGATGATGTAATCCGCCGCCTCGGCAGGCGTCATATCGACTGTGTTGACGCGGATTTCGGCATTCTCGGGCGCCTCATACGGGCTGTCGATACCGGTAAAGTTCTTGAGCTGACCCTCGCGTGCCTTCTTGTAGAGGCCTTTAACGTCGCGCTGTTCTGCCACTTCTAACGGGGTGTCGACGAAAATCTCGATAAACTCACCTTCGGGCAGCATTTCGCACACCATCCGCCGCTCGGCCCTGAACGGGCTGATAAAGGCCGTCAGCACGATCAGACCGGCATCAGTCATCAGCTTCGCGACTTCGCCAATACGCCGGATATTCTCGATCCGGTCGGTTTCAGTGAAGCCCAGATCCTTATTCAGGCCGTGCCGCACATTGTCCCCATCGAGCAGGAAAGTGTGTCGGTTCATCAAGTTGAGCCGCTTCTCAACCTCATTGGCAATGGTCGATTTGCCTGAGCCGGAAAGCCCGGTGAACCAGAGTACGCGCGGCTTCTGATTCTTCAGCGCAGCGTGATGATCGCGGCCAATCTCCGTCGCTTGCCAATGCACATTCTGTGCGCGGCGCAGGCTGAAATGGATCATCCCGGCGGCAACCGTCGCATTGGTGTATTTGTCGATCAGGATGAACCCGCCCAGCTGGCGACTCTTGGCATAAGGCTCGAATGTGATCGGGCGATCGGTGCGCAGTTCGGCAACGCCAATTCCGTTCAGCTCCAGCGTCTTGGCCGCCAGATGTTCGAATGTGTTGACGCAAATCTCGTATTTGGGTGCTTGCACATTGGCGGTAACCGTTTGGCTGCCAAGCTTCAGCCAATAGCCGCGCCCGGGCTTCATCGCTTGCTCATCCATCCACACGATGGTGGCTTCAAATTGGTCAGATGCCTCGGGTGGATCATCAGCGGCTGCGATCACATCGCCGCGACTGCAATCAACCTCGTCTTCCAGCGTCAGTGTAGCTGATTGTCCGGCGACGGCTTCGTCCTGATCGCCATCGAAACTGACAATGCGCTTCACCTTGCTGGGTTTGCCTGAGGGAACGATTCGCACCGGATCGCCCGGCTTCACGGTTCCGCCAGAAATCAGGCCGGCAAACCCGCGAAAGTCCAGATTGGGCCGGTTGACCCATTGCACCGGCATACGAAAAGCGCGTTCTTGCGCGCGCGTGTTAGCAAGCTCGACCGTTTCCAGATGCTCGATCAGGCTTGGCCCCGAGTACCACTGTGTGTTCGCCGATGGAGCTTGAGTTATGTTGTCGCCCTTGAACCCTGAGATGGGAATGGGGGTGAATGCCTCGACGCCAATCTCTTTGGCGAAGTTCTGATAATCGGCGACGATGCGATCGAAGATTGCCTGATCGTAGCCGACGAGGTCCATCTTGTTCACCGCCAAAACCAGATGCCTGATACCGAGCAGGTGGACGAGGAAACTGTGCCGCTTGGTCTGCTCCAGGACGCCCTTGCGCGCATCGACCAATATCACAGCTAGATCTGCGGTCGACGCGCCGGTGACCATATTGCGCGTATACTGTTCATGGCCCGGTGTATCCGCGACGATGAACTTGCGTTTCTCTGTCGCGAAGAAACGGTAAGCGACATCAATGGTGATGCCTTGCTCGCGTTCCGCCGCCAGCCCGTCGACCAACAGCGCAAAGTCAATTTCATCGCCTTGCGTGCCGTGCTTGGCGCTATCGCCCTCCAATGTGGTGAGTTGATCTTCGAAGATCATCTTCGAATCGTAGAGCAGCCGCCCGATCAGCGTGCTTTTGCCGTCATCGACCGATCCGCAAGTAATGAAGCGGAGCATTTCCTTATGCTGCTGCGCATCGAGATAGGCGGCGATATCGTCCGCAATCAAAGCTTCGGGGGCGTATGCTTGGTTTTCGCCGGTATGGGGCATCAGAAATACCCCTCCTGCTTCTTGGCTTCCATCGAAGCGCTTTCGCCTTTGTCGATCGCGCGTCCCTGTCGCTCGGACCCTGTCGCGAGCAGCATTTCCTGTATGATATCGGTCAGCTCGGTCGCATCGCTCTCGGTTGCGCCGGTCAGCGGATAGCAACCCAGTGTGCGGAACCGGACAGAACGCTCGACAGGCTCTTCGCCATCCTCGAAGCGGAAGCGTTCGTCATCGACCACCAGCGTTAGACCATCCCGCTCAACAGTAGGGCGTTTCGCCGAATAATACAGCGGTACGATGTCGATCTTCTCGGCCAGAATATACTGCCAGATGTCGAGCTCGGTCCAGTTGGAGATCGGAAAGACACGAATGCTTTCGCCGTCCTTCTTGCGGGAATTGTAGAGGTTCCAAAGCTCCGGCCTCTGATTCTTCGGGTCCCAACGATGCGATGCATTGCGGAAGCTGAACACGCGTTCCTTCGCGCGGGCCTTTTCCTCGTCGCGGCGACCACCGCCGAACGCTGCATCAAATCCGTGTTCGGTCAGTGCGCGTTTGAGCGGGTCGGTGAGCTGGGCCTGCGAATAGAGTGCGCTGCCGGTATCGAACGGGTTGATGCCTTGCGCCTTGGCATCCTCGTTCTCGGCAATGATCAGTTCGAGCCCGTATTCCTTCACGGTCTTGTCGCGATGGGCGAGCAGGTCCTGAAAATCCCAACCGCTGGCGACATGCAGCATCGGGAAGGGCGGCGGCGCTGGATAGAAGGCTTTGCGCGCCAAGTGCAGCATGACCGAAGAGTCCTTGCCGACCGAATACAGCATGACCGGGTTCGCGGCCTCGGCCACAACCTCCCGCATGATGTGGATCGCTTCGGCTTCGAGCCGTTGAAGGTGAGTCAGGCTTTGCATAGCGGGTCAGTTAGTTATTCGTGCGTAAGTGGTTAAGCCCCAAACACGTTGGCGCAAGAATAGAATTGGTTTGTGGCTGACAAGCAGTTTGCAATCTCGTCAGTCTTTCATTGACGAACCGGACCATATCGTGGCAATTGCGCGCCGCTCTCAAAGAGAGCGCCACAGCGGGCGGGTATAGCTTAGTGGTAAAGCCCTAGCCTTCCAAGCTAGTTATGCGGGTTCGATTCCCGCTACCCGCTCCAAGTATCTTTGTCAGCATTAGACTGTAATCGTGCGGGTTCGATTGGCTTCGCATAGGGCGGGTTGTCAGCGGGATTTACCGCCGGAATCAAAAGGCCGGACCACCCGTGATCAGGTGCGCCCGGCCGAAGACCCGAAAGGCGTGAAGCGCCATTCTTAATTCCGCCGTAGCAGCGCGTTCCGACTTTGGCTTGTCCCTCAATTGAGGGGTATGTGAACGTTCTCTGAGCGAGGCATGCTGCCAATCAGGCCAACCAGCGCGGACGGTGTGCCGCTTCGCGGAAATGTTTACCGGGAGAGATCAGCCCGAGAGAGACGGCGCGCACCGCCGCCGCCGTTCGATCAGACACATCAAGCTTGCTGAAAATGCGCTTCACATAACTGTCGACCGAATTTTTCGTGATGCCGAGAATCTCGGCAATCACAGCGTTACTCTTGCCTGCACCAATCCAGTGGATGACATCGAGTTCGCGTTGCGAGAGTTCCGGAACGGTTTCTTTGAATGCGCCGACCAGATCGCAATAGCGCAGGAAGCAGAGCTGCGAAGCCATCTGGATTCGCCGCACGTTCGCTTCGTCCAAGGCATCAGGATTTTCGGGCATGCCAACGCCAACAAAGCCCGATCGCGCATAGGGGCCAGTGCAATGCGTCGCCACACCCTGACCCATCCCGTCTGCCCGTAGCCGGCTGAGGTAAGAAAGTCCGCGATCGTCGAGAGTTCCGACATCCTCTGCATCAGACCAGCGAAACGCACTGCCGCGATTGAGCGCAAGGTTAGGCAAAGGATCATCCCAGCGCCCTGAATCGCGATAGGACTGCTCCCAGTTTTTGGGAAAACCGACATTCCAGAACACCCGTCCAACGCGCCGATCCGCCACAACAGGGGCGAGGAAGTACACCCCGCCAAAACGGATTGCCTTCAAGGTTTCATAGATCGCGCGGCGGAAAGAGACGATAGTCTCCGCATGTGCGATCAGCCCTAAGGCGTCCCAATAGTTCAAACGATTCTGCGCCATAGTCTCCCGTCCTAAGCGCGACCCACCGACCAAGAGCTTAGCCGCTATGCTTACGAATTGGCAATCGATGGCTAACGCAAGTAATTAGGGAGACGCGGATCAACCTGCCGGTCGCACCGCCATATTGTCGATCAGCCGTGTGTTTCCGATGCGCGCCGCCACCAAAAGGCGCGCCGGGACATTTGGTGTGGAATCGAGCAATTTCAGGGAGTTTGCGTCTGCCAGCGCTGCGTAATCAACCGAATCGAAGCCGCTTTCGACCAGCACTCTTTTCAAAGTGTCGAGGGCGGCATCCGGCGCTTGGCCGGCTTCGATTTCCGCAATCGCGAGCTTCATGCCGTTAGGAAGCGCGGTCGCCGCTGCGCGGTGTTCGGGCGATAGATAACGGTTGCGGCTGCTCATGGCCAAGCCATCGGGCTCGCGCACAGTCGGAACGCCGATAATGTTATCGACATGCGGCCGCGTCAGATCGAGGTCACGCGCCATCGCACGGATCACGGCCAGCTGCTGCCAATCCTTTTCGCCGAAGAACGCGATATCGGGCATGACCTGATTGTAAAGCTTGCAGACAACGGTTGCAACGCCATCGAAGTGGCCTGGTCGGTCCCCGCCGCAGAAACCCTCGCTTACACCGCTGACAGAGATATTGGTGGCAAACCCTTCCGGGTACATTGCATCGACCGTTGGCGCCCACAGCAAGGCCACGCCTTCAGCTTCCAGCATGCCCGAATCCTCTGCCAACTGCCGCGGATAAGCATCAAGATCTTCATTGGGGCCGAACTGGGTCGGATTGACGAAGATCGAGGCGACCACGTGGTCGCACTTGGCTTTGGCTTCGCGCATCAGCGTCAAATGCCCTTCGTGCAGCGCGCCCATTGTCGGGACCAGCCCTATGCTGCCGCCGTCTACAAGAAGCTCCGCAAGCGATTTTCTCAACATGTCGAGTGATTTGACGGTTTGCACGGTGGTGCCCCCTCAACTATGATTTAAACCGATCCTCTAGCGCGCTCGATATGCGCGAGACAAGCAATTCGAAAGGCCACTCACCTCTATGTCTGCACCCGCTCCGCACCGGATTGTCTTCGCCAATGAAAAAGGCGGGACAGGAAAATCCACCACTGCGGTGCATATAGCGATTGCGCTGGCTTATCGCGGCGCACGAGTGGTGGCGATAGATCTGGATCAGCGGCAGCGGACCATGGCGCGCTACCTGGAAAATCGGACTGGCACGGCCGAACGGCGCGGCGTCAATCTTCCGACCGCGGAATGCCGCGTGTTCGAAGGCGATGTCGACGGGCTCGATGCGCTTAGCCGAGAGCTTGGCGCGAATGCGGACTATATCGTTTATGATACTCCGGGCCGCGATGACGAGCTGGCGCGGCATGCCGCAACCGAGGCTGACACACTGGTCACACCCATGAATGACAGCTTTGTCGATTTTGACCTTATCGGCCAGGTCGAAGGCGAAACGTTCAAGGTCAAGAAACTGTCGTTCTATGCCGAGCTGATATGGGAAGCACGAATCAAGCGCAGCCGGGCGACGATTGACCAGCATCGCCGTGAGATGGACTGGGTGGTCGTGCGCAACCGCACGGGCCACGTCGAAGCGCGCAATATGGCGCGTATCGAACAGGCTCTGACGGAACTTTCCAAGCGAGTTGGCTTTCGCGTGGCGCAGGGCCTTTCAGAGCGCGTGATCTATCGCGAGCTTTTCCCGTCCGGCCTGACTCTTCTCGACAAGGGGCATTTGGGCGAGCTTGGCACAAGCCATCTGGTTGCGCGGCAAGAATTGCGTGAACTCATTCGTTCGCTGGCGCTGCCCGAATTCATGCCGCCTCAGCCCAAGTTGGAGCTTGCCTGATCCATGATCCGCTTGCTTATCATTGCGCTGATCCTGTCGCTGGGTGTGAAGTTTGTTTTCGGGCGCTGGCCGTGGGAATATTTGCGTGGCCGATCAACCCGTCAGCAAGCTGTATTCAAAGCGCGAAAACTGCTCGCCGTGCAAGCTAGCGCCAACCACAAGGACATTATGGAGGCGCATAAGCGATTGATCGCTATGGTGCATCCGGATCGCGGCGGCACGAATGAACAAGTGCATGAAGCCAACGCGGCGCGCGATTTGCTGCTCGACGAGCTGCCTCGCGACGGGTTGTCGCAAGAGTGACATCCGCACATCGCATCGGCTAAAGCGCGAGCGACAACATTACGATTACGGGCCTATTCTTATGAGTCATACTTTCGATTCCACTGTCCTGCGCGAATATGACATTCGCGGCATCATTGGCGAGACCCTGGGGCCGGATGATGCGCGCGCGATCGGGCGAAGCTTTGGCAGCATGCTGCGCGAAGCAGGCGGGCGAAAGGTCGCAGTGGGATATGACGGGAGAGTCAGCTCGCCCATGCTCGAACATGCGCTGGTCGAGGGATTGACCGCTAGCGGCTGCGACGTGGTCCGTATCGGCATGGGCGCAACCCCGATGCTCTATTATGCAGAGGCATCACGCGAAGATGTGGACGGCGGCATTCAGATAACCGGCAGCCATAACCCCGCCAATTACAATGGCTTCAAGATGGTATTTCAAGGCCGTCCATTTTTTGGCGCAGACATCCAGAAACTGGGTGAGGTCTCGGCCCAAGCCGCCTGGATCGACGGTACCGGCAGCATTGAGACGCGTGATATCCTGGACGAATACGTCAATCGCATGCTTGAGGGGCTGGATGGTATCGATGCCGGGTCTCTCGCCGGCATGAAGGTTGGCTGGGATGCCGGAAACGGAGCGGCCGGCCCTGCGCTTGAGCTGCTCGCTGCGCGTCTGCCGGGAGAGCATCATCTGCTCTACACCGATGTCGACGGGAATTTTCCAAACCATCATCCTGACCCCACTGTTGAAGCCAATCTGGCGGATCTGAAGGCGCTCGTCGCTGAGAAGAAGCTCGATTTTGGCATAGCTTTTGACGGCGACGGTGACCGGATCGGCGCAATCGACGGTCAAGGCCGCGTAATTTGGGGCGATCAGTTGCTGATGATCTACGCAGAGGATGCGCTGAAAACCCATCAAGGCGCGACGGTGATCGCCGATGTGAAGGCCAGCCGCGCGTTATTTGACCACGTTGCGAAATGCGGCGGCAAGCCACTGATGTGGAAGACGGGACACTCGCTGATTAAGTCCAAAATGAAGGAAACAGGTTCCCCGCTTGCGGGTGA
Source organism: Altererythrobacter sp. (assembly GCA_013002295.1). Taxonomy (GTDB): domain Bacteria; phylum Pseudomonadota; class Alphaproteobacteria; order Sphingomonadales; family Sphingomonadaceae; genus Erythrobacter. The sequence continues at coordinate 9,506 of JABDKI010000032.1, forward strand.
AATGAGCGGGCACGTGTTTTTCGCGGACACCTATTACGGGTTTGACGACGCGCTTTATGCCGGTGTGCGGTTGATCGCGGCGGCTGCGCGACTGGGTAAATCGGTCACGGAGCTGCGCGGCGCAATGCCGGACATGCTCAACACACCTGAAATGCGTTTCCAGGTCGATGAAAGCCGCAAATTCGCCGCGATCGATGAAGTCAGCGCGCGGCTGGCGGATAGTCCTGCAGATGTGAATGCTACGGATGGTGTACGGGTCACGACGCAAGACGGTTGGTGGCTGCTACGTGCATCGAACACGCAGGATGTGCTGGTCGCGCGCGCGGAAAGCGATACTCAGGAAGGGCTTGAGCGTCTGCTCGGACAGATTGATGAGCAACTGGCGCTATCCGGCCTGGAACGCGGGACAAGCGTGGGGCACTAAGAATATTTTGAGAGGGATCGCAGCTATGAAATTTTGGAAGAAAGCAATCTTGGCCTCCGCGCCCCTGGCCCTGACGTTTGGCACGCCCGCCGCAGCGCAAGATGCCGAGTCCGAAGAAGACGTCATGGCTATGATGGCTCAGATGTTTCCGGTTGAGCCGCTGACACCAGAGGAGGAAGCGCGACTGCCGATTAGCCAGGAAATCATCGACAAGATGATCCCGCCAGGCACTTTGGGCGAAATGATGGGCTCAATGTTCGACGGCATGATGGGGCCGATTATGGAGATGGCCTCGAAAGCCAGCTCTGGCGATGTGGCGAAATCGCTTGGCGTCAGTGCTTACGAATTGGACCTGAATGAAAAACAGCTGGCAGAAGTTGCGACGATCCTTGATCCGGTGCGGGAAGAGCGCAATGCGGCTATTGGCGCGGTAATGCCGGCAATCATGGGCCGCATGATGGATGCCATGGAACCAAGTATGCGCAAGGCCATGACGGAGGCCTATGCGATCACTTTTACCGATGCCGAACTCCAAGACATCAATGCCTTCTTCTCTACCGAGAGCGGCTTGAGCTACGCACGTAAGAGCTTCACTTTGGCAAGCGACCCGCGTGTTATCGGAGCGACGATGGAAGCCATGCCCGCGATGATGGAAGCGATGGCCAATATGGAAAGCGAAATGGAAGCAGCCACAGCTGACCTGCCACCTTTGCGAGCCTATGAAGAGCTTTCGCCGGGCGAGCTGTCGCGCATCTCCGAGCTGACGGGGCTTGGCCTTGAAGACATCAAGACGGGAATGATGGCGGCAAGCGAGGCTTCCGAATAGCCGCTATCCGCGCCATAGCGGGCAGGTAATGTCCGCAAGCGATCCGCCCATTCAGGTTCCGCCTGAGATCACAGTCTGGTTCACCGGGCGCGGTTGGCGCGTGCGGCGGCATCAGGCGGAAATGCTCGCAGCTTCGGATGCGGGCAAGCACGCGCTGCTGGTGGCGGATACCGGTGCAGGCAAGACGCTGGCAGGGTTTCTGCCAACACTGGCGGATTTTGCGCCCTCCCGGTTTGCGGACAGCGCGCCGCATCAAGGCCTGCACACACTCTATGTCTCTCCGCTCAAGGCGCTGGCGCATGATGTGCAGCGCAATCTGCTGACACCAATTGAAGAAATCGGGCTGCCGATCCGGGTCGAGACGCGCAGCGGCGATACACCGTCTGATCGAAAGAAACGCCAGCGAGTGAAGCCGCCGCACGTACTGCTGACCACGCCCGAAAGCCTCTCGCTCTTGCTGTCCTATCCCGATAGTTTCGAGATGTTCGAAGGATTGAAGCGTGTAGTGGTGGACGAGGTCCACGCATTTGCGACCGGCAAGCGCGGCGATCTGCTCGCGCTCTCGCTCAGCCGGTTGCAGGCTATTGCGCCCGATATGCAGCGGGTTGCGTTGTCCGCGACAGTCGCTGACCCTGCTGGGATTTGCGGGTGGCTCGCTCCGTGGGGCGATGTTGACTCCATCCAGCTGGTCGAAGGCGAACAGGGCGCCGAACCCGAGGTCGATATCCTCTTGCCGTTCGAAGAGCGCGTGCCGTGGGGCGGGCATGCCGGGCGCTGGGCGATTCCTCAGCTCATGGCGGAGATTGGGCGCAACAAGACAACTCTCGTCTTCACCAACACGCGCTTTCTGGCCGAATTCATATTCCAGCTGCTGTGGGATGTGAACGAGGAAAACTTGCCTATTGGCATCCATCATGGCTCACTCGCGACAGAGGCACGGCGCAAGGTCGAAGGCGCGATGACACGCGGCGAGCTGCGCGCGCTGGTGTGCACGGCGAGCCTGGATCTGGGGATCGATTGGGGCGACATCGACTGCGTGGTGCAAATGGGCGCGCCCAAGGGCTCGTCGCGGCTGCTGCAGCGTATTGGCCGCGCCAACCACCGGCTGGATATGCCCAGTCGCGCGATCCTTGTCCCCGGCAACCGCTTCGAATTCCTCGAGGCAACCGCCGCCAAGGATGCGGTTGATGCGGGTCAACGCGATGGCGAGGATTTCCGCGCAGGCGGGCTTGATGTCTTGGCACAGCATGTGATGGCGTGTGCATGTGCCGGGCCATTCCAAGAGGATGAATTGCTCAGCGAAGTGCGCTCGACGCTGGCTTACAGCTGGGTCACAGCTGAAGATTGGCAGCGCGTGCTCGGCTTTGTCGAGAATGGCGGATACGCATTGCGTGCGTACGACAAGTTCAAACGGATCGTAAGGGACAAGCAAGGCGTCTGGCGGCTGACTCATCCCGAACATGCGCAGCGGCACCGTATGAATGCGGGCATCATCATCGACAGCGAAATGTTGACTGTGCGGTTCAAGAACGGGCGCAATTTGGGCCGTGTTGAGGAGCGTTTCGCGGCTACACTATCTCCTGGCGATACCTTTTTCTTCGCCGGGCTCAGCCTGGAGGTTGAGCAGCTCAAGGATATGGACGTCATCGTGCGCGCGGCGAAAAAGAGCGCCACGATCCCGAGTTATGGCGGCGCGCGAATGCCGCTGACTACGCATCTGTCGTCGCGAGTGCGCGAAATGCTGGTCGATCGTGCAGGCTGGGCACGTTTTCCCGATGATGTGCGCGAATGGCTGGAAGTGCAGGATTGGCGCAGCGAGATGCCGGGGCCGGGCATGCTACTGGTTGAAAGCTTCCCCCACCAAAAGAAACACTACAGCGTCTACTACACATTCGAAGGTTGGAACGCGAACCAGAGCCTGGGCATGCTGATCACGCGGCGGATGGAGGATCGCGGTCTGCAACCCGGTGGCTTCGTCGCGAATGATTATTCGCTCGCGGTGTGGGGGCTGAAGCCTGTCACCGATCCCGCGCCGTTGCTGTCGCCTGACATTCTTGAGCATGAATTCGTCGAATGGATACAGGAATCACATCTTCTCCGCCGCGCCTTTCGCGAAGTTGCGGTGATCAGCGGACTGGTCGAGCGCCAGCATCCCGGCAAACGCAAAACCGGCAAGCAGGTCACCTTCTCGACCGACCTGATTTATGACGTGCTGCGCAAATATGAGCCAGATCATGTGCTGCTGGAAGCAGCTTGGGCCGATGCAAAGGCGCGCATGACTGATGTGGGTCGGCTTGCTGATCTACTCGAACGCTCAGAGCGTGAATTGCGTCACGTCGAGCTTGACCGGGTCAGCCCGCTCGCCGTCCCCGTGATGACGATGATCGGACGCGAAGCTGTGCCACAAGGCGCGATTGATGAAGAGCTGCTGCTAGAGGCGGAAACGCTGGCGGGCGAAGCGATGCGAGTGGACCCGGCTACCGGCGAGTAACCGGGCTCAATCGATTGTAGTTTAAGCTGCTTTTTCGCGCCCCAAGATGCGGCAGGTCGCGCTTGCATGGGCGAAAATCTTTCCGTCCACGTTGGTCAAAGTACCTTCCGAAATTGCCATCGTCCGTGTGCGGTCAATCACTTCTGCGACGGCGTGGAGCTCTTCCCCCATGGGAACCGGACGTACCATTTTCACATTCAGATCCACCGTGCCGTAGCCAACTTCGGCCGGCAGCAGAGTGTGGATCGCACATCCCGTTGCCGCGTCCAGAACCGTGGCGGCGAACCCGCCGTGGATGGCCCCCATGGGGTTGGTGTGGCGTTCATCGGCTTTGGCCCGAAAAACCACACGCCCCTCTTCAGCCTCGATGATCTTCATAGGGATGACGCTGGCGATGCCGCGATCCCCGAAATTTCCGGGCAGCTTTGTTGCCATCCGCATCAATTCAAGGCCGGTTTCAGTGGACTTGGCCTTACTGATGAAAAGTTAGGCCCGGTTCCAGAATTGCCTAACCAACCGAGCAGTGGCGATCGCGGCGAGATCGTGCAGCGAAGTACGATCGACGGAGACCGGTTGCCGAAGGCGGATAGGCCCACAGAGGAAGTCAAGCGAGTGGCTGAGACGTCTAGGGGCGAGCAGTAGCTCTTACTCGGCGGGAAACCACTGCCCTTCAAACACAACGCCGCGGATCTCGAGGTCTCGCAAAGCCGCTGCTCCCGCTTCGCGCGGGTCGCGATCGAGCACTACAAAATCGGCTTTCTTGCCCGCAGCGATGCTGCCCACTTGATCATCAAGGCCGATAACTTGCGCGGCTTCGATAGTGATCGCGCGCAATGCCTTGTCTAGGCTCAAACGCTCTTCGGGCGCCTTTGTATTCCCCTCGATTGTCATGCGATTGCTCGCTACCCATGCCAGATAGAGCGGGTCGATGGGCGCCATGTTGAAGTCGCTATGTAGGCCCAGCGCGACCTGCTTGTGTTCCAGCGAGCCGAGGCGGCTCATTTGCGCCGCGCGATCCGGCCCGAGGCCACTGCGGGCATAAGCATCGCCCAAGATCCGGATGTAGTTGGGCTGTGCTGAAACCATCAGCTGCATTTCACCGATCCGGCGGTTCTGTGCTTCTGTCGAGTATCCGAGATGTTCAAGAACGCGATCCTGTGCTTCTCGCTCTGGAAGTTGCTCGAGAATGCCAAGCACCACATCAAGCCCCTTGTCACCGTTCACATGCGTATGGAGGCTCCATCCCGCGGCCCAAAATCGTTCAGCTTGTGCTTTCAACACGTCGGGCTCGGTGATCCATTTGCCCTCATGACCATCGCTATAGCCTGGCGGATTCATCTGCATGAACTGAGCGAAGAAGGCGCCATCCGCGAACAGCTTCACGCGATCTGAGAAGAAGAATTTGTCACTGCCGTATCGTGCGCTCGCGTCAGCGAGCCATGCATTGGGATCACCCACGACACTTGGCGCTACAGGAATCGCGAGGATGCGCGAAGGCGTATCTTTACGGTCGTACAGACTCTTGAACAGCGGGGCTTCGGTCGCGATCCCACCGAAGCCGCCAAACGCCAAGTCTGCGCTTGTTGTGACACCATTCTCAAGCATCATCTGGCGCATCTCAACGAGGCCCTGCGAAATCTTCGCAGGCGAGAAGAGATAGGGCCGCAGCTTCTCAACACCGCTGAAGAGAGCGGTCTCGTGGATTACTCCGGTTCCAAAGTCGGCATGGGTTGGGTCGACCCCAGGCTTGTCAAATTGTGCCGAGAAGGCGTCGGATGTACCGATCCCAAGCAGCTCCAATGCCTTTGTATTGGCGATGATCTCATGGAAGCTGCGCTGCCAGATAACAACGGCGCGATCGGGCGCAATGGCGTCCAGCTTTGCACGCGTCATTTCACCATGGAATAAGCGGTGATGCCCCCAGGTGATGAACAGTTCTTCATCGCTCTGGCTCAGCACTTCGCACAACCTAGCCTCGTATTCGTCCTCACCCACAATCGCAGGGTGGCTGCGCCCGGGCAGATCCCAGCTCTCGGGACTGATGAAGGGAAGCGGCAGCATCATCACCGTTTGCATGGGGTGAATGTGGGGTTCGATGAATCCGGGCATCAGGACGTGGGAGGCAAACCTGCGGTCGACCGTGACATCGCGACCTTCGGTCCAAGCCGAGAGTTCCTCAACGCTTTGCCCAACGGCGAGAATTATGCCTTCTGATGTCGCGACATATCGTGCTTCGGGAAGGCCTGGTTCCATCGTGATGATGGTTCCCGCTTCGTATACGGTAACGTCTTTGTAGGGCAGCAGCGCTTCTTCGGACTCCGCTTGGGCCGAAGAGGTCAAACCCAACAGACCAACAATGGCCGAAAGTACCAGATGTTTGATGGCAATTCCCCTCTCGGCGAGACTCCTAGCGAACAGCCTGATCGGCGTAAATCCATCGTCGGTCTCCAGCGAGACCAATAAAGTCCGCTCCCGAGACTAGAACTGTTTAGATAATCAGGTCAGATAAAGAACGCGGATCACCTCGATCGCTCAAAATCCCTGTGGCGGTGGTTGCCGATAAAGGCGAAACTTTCCGCGCCCGAATCCTTGATCAGCGCGATTGTCTTGGCCGAGAGATCGTAGCTGGCGAGCCCATCAGGTTCAAAGCGTAGCAGCGGTTGCTCTGGCATGGTGCTCGCCATTTCAATATTCGCGCGCAGTTGTTCGCGCGTCACAATCGCCCCATTCCAGAACAGCTGACCCTGATTGTCGATGTAAACTGTATTAGAAACCGGATCAGCAAAGCCGGTTGGTCCGCTTGGCAAATCGACCTCGGTCTTATGCGTCGCGATTGGCACTACCACGATCAACATGATGATGAGGACCAGCAGCACATCAATAAGGCGCGTGACATTCATCTCGCTCATCGGGCGGCGGCTTGCAAAGAGATTGGGGCGGCGGACGGTGTTTGGCATCGCATATTTTCCCGGAGCTGGAGCCGCTGCTTTCTACTCTCGCCGAACCAGGGCATGCGCACGTCACAGCACCTCTTTCTGTCACCTCACCAAGTGCGGATGAGGTGTAAGAGAGATAACATACCATACCAATCGGCCATGCAAGCTAAGCACGATGTGAAGCGTCACACACGCCCGTTAGTGCGCCAGCAATATCGGCAGCTGCGGCTCAGACAGCGACTTTCTTGTCACTCCGCCGAGCAGGAATTCTGCAAGCCGTGAATGGCCATAGGCACCCATAACCACCAGTCCGCAATCGCGCGCCTTGGCGGCTGCAAAAAGAGCATCCGAAACGTGAGCGCCATCCCGCGGGATGTCTAGCACTTCAGCGTGCACTCCATACCGGCTGAGATATTGTGCGCCTTCCACAGGAGGGAAATCGTGGCGATCGCGATCCTTTTCCTCGCTTATGATTGCCAGAAACACTTTGCTCGACTTGCGCAGCAGGGGGACAGACGCACGGAGCGCCGCGCAAGCCTCACTAGAATTGTTCCAGGCGACCAGGATCGGCGCCTCGGGATCCAATCTCTCGGTCTCAGGCGGGACAACCAACACCGGTACCGAAGTTCTCAAGGCCAGCTCTGCGATCATGCTCGAAGGAGCCTGCACCCTTTGCCCGACATCGCGCGGGCCGACGACGATCAGGTCGTTGAGGGCGGACCGTTCCAGTAGTTTCGACGTTGCGACACCATCGTAACACTGCCACTCCCATTGGACATCCTCATTGGCAAGATCCGTTTCGATCTTCTTTCTGAAATTTCCAGCGGCTTCCTTGAGTTGCGGAATGACTGCCATCATTGCGGACCCATAGAAGTCTCCTGGTGCGAAGATTTCGTAACTCACAACTTGCAGGCAAGTAATGTGGCTGCCGTGCGCGCGCGCAATATCCATCGCAACCTGAAGGCGCGCTTCCATACCTTCATCATCTTCCACATGCAGTAAGATCGATTTCATGATTCGTCTCCTCGATTGGAGCAATTCTTAGCACCATATGATGTCTTGTCTTTGACCGAGATCAAAATTGGCAGATCGCCGCCACGCTCTTTTGAGCGCGAGAAGGCATCAGACTACGGCATGGTCTCAGGCCAACAAAAAAGGGGCGGATTGCTCCGCCCCTTGATCGTGTTTGATTGTAGCTAGCGTTTACTGCTGGCCACCAGCAAAACTGCGATATTTCTCATTGCCGACAAAGCCGAACTTCGTCACGCCTGAAGCCTTGATGACATTCAGCACGCGGGCTGAAAGCTCATAGCTTGCGAGAGCTTCTGGCTCAAACTGCAGCTCAGGCTCGGGCTGGATTGTCAGAGACTGCTGAAGATTGGTTGCCAGCTCGCTCATCGTGATCGGCTGTGCATTCCACAAGATCTCATTGGTCTGTGTGAGAATCAGCTTGTTCTTGATCGGATCGATCGGTGGTGGGTTGTCATCCGGGCTCGGCTGCGGGAGGTCGATGTCGACCGAGTGCGTAGCCACCGGAATGGTGATGATGAACATGATGAGTAGAACGAGCAAGACGTCGATCAACGGCGTCATGTTCATTTCCATCATCGGCGCGCCATCGTCTTTACCGCCTGACATTGCCATAGGTGCGTACTCCTAAATTCGTGTTTCGACGGATCAGATGCCCGGAGGAACCGGGTTCGAGATGAAGCCAACCGTTGGATAGCCCGAAGCCTGAACGTTGTAGATCGCTCCTGCGACACAGCGCCATGGCGCGTTCACGTCACCGCGGATGTGGACCTGCGGGATACGCTCTGGATCTTCCATGATCGCTTCAGGGCCACCAGCAGCTGTCACGATCGCGTCAAGGCGCGCAAATGCCATGTCGTAAAGCTCTTCCGAGCTTACCGGTGTGATGTTGTTGAAATACACCCGGCATTGCCCGTTGCGCGATGCGCCTTCAAAGCCCGGTTCGCCTGCGCTTCGGCCGCCTGCATCGGTAGTGCTGACAGTCAGAAGCAGGTTTTCGACCTTATCCTTCGATTCGATCGATTCCAGAACCGGAATCTCAAGCTTCTCGATAGTCTGGATAGCCACCGGAACCGCGATGAGGAAGATGATCAGAAGCACCAGCATCACGTCCACCAATGGCGTGGTGTTGATGTCTGACATCGGGGTTTCTGCCCCACCGCTCATCGAAATAGCCATTGCTAATTCCTATTCGTAATTTTCGCCAAGGGTTGCTGTCGGCGGGAGCCAGCGGCCCCCGCCAAACATCAGGCGATTAGGCCTTCGGAGCAGTCTTCGCAGCAGCAGCTGGTTTAGCAGCGGCACGTGCCGGAGCTTTCACTGCTGGGCGAACCGCACCATTCGAGCTGATGTTAGCCAGAATGTCGGTCGAGAAGCTTGAAAGCGCTTCTGCGATGCGGCGGTTACGGCTCTGCAGCCAGTTGTATGCGAACACCGCAGGCACAGCCACGAACAGACCAATCGCGGTCATGATCAGAGCTTCACCAACCGGTCCAGCTACTTTGTCGATCGATGCCGAACCAGCGATACCGATGTTGATCAGCGCGCGGTAGATACCGATAACCGTACCGAGCAGGCCCACGAACGGTGCAGTTGCACCAACCGTTGCGAGGAACGGCAGGCCACCAGCAAGCTTTGCATTGATGGCATCTTCTGAACGTTGCAGCGAACCGTGCATCCAGTCATGTGCTTCGAGCTGGTCAGTCATCTTGCCGTGCTCGTCTTCTGCACGAAGAGCATCGTCAGCAACCTGGCGCCATGCGCTGTTCTTCTCAAGCTTGGTCGCGCCTTCCTTGATGGAGCCGGCCTGCCAGAACTTGCCTTGCACGTCGCGCTTGTACTGCTTCATCACTTTGCTCTGCTCGAGCAGTTTGGTGATGAGGATGTAGAATGAGCCAACGCTCATGATGATCATGATGGCGAGAATGAACCAGGCAACCGGGCCACCCTGCTCCATTGCTTCCATGAAACCGAAGCTGTTTTTGACGTCAGCTGCGTTTGCTGCTGCAAGAAGGTTGATAATCATTGCGAATAGTCCTTTTAAAAATTGTCCCCAAAGGCCTCAGGCTAACTCTCTATTGCCCTGCGCCTTAGTTTAGTCGGTATTGAATGCTGGTATTGAACGAACCGGTTGTCTCGTTCCCGGCAGCGTCAAGCGCCGGATTGAAACGAGCATAACGCTCCATTCCGCGACAGGCTGCCTGATCGAGCACGCTCGATCCGCTTGAACGGGATACGCGGCAAGACGTTACACGTCCGTTCGCGCCAACAACCACGCTCACGCCAACGGTTCCCTCAACTTCTTCACGCAGAGCGCGCGATGGATAGTTTTCCTGGATCCGGCCAGCCCAACGACCCTGGTTCCGCGGTGTGGCGCCACGAGCCTGTGAAGGCGGTGCTGGCGGTGCCGGTGGCGGTACGACCAGTGCTGGCGGTGCAGGCGGCGGAATCGTCGGCTGCGTTTGAATCGGTGGCGGTGCCGGCGCGATGCTGATCGGCGGCGGCGGAGCCACTGGCGGCGGCGGCGCCGCTTGTTCTGGCTCGGGCGGAGGCGGTTCATCCTCCGGCTCAGGTGGCGGCGGTTCCTCGATGTCGACGGTGGTCACTCGTTCGACCACATTCTTCACCGCGGAAACTGCCAAGCCACTAATGAATAGGTAACCGACGAAAACATGGATCAGGGCAACAAAAAATATTGCCGTGATTCGGTTACCGCTCGTTTGTTGGTCAGCGTAGGCCATCCAGTCGCTTCTCTCCATTCACTTTGCCGGGGTTGGGCCCGACAATCTTTACCCCGCAAACCAAATTCGTTCGCGGAGCGAAAACTCCAATTTTCTCCCTGACCGGGCTGCGCGCCGGCGACCCGGAAGTTTGCAGGGCGTCCCCCCAAGGGGACCTGCAAAGGACCAAAGTTTACCAACTCCCCAACTTCGCTCGGTCCCTAGCTTCGGGCTTTAACGGCCAAGCTTCAGCCGCGCAAACGCTTTATCGGTTAATTGCCGATTCACACGTGATTGTCTGCTATCTATAGATCCATTGCAAGGGTGCTATTGTAAGCGCACGAATATTCCCCGCATCGCGCCCAATCCTGCGCGAAGCAAACTGTCTCGAGACTGAAATTATGCTGCAAATCAAAAACTTGATTCTCGCTTCGGCCGGTGCCTCTGCCCTCGTGGCGGGGCCAGTTTCTGCGCAAGAGGAGAGTCTTCAGGCTCTTCCGACCTATGCTGAATTTGTCGACCTGGCAGACAGCGCTGAGCTGGTTGTGCGCGCGAAGATTCGCCGTGCAATCGCACTTGAGCCCGAGCGCGCGCCCGATGTCGCGCCCGGATTCGCGCGCCTTTATATAGAGGCCGAGACCATGGCGCTTTTGTCCGGTTCGGCCCCATTGGGAGAAAGTTTGCGCTATCTGGTCGATGTACCGCTCGATTCGCGTGGCAAGGTGCCAAAGTTAAAGAAGCAGGAGGTTCTTCTTTTCGCGCGCAGCGTACCGGGCCGCCCGTCTGAACTGCAATTGTCCGGCGATTCGGCGCAGCAATTCTATTCGCCCGAGTTTGAAGCGCGCCTGCGCCCGGTGTTGACAGATCTGGCGGCTCCCGATTCGCCGCCGGTCGTAACCGGGGTTCGTGATGCCTTGTCTGTGCCTGGCAATCTGACCGGCGAATCGGAAACGCAGATATTTCTTGATACGGAAGATGGTGCGCCGGTTTCTGTCACGGTCCTGCGCCGGCCAGGTCGCCCGCCGGCTTGGGGTGTGTCCTGGGGAGAGATTATCGATCAATCCGCGCGCCCTCCCGAACCCGAATCGCTCGAATGGTACCGCCTCGCCTGCGCTTTGCCCGCGCGGCTTCCCGCTGAAGCCAATCTTTCGAATGACAGCGCCGCCCGCACGCAGGCCGAGCGCGACTATCAACTGATGATGGGCGCGTTGGGGCCCTGTACGCGCAGTTAAAGCAATAACGGCAAAGCTGGCCTAGCGACGGTCCAAGACAAAGTGGTTCACACCTGCCTGCTGCTCAGGCTAGAGGCGATGGCTATGAACGAGCCTTTCAAACACACTTTCCGCGTGCGCTATGCCGAAGTCGATCCCCAGGCGGTCGTCTTCAATTCGCGCTATCTCGAGTATGCCGACATTCTGGTGACCGAGTATTTCCGTGATGCGCGCAACCGCGGCATGCCGGCTGATCTGGAATTCCATGTCCGCCGCGCAAAGGTTGATTACATCGCGCCAATGCGGGTCGACGAGCTGATCGAAGGCAGTATCAGCGTGCCCAAGATCGGCAATTCGAGCATGGAACAGATTATCACTCTACACGGCGCAGATGATGGTTCGCTCCGTGCTGAAATCCGGCTGGTTGCGGTGATGGTTGATCTGCCGACCGGCAAGCCTGAACGCATTCCCGATAGCGTGCGTGCTGCGTTTGGGCATCCCGCGTCGGAGCCAGTGGCAGAGAAGCTCGATGGCTGATGCTATTCGTATTGGCCTGGCCGGGCTGGGCACGGTTGGCGTTGGCGTAATTCGGCTGCTGGAAACCAATCGTGATCTGTTGACCGCCCGCGCGGGTTCGCAGCTGAAAGTGACCGCGGTCAGCGCACAAAGCCGGGCTAAGGATCGCGGCGTCGATCTGGCTGGCTATGCCTGGGAAGATGATCCCGTGGCTCTCGCAACGCGCGACGACGTGGATGTTGTGGTGGAGTTGATTGGCGGGTCCGATGGGCCTGCCTTGGCGCTGGCCGAAGCCGCGCTTGCCAATGGCAAGGCGGTGGTCACCGCCAACAAAGCAATGATTGCACATCACGGGCTGTCGCTGGCAACCAGTGCAGAGGCGCAAGATGTCGCGCTGAAATTCGAAGCGGCGGTTGCAGGCGGAATCCCGGTCGTAAAGGGGCTTCGCGAAGGTACCTCTGCCAACAAGCTCACCAGCATTTACGGCATTCTCAACGGTACTTGCAATTACATCCTCTCGACGATGGAAGACACCGGGGCGGACTTCGCCGATGTCCTGGCTGAGGCACAAGCCAAAGGGTATGCAGAGGCTGACCCGACCTTCGATATCGAAGGGGTGGATGCCGCGCACAAGCTGGCGATTCTGGCGGCGATCGGTTTTGGTGCAGAGCTGGATTTCGGTGCTGTGCGCGCCACAGGCATCACCCGCGTTGGCGCGGCAGATATTGCGCAGGCTGATACGCTGGGGTTTGTGATTCGTTTGATTGCTCAGGCTGATGTCGAACACTCGCCAGATGGGGACCGCCTGTTGCAGCGCGTGCGGCCTTGCCTGGTCTCGAAAGCGCACCCGCTTAGCGGTGTTGACGGGCCGACAAACGCGGTTGTTGCGGAAGGCAATTTCTCCGGTCGTCTGTTGTTTCAAGGCGCGGGCGCAGGTGAAGGCCCGACAGCCAGCGCCGTGGTCGCAGACATTATCGATATCGCGCGTGATGAGGTAGGCGCGCCTTTCTCTATTCCTGTCGCGAGCTTGTCTCCCATGCCGCCAGCCGAATCAGGCGAGCGGCTGGAGCGCACCTATTTGCGGTTTACCGTAACAGACCGCCCCGGCGTGCTGGCAGAGATTACCGCTGCGATGCGCGACGCGGGTGTGTCGATTGAAAGCCTGATCCAGAAGGGCCGGGCGGATGATGGCGGCGGCGATGTGCTGGTCGCGATGGTCACGCACGAAGGGCCGGAGCGGTGCGTGCGTGAAGCGATCGACCTGCTGAAGGGGTCAGACAGCCTTACTGCTCCCCCGCTGGTTCTTCCGATTCTTCCGGACTAGAAACCGCGTTTTCGGCATCAAGCTCGATCAGATTCTCATGGCCCGTTTCATCGCCTATTGGCGAGAGGCCGCGCGCGATCCTGTCCGCGTCTGATCCCGCCGGCGCTTGTGGCAGCGCCGCGACATCGATGATGAGCGCGGGCGGCGGCGGGCATTTCTGCAAGCCCGGAATGCACAGCCCGCCGACTGTTGGCGGCCCTTTGAAAATGCCAGGTCCCGCAACGTCCGGTGTCAATAGAGTGTCCGCGTATTGTGTCTCGCGTGCATAGCGATCGCGCGCATCCTCGCGACTGCCGCTGTAATAATTGGAATTGTCTTCCACGATCTCGCGGCAAACCACGATAGCGCGCGAGATTGTCGAGGCATCCTGTTCCTCCTCGCATTGCTCTATACGGCGCTGATCCGCCGGGCCGTCAGGCACTTCGACCAACAAGTCGACAGTGTCCGTCCGCTCAATCGGTTCGATATCGATTGGCTGCCGGATCGGGGGAGGGGTCGGTGTGTATTCAGGCGCAACTTCTTGTGCGACTGCCGGAGACGCAATAGCCCATATAAGAAGCAATGGGGCGCTTTTCCCGGTCCACCATACGGGTCTGCTCGACAAGCGCCGCTCCTTCTGTTTAGGGCATTGGCCAAACACACGCTGAGGACTGAATTGCACATGAACACCGATCTTCTCGCTCAAAAATCCGTCGACGAAAGCGCGCTCGACCGCGTGTTGGTGATGGAAATGGTCCGCGTAACAGAAGCCGCCGCTGTCGCCGCTTCGCAGCTGATCGGGCGCGGGGACGAGAAAGCCGCTGACGCGGCGGCGGTCGAAGCGATGCGACGCGCGTTTGACACGCTTTATATGGATGGCACTGTCGTGATAGGCGAAGGCGAACGCGACGAAGCGCCGATGCTCTATATCGGCGAAAAAGTAGGCGGCGCGCCTGGCAAAGGCCCCAAGATCGATATCGCGCTTGATCCGCTTGAAGGCACGACCATCACGGCGAAGGCCGGTCCCAATGCGCTGGCGGTGCTGGCCGCGGCGGAGGAAGGCAATCTGCTCAATGCGCCGGACACTTATATGGACAAGATCGCGGTTGGCCCTGGCTATCCGCCAGATGTGATCGATCTCGCCAAATCAGCGACCGAAAATGTGCAGTCTGTTGCTGCGGCCAAGGACGTAGAGCCGCACGAGATCATTGTTTGCGTGCTCGACCGGCCACGCCATGCCGATCTGATCGCAGAACTGCGCGGCATTGGCTGCGGAGTGGTGCTGATCGGCGATGGTGATGTGGCTGGTGTGATTGCGGTGACTGACGAGGAAACCACGATCGACATGTATATGGGCCAGGGCGGCGCACCAGAAGGCGTGCTGGCTGCAGCCGCGCTGCGCTGCGCAGGCGGCCAGTTCAACGGCCGGTTGGTGTTCCGCAACGAAGACGAAAAAGCGCGAGCGCGCAAATGGGGGATCGAGGATCTGGACCGGATCTACAAGCTGGAAGATCTGGCCAAAGGGGACTGCATCTTTGCCGCGACCGGCGTCACCTCGGGTTCCTTGCTTGACGGTGTGAAGCGCCTGCGCGGCGGCAAGATGACAACCCACAGCGTCGTGATGCGCGCGAGCTCTGGCACAGTCAGGTGGATCAGGGGTGAGCACCGCGTGAAGTAACGCGTCCTTACATCGGTGATTTAGCACCCTTTGCGACTTGGGCATTGTCTGCCACAAAGCGGGCATGACAGGGAAAAGCGCGCTCATTTCTATTCCGCAGCCACCGGGCAAGCCGCTGGTCGGCAATGCTCTGACAGTTGATGCAAGTCGCCAGATCCAGTCTTTGATGGAACTGGCCGAGGAATATGGCCCGATCTTTCAGCTCGATATGATGGGCACGCCGATCGTGATCGTTTCTGGCGCGGATTTGGTCGCAGAAGTTTGCGACGAGAAACGCTTCGACAAGTCGGTGCGCGGTCCGTTGAGACGCCTTCGTTTGATCGGTGGCGACGGTTTGTTCACTGGTGACACCGACGATCCCAATTGGGCCAAGGCGCACAATATCCTGCTCCCGTCATTCAGCCAAAAGGCGATGGGCAGCTATCTGCCCATGATGACTGACATCGCCAGCCAGCTGGTCATGAAATGGGAACGGATGAACTCGGACGATGTGATCGATGTTCCCAATGACATGATCCGCCTGACGCTCGACACGATCGGCGTGTGCGGCTTCGGTTACCGATTCAATTCCTTCTACCGTCAGGATTTCCATCCCTTCATCGCAGCGCTCACAGGCACGCTTGAGACCACTCAGAAATTGCGCGGAATCCCGGGTGAAAGGTTGATCAAGCGACAACAGCTTGAGCAGCTGAATGAAGACGCGCGCTACATGAACAATCTGGTCGACGAGATTATTGCAGAGCGGCGCAATGCCCGTGGAGACGGACCGGAAGACCTACTCGATTTCATGCTGTCAGGCCGCGATGCACTAACCGGTGAACGGCTATCGGACGAGAATATCCGTTTTCAGATCAACACTTTCCTGATCGCTGGACATGAAACGACATCGGGCCTCTTGTCCTTTACGCTCTACTACCTGCTCAAGAACCGCGATGTCCTGAAACGCGCCTACGCGGAAGTGGATGAGGTGCTGGGCAGGAATATCGACCAGACACCGACGCTGAAACAGATCGGCCAGCTTCCCTATATCCGCGCGATCCTGTTCGAGGCACTGAGGCTTTGGCCCACTGCGCCTGCCTTCGGCCTGGCTCCGTTCGAGGATGAAGTGCTGGGCGGGAAGTATGCGATCCCCAAAGGCACATTCACCACTGTGCTGATCCCGTCGCTTCATCGCGACAAGCGCGTGTGGGGCGACAATCCTGACGCCTTCAATCCGGACAATTTCAGTGCAGAGGCAGAAGCCGCGCGGCCACCGCATGCCTATAAGCCATTTGGCAATGGCCAGCGTGCGTGCATCGGGCGGCAGTTCGCGATTCAGGAATCGATCCTGGTTTTGGCGATGATCTTGCAGCGTTTCGAACTGTTCGATCACACAGGCTACGCGCTCGACATCAAGGAAACGCTGTCGATCAAGCCCAATGAATTCACCATCAAGGCGCGGCTACGCGATGATGTGGAACGTGGCGGAGCAAGCATGCCGGAAGCAGAAAGCAGGGGCGAAGATTCCGCCAGCGCAGCGCCCGTGCCAGCGCATGGCACGCCGCTGTTGGTGCTGTATGGCTCTAACCTTGGTTCAAGCGAGAGCTTCGCGCGCGAGCTGGCGCAGCGCGGCGAATTCGGCGGCTTTGATGTGACGCTGTCAGAGCTTGATGCTTACGCGGGCAAGCTGCCAGATAAAGGCGCGGTGGCGATAGCGTGCGCGTCCTACAATGGCATGCCGCCGGACAATGCCGCGAAGTTTGTCGATTGGTTGGAGGGTCTCGACGCTGCCGAGTCGCCGCTCAGCGGTGTGTCATACTTCGTGCTCGGCTGCGGAAACAGCGATTGGGCTGCAACCTTTCAGGATGTCCCGCGCGAAATCGACGCGGCTATGGAAGCCGGCGGAGCAAAGCGGATCGTCGCCACCGAGGAACTGGATGCGCGCGGCGATGTCGACACGCAGTTCCATGATTGGCTGGATGATCTACTGCCGACAGTCGCTGGCGCATTCGGCATTGATCTGGAGCTGGCAGCAGTCGAAGACGCAGAGCCGCTTTACACTGTCGAGATAACTGACAGCGTCACATCCAACCCCGTGGCAGAGGGTTTGGGCGCGCACGAAGTAGAAGTGCTGCGCAATATTGAGCTGAAAAATCTCGAGATTGATGATCCGCGCTCGACCCGGCATATCGAAGCCAAGCTGGCGGACGGCATGAGCTACCAGCCGGGCGATCATTTATGTGTAGTGCCGGTCAATGACGAAGCGGTTGTTGAACGGTTGCTCAATCGGTTCAATCTCGATCGGGACACATACATACGGGTCGAATCGCGCAGCGAAATGCGCGGACCGTTCCCCAGCGGCAGCACCTTTTCCGTACAGCGTTTGGCGGAGAAAGCGGGCGAACTACAGGCTGTTGCGACCCGCAAGGATTGCGCAATGCTGGCCCGCTTCGTCGAATGTCCAAACTCGAGATCGGCACTTGAAGCTCTTGCGAAACCCGCCAGCGAAGACGGCACCGATCTTTACGCGACCGAAGTGCTGGCAAAGCGCAAATCGGTGCTCGATCTGCTGGAAGAGTTTCCGGCGTGCGATTTGCCGCTGGGCGTATTCCTCGAACTCATACCCTATATGAGCCCGCGCTATTATTCGATTTCGTCTGCGCCCGATGCCGCGCCAGGACAATGTTCGATCACAGTGGGTGTGGTGAAAGGGCCGGCATTATCGGGCAAGGGCACCTTCAAGGGAACATGCTCGAATTACCTCGCAGAGCTTCAATCTGGGGATACGTTTAGAGCCATCGTGCGCAAGCCAACGGCGGATTTCCGGCTGCCAGACGATCCTGCACAGCCTATCATCATGGTCGGCCCCGGTACGGGTATCGCGCCGTTCCGCGGCTTTCTGCAGCAGCGTGCCTTATTGAAAGATCAAGGCACGGCGCTGGGTGATGCCATGTTGTTCTTCGGCTGTCGCCACCCCTATCATGATTTCCTCTACCGCGAAGAGCTGGAGCAATATGCCGCAGATGGCATCGTCAATTTGCAGACAGCTTTTTCCCGTGCAGAGAGCGGGCGGACCTATGTTCAGGATCTGATTGCGCAGCAGGCCGATCAGGTGTGGGATCTGATTGAGCGGGGTGCGCGCATTTATATATGCGGCGACGGAGCGAAGATGGAGCCCGACGTGCGCCGCGCACTGGTCGCGATCCTTGCTGGCAAGCGCGGATGCAGCAGCGATGAAGCTGCCGCTGAAGTCGACAAGATGATCGACGATGGGCGCTATGTCTTGGATGTTTGGGTTGGCTGATCCGCCGTTCAGAGCGCGCATCTGAGGACAAGTCGGTGATGCACTCTGTTGCGTTTCCATGACTCTCGGCTAGGCGAGTTTGACCATCTGCTTTGGGGGATTCGCGACTCATGAAGATCATGTCCGGCAATTCAAACTTGCCGCTTGCCCGGGCGATTGCCGCCTATCTGGAATTACCGCTTACTGACGCGAGCGTTCGCCGGTTTGCAGATGAAGAGGTCTTCATCGAGATCAACGAGAATGTGCGCGGCGAGGATGTGTTTATCGTTCAGTCGACCAGCTTTCCCGCCAATGACAATTTGATGGAATTGCTGATCGGGATCGATGCGCTTAGGCGTGCATCAGCGCGCCGGATTACCGCTGTGATCCCGTATTTCGGTTACGCCCGGCAGGACCGCAAACCCGGCCCGCGCACACCAATCTCGGCGAAGCTGGTGGCGAATCTTATTACAGAGGCGGGTGCTGACCGTGTTTTGGCGGTCGATCTGCACGCAGGTCAGATCCAGGGCTTCTTCGATATCCCGACCGACAATCTTTATGCCGCTCCGACCATGGCAGCCGACATTCAGGCACGCTACGGCGATCAGGATCTGATGGTGGTCAGCCCCGATGTCGGCGGCGTGGTGCGCGCACGTGCATTGGCCAAGCGGCTCGACAACGCCCCGCTGGCCATCGTTGACAAGCGCCGCGACCGCCCCGGCGAAAGCGAGGTCATGAACATCATCGGTGATGTGAAAGGGCGCCACTGCGTTCTGATCGATGACATTGTCGATTCGGGCGGTACGCTGTGCAATGCGGCGCAGGCTTTGCTCGATCAGGGTGCGAACAGCGTTGCGGCCTATATCACACACGGTGTTCTGTCTGGCGGCGCGGTTGCGCGCGTCAATGGTTCTGCACTCAAAGAACTGGTCATCACGGACACGATCCTGCCAACCGAAGCAACCGAGGCATCTGATCGCATCCGCGTTCTGACGATTGCGCCTCTGATCGGTGAGGCTGTGCGCCGGATTGCTGACGAAAGCTCGGTCAGCTCGCTGTTCGACTAAGCCGGATTTTGCTCCAGATCGGCCAACCAGGGCCGGTGCTCACCAGGTTTCAGCCGGTTGAGCTCTTCAAGACGTCGGGCTTGGCGTTGCTCCAGAGTAATAGTCAGGAGCGGGCGTGGCTGTGCGCGGAATTTGTGCGGCGTCACGCCAAAGAACGCCGTGAAGTCACGAATGAAGTGCGACTGGTCGAAGTAACGCAGCATCATCTCGTTCTCTTCATCCTGGTCAGCCACACCGCATAGGATCGACGCTACATCCAGCGCGCGCGCGCGCCGCATCACAGTCCGCGGTGTCAGGCCAAAATCGCGTTTTACAACGCGTTCCAACTTGCGCAGGCTGATATTCTGGGTCTCGGCAAAATCGCTGAGTGATTGGTTGGGGTCTTCGAAGGCAGCCAACTCGAACGCGGCGGAGATCGGATCGGGTGGATCGGGATCGACCCGCTTGACGAACTGCCGCAGCGCCTCCTCCATCGCCAGATTCCAATCACCGGGTGCGTGTTCGTCGGAATAGATTTCGCGAAAATCGTCAGCCAACAAGCCGAAGGTGTCGTCCCGCTCGATCCGGTCGATCATTGTGTCGGCAGAGCGCCCGGTCAGCGCGTAAAACGCGCCCGCGCGCAGACCAAAACCGGCGGACATGATATCGCCTGTGCAAGTGAGCGGCATAAAGCGTGAATGCTGGCCAAATTGCAGCACCTCGTTCTGGTAACTCCCGTGCCCTTCAGTGGTCATCGCGGTCCAGCGTCCGTTGAAGATATGCCGCGTATAGTTGAGGTCATTGCACATCCCGCAAGCGATCAGCATGTCGGGATCATTGGTGGCTTTGGCTGAAACCAGCCGCGCTATCCAGGGATCCAGATCCGCTATCGCGGCGCGGTTCTCCGATAGGGGCAACCCATCGCGCGACGTGCCCGAAAGAGGCGCAAGATTGCGCCGCCAGATCTCAGCGTACATTTCGCTCGGCATATGGTGCGATTCCCCAACTTCCGTAAGGGAAGCTAGACTCTATCTCACGAGATATACAAGAAAATTCGCGTTCGACGGTCAATCCTGGCCACGCTTGCGCCAAGGCAGGTCGTCACCCGGATCAACCCGGCCCAGCACCTCCATTCGGCGCGCCTGCCTCGCTTCTAACGCAATCGCAAGCAGCGGATGTTTGTTCTTCGCAAACCGTTTGGGTGTGTTGTTGAAGAAATTGCTGAACTCTCTGATCAGATGCGATTGATCGTAATAGCGCAGCGCGATTTCCGCGGCCTCGGCATCATCGGCTACACCGATCAGGTTTGACGCGACATCCAATGCTCGCGCCCGGCGCAGGACCTGCTTGGGCGTTTGGCCGTAGGCCTTCTTGACCAGACGTTCCAGCCTGCGGCGTTCGACAGCGTTCTCCTCTGCGAATTCGGCGAGGTTCATATTCGGATCTGCAAACGCGGCTTTGTCAAACGCTTCGATGATCGGGTTTGGCTTCTTCCCCCCGGCGAGCTCTACCAATTGCAACAGCAGCTTCTCCGCCACGCGCAGCCAGCGTTCCGGCGCGCCATCGGGATCGAACCACTCGATCAATTGCTCGCTGGTGCCCCACGCCCGGTCCCCGAAAATATCGTCGTAATAGATAATCCGGTCGAGTGTATCGGCCACATCCGGGCCTTTCAGCGCGGCAACCGCACCGGGCCTTAAAGCGACCCCTAAGGTTGCGAATCCACCATGGACTTTTACCGGCATGAGTTGTGTCTGCGGCCCGAAAAAGACTGCCGCTTTCTCATAACGACCGGTTCCATAGCGGGTCTGTGCGGTCCAGCGTCCGCGCAGCAGTACGCGCAATATGGGCGTGTCCGCGCACAGTCCGCAATCCACCACATGGTCATCTGGTGCGTCCACATCGACCACGAAAAGCCGTGCGACCCACGGCGCTAATTCTTCGCATGGTGCCCGATTTAGCGACAACGGTTCGCCCGCTTCTGTCATGCCAAAGCGCGACCGCATAGCTGTTTGATCGCCGAAGCGATTGTCATAGTCAGCCATTGCTTTAACAGTATCCCCGGTTTGGATTTTACCCCAACTGTGCGACCCGGTTGCCAGGGGGGTTAGCTGAAAAAGAAGGCCTTGTCATGAATCCGTCTGATATTGCGCTTGCGGCCCGTCTGGCTGATGCTGCAGGCACTGTAATCCGTCCATTGTTTCGCGGGGATTGGCGCGTGGAAACAAAGGAGGATTTCACTGCCGTGACGGAGGCGGATCGCGCCGCCGAAGCCGCGATGCGCGCGATCATCGAAGCCGAATTGCCCGACGATGGTATTTTTGGTGAAGAGTACGGCACCCGCAACGAAGGCGCCGGGCGGCAATGGGTTCTCGATCCGATCGATGGCACGCAAAGCTTCGTTGCCGGCCGCCCGATTTTCGGCACGCTGATTGCGCTGTGCCAGGATGGTTGGCCGGTGCTGGGTGTGATCGATCAGCCGATTTTGGGTGAGCGCTGGGTGGGCGTGATCGGCCAGGGCACGACGTTCAATGGCAAGCCGGCTAGCACCCGTCGCTGCCGCGCGCTGGAGGGGGCGAGCATCGCCACAACCAGCCCGCATGCCTTTGCGGAAGAGGAAGTCGATGCTTACTTGCGCGTCGTGGCGAAGGCTTATCCCAAGCGCCCCTATCCGGTCTATGGCGGCGATTGCTACAATTACGGCCTGCTCGCATCGGGCCATCTGGATATCGTGATCGAGAGCGGTCTGAACCTGTATGACTATGCTGCGCTTGTCCCTGTGGTGGAGGGCGCGGGCGGCCAGATGAGCGATTGGCAAGGCAATCCGCTAGACGCCGATAGCGCGACGGAAGGAGGCAGCGTCATCGCGCTGGGTGAGCCAGCGCGGCTGGAAGATGTGCTGGAAGCGATGGGCGGGAGTTAGCAGCTTGTGCCAAACCGCTTGCATTCTGCCACAGAATCGCTATTTCGCGCGCCTTCACTGACACGTGATTCATCTGCCGGTCTGGCCGTTAGGGCTGCCAGGGCTGGTCGGACGTGTCTCTGCATTAGGAGATAAAAATGCCCAAACTGAAGACCAAAAGCGGTGTGAAGAAACGCTTCAAAATCACCGCAACCGGCAAGATCAAGCATGGCGTCGCTGGCAAGCGCCACCGTCTGATCAGCCACAATGCGAAGTATATTCGCCAGAACCGCGGCACCTCTGTCCTGTCGGAAGCCGACACCAAGACAGTGAAGAAATGGGCCCCATACGGGCTCGACTGAGCGCGCTGGTTTTAAGGAGAATTTGAAATGCCTCGCATCAAACGCGGCGTAACCACACGCCAGAAACACAAGCGTCTACTCGATCAAGCCAAGGGCTATCGCGGTCGTCGCAAGAACACCATTCGCATTGCGCGCCAGGCCGTCGAGAAAGCTGGCCAGTACGCGTATCGCGACCGCAAGATCAAAAAGCGCAATTTCCGCGCATTGTGGATCCAGCGCATCAACGCGGCTGTACGCGCTGAAGGCCTCACCTACTCGCAATTCATGCACGGCGTTAAGCTGGCTGGAATCGAGTTGGATCGTAAGGCAATGGCGGATCTCGCAATGAACGAAGCAGCGGCGTTCAAGACTGTGATCGCCCAGGCGAAATCAGCGCTTCCTGCTTAAACAGCGGAAAAGCTAGCTAATTTGAGGGCGCTGGGAGGCAACTTCCGGCGCCTTTCCAATTGTAAGTTCGTGACACTTGCGCCAGACAATGATGCATGGTGGGGTCGCAAAAGAACATAGGGCGCTCGCCCGAGTATGAGATGCCCGAATACAAGGTGCGAAGTCGATTCTTTGCGCCACCGCCTGAGTTCGACGGGTGCTTCACCAGTTTCTACCATCTGGACCTGACAGTCGAAGATGGCGCTACGATCAGTGACCACTTGCAGCCAGAATGGGCTGGCATCCGCTTCATGGCGGGCTCTCGCCCTATGGCGCAATTGGGCGAGACCTATGTTGAGCGTCCCCGCTTTGCCGCAAGCGGCCCTAGCTCCTTGCCGACCTATTTCGAGATCGGCTCCACCAGACTGTGGGGCATTGGGTTCATGCCGCTGGGTTGGTGCCGGTTTATCGAT
>JABDKI010000034.1 GCA_013002295.1 Altererythrobacter sp.
GCGCGGCTTCTTCTGCCGGAGCAGAGCAAGCTGCCAATCCCAGACTTGCTGCTGCAAGAACAGTAAATGTCTTCCTCATTTTGTAATTCCCCCTGTTGAGTTCGAAGCCTTGCTAAACCCAGATTGCCCCCGATTGCAACAAAATGCTTCTTCACCCAAGATAGGCGAGCGATTCAAATGGTGCGCAATTACTCCACTCTAGCTAGAGCTTGGACACGATTGACCCGCTGTCCTATACTGCGGAGGGGTCGGATCATGCCGTAATGGCTTTGGGTTTTGTTATTGGGGAGTGGCGCGCGAGATGGGACTTTCATTCGGACAAGGACATACCAAGCGATCACTTTTAATATTGGTCACTATAATGTTCGTGGCAGCGTGCAGCGAGGCGCCCGGAGACCCTGCACCGGCTGATCAAGAGCCTATCGGGTTTCTTGGTGAAAGTGCCAAAAGTGCTCACTCTGCTGGAGAAAGCCCTGATCTTTCGATTATCGTTGCCCAACCCGAGAGTTCGCTGCGTCAAATCATCCCAAAAAACCCGGAATGGCGACAACTGATTGAGGCAATCGCAGGTGAAAGTCTATTTACAGAAGTTCTCAGGAGCAAAGAACAGCACGGGCGGGAGACCCAGGTTCGTGCTGGAAATGAAGACGATCTTCTTGGCGCGGAAAAACAACTGCGCGCAATCCAGACACGGCTGAAGCAATTGTCAGCCGGCGGTACGCCGACTTATCTGTTGCTTCATCATGTCGATTCAGAGGGCTATCTCTCGGTTTTCCTGCTCGATTCAGAAAATGGGCTTGAACGAGCAACCTATCCTGAAAGTTATGAAGGGCTAGATTTCCTGGTCGAGGGGCTTGGAGTGCGGCGACTGGCATCTACACGCGCGCCCATCGAGCGGGGCCAGCCAGAGCCCACTCAGGAAGAAATCGATGCCTTGAGAGCAGCGGATCAGACACCGGCAGCGAAAGCCGAACGTGAAGGTTCTCTTCGTGATGCTCGTGAAATCCTCATACCCGACCATGTTTTCAATGCTCTTAAGGAACGCTCCGGCCGGATTCTGGTGAAGGGCGCGCGTGACAGTTCGACCGCGCCATATGCTGCATTACCGATGGGTGATGGCCCTGCGGCGCGCCGTTTCTCATTTGTCATGTTGCCGGACTTACGAACAATGGAGGATGACAACGGGATCTTCGAATTCGACCAGCTAAATCTGAATAGGGCGGTAGTCGTCGGCAACCCTGATCTGTCTGATGATCCGAAATACAAGTGGCATGACTTGCCTGGTGCGGAAGCGGAGGCTCGCAGTGTCGCCAGCAAGCTCGACAATGAAAAATTGCTTATCGGCAAGGCGGCAACCCGAAGCGCACTGACCGGCGCAATACATTCGATCGACAATCTGGGCATGGTTTACATCGCATCGCACGCCATCGCAGATCCGCGAAACCCGTTGACACGCGGCTTTGTTGCGATGAGCGGGCGGGAGGGGCACTATTTTGCCGGACACATACGCCAAGAGCGTTTTCGTGGTTGGCAGCAGCGCAATCCGCTGGTCGTCATGAGTGCGTGCCAGACGGCTTTAGGCAGAGTGCTTGACGGCGGCGGCTTCGGAATTGCGCGAAGCTGGACAACCGTAGGCGCAGGCCAAGTGGTTTCAAGCCTTTGGAATGTAAGCGACAATGCCACGAAGATACTGATGAACCACTTTTTGGAACGGCTTAAAGCGGGCGACACCCCGGAAATCGCAATGCAAAAGGCCCAGCTCAAGACCATGCAAGCTAGGACCAGAGACAAGCGCCAACCTTACCTTGATGATCCAAAAATGTGGGCGAGCTTTTCAATCTATGGCAAGCCGTCAGGGTAAAATGTGCCGGGAGCCAATGTCGACCCGAGATTTGGTGCTGAGAGACGTTCTCCGCTGCTGCGCTCAATCAATCGCTAGACTTGGCTCACGATTAGTTGCATTTTCGCGCAGTGGCTGATGTCTTTCTCTCCTATGCACGGCCTGACCAGGCCAAGATTGAAGAGCTCGCGATCGCAATCGAGGCGAGCGGCAACAGCCTGTGGTGGGATCGGCAGATCGAAGGTGGCAGGCATTTCGCCAAGGATATCGAGCGCGAGCTGGAGCAAGCCGGCGCAGTGGTCGTTGCTTGGTCGAAGGATTCCATAAAAAGCCACTGGGTCTTGGACGAAGCAGGTTTTGCTCGCGATGCGGACAAACTGATACCAATCTCTTTGGATGGCACGCTACCTCCATTCGGTTTCCGCCAAATCCATTCGATTGACTTCTCCAACTGGCCTCAAGACCAGAGCGCCTCCACTGCGCTTCAGCGTGCAATCTCGCACCACCTCGCTGAGGCGACAGGTGAAGATCCAGCAACCGGCACAGTTCAAGTCCCGGCGATCGGACTGCCTCCACAAGGATTTGGTCAGAACAGCGGCTGGCGTGCACCTCTCAAATCCGGAATGTCACGCCGCAATCTGATGATCGGTGCGATTGCTCTGACTGGCGGCGCATCGGCCCTAACCGGCTGGCAACTTGGCTGGTTCGGTCCGGACAAGTCTGCCTCCACATCAATGGCTGTTCTGCCATTTGCGAACTTGACCGGAGACGAAGGGCAGACGTGGTTTTCCAGCGGCTTCTCGAACGAGCTGCGGCAGGCACTGTCGAGGAACCCGTTGCTTAGGGTTTCAGCGCCCACATCGTCGAATGCTGGGGATGGCGAGGATGATTTCGCGATCGCGCGCGCGCTTGGTGCCGCCAGTATTCTTCGCGGTGCGGTGCAGCTGGTTGATGACACCGTGCGCATTTTCGCCGAGTTGCTGCAGGTCGAGGACGGTGTGGTCATGTGGTCGGAGTCCTATGATCGCGAGTTCAAGGATGTTCTGGCGGTCCAATCGGAGATCGCCGGAACGGTCGCACTTTCTCTTGTCGAGCGTATCACGAGCAGGGATGCTGCGCGAAGCAGTCTTGAAGAGCAGAAAGAGATCGGGGGTACCGATATCCCGCGTGCGTATGAGGCCTATTTGCGCGGACAGGCGTTCAATGATTTGAGTTCGGGTCTGGACAGCAAGAGGTCGGCGCTAAGTCAGTATGATTTGGCGATTGAAATTGATCCGAATTATGCAGCCGCGCACGCCAGGCGCGCCAACGTTCTTGCATCAATTGCCAATGCGGCCAACGATGCGAATGAAGTGAACCGTCTGTTCGCGCAAAGCATTGCTGCTGCTGAGCGGGCAATCGAGATCGCACCAAACCTTGCGCAAGGCCACATGGCTTTGGGCTATGTCCGGTACTATGGACAGATCGACCGCGCTGGCGCCTATCCGCACTATAAACGTGCCGAAGAACTCGCTCCGCGCGATGCGGATGCCCTGCGTTCGATTGCGACATTCTATTCCTTCGGCGATCAAACAGCTCTCGCAATGGACATTATGGATGAGGTGATCGAACTTGACCCTCTCAATGCGCTCGCGTTCAGAAGCGCCGGCTTTGTGGCACTCTTCGCCGGTAGCTTTGATACCGCGATCGCTCGCATGGAAAATGCATTGCAACTGAACTCCAGCCTGGCCAATGCGAATTACGCTGTCGGGGTCGCTCGTTTGTCCCTCGGTGATCCTCGACTGGCATACGAAGCCTTCGACGCGGAACCGGTCGCACTTTTTCGCCTTGCGGGTCTGGCAATCGCCAACCAGAAGCTTGGGCAAGTAGCAGCGGCGCAGGCATCGTTTGATGAATTGATAGCCCTGTATGGCGATTCAGGTCTCTATCAGCAGGCCCAGGTTCTCGCGCAGTGGGGGAAAATCGAACGCGCGCTCCTTGTTCTCAAGCGTGCATTTGACGAGGGCGATCCGGGTGTGGTCCTGACCACCAATGATCCGCTGCTCAATCCCTTGCGTGGTTCCGCAGAGCTCAATGAACTGCTCTTGAGACTCACCTAGTAGCTTGGCTGCTGACTGCCTGGATGCGGGATGGAACCAATCCCGGGTCTCCAAGCATGATTCGAGTTATCGATATTGCGTGCCGACACCTTGGCCATTAGAACCCTACCTCGCGTGGAGCGGGCGAAAGGTGACGGTCGTGCTCCTTTGCGACAAACCCGCCTCCAACGGTCAGCGCTGCACCCGGCCCGAGCCATCTCCTGACATCAGCTTCTCAACCTCAGGCACAGTGACGCGATTGAAGTCGCCCATTATGGTGTGCTTCAGAGCGCTGGCAGCAACGGCAAATTCCAAGCTTTGCTGGCGGTCTTCGTAAGCGTTCAGGCCATAGATCAGCGCAGAGGCAAAACTGTCACCGCCCCCAACACGGTCAACAATGTCAGTCAGCTCATACTTGCGTGACAGCATGAATCCATCGTCGCGCGTGCGCAGACACGCCGACCAATTGTTGCGGTCCGCGCTCAAGCTTTCACGCAATGTAATCGCGATGGTGTGCATATTGGGGTAGATGTCGAGCACCTTCTGGCCCAGCGCCTCATACTTCTTCGTATCGAGTTCGCCGGATTCTACATCAACATCAACCGAGATATCGAGCGACTTCTGGCAGTCCTCTTCATTGGCAATGCCGACATCGACATATTTTACCAGCTCGCGCATGACTTCTGGCGCAGTCTTGCCGTATCTCCAGAGCTTCCCGCGAAAGTTGAAGTCGCACGAAACAGTCACGCCAGCTTCCTTCGCAGCCTTTACGCAAGCCATCGACAGATCTGCAGCTGACTGGCTGAGTGCTGGCGTAATACCCGTAATATGCAGCCACTTTGCGCCCTTGAAGATTGTTAGCCAATCAAACTCGTCCATGCCGGCATTGCAGATCGAGGAGTTGGCCCGATCATAGACGACTTTGGAAGGACGTTGGTTCGAACCTGTCTCCAGAAAGTATATGCCAACGCGATCGCCAGAGCGGCTGATATGCGCAGTATCGACACCGAATTTCCGCAATTCCATGATCGCGTTTTCACCAATGTCATTGTCCGGCAGCGCGCTAACAAAACCTGCGTTCAGGCCGTAATTGCACAGCGCGACTGCCACATTGGCTTCACCGCCGCCAAAGGTCGCTTCGAAGCTCGGAGATTGGAAAAAGCGCTCATGACTCGAGGTCTTGAGACGCAACATGATTTCGCCAAAGGAGAGAAAGTCCGCCATTGTATTTACCCTGATCGAGTTGCTTTGGGCTTGGCTTACGAGAACGCCAAGCCGCCGTTGATGTCGACGTTCGCGCCGGTGATGAATGAAGCTTCATCGGACGCCAGATAAGCGACGAGATCTGCGGTTTCCTCTGCCTTGCCCTGACGACGAAGAGGCGTCGAATTCGCGACATTCTCTCGTGCGGCGTCCGGGGTGAACTTGTCATGGAATGTCGTCGCGATCATCCCGGGGCAGATCGCATTGGCACGGATGCCTTTCGGCCCCAGTTCTTTCGCCAATCCGCGCGTCATAGTCATGACAGCGCCTTTGGAAGTGGCGTAAGCGATAGCTCCGCCACCACCGCCGTCACGCCCAGCGAGTGATGCCAAATTCACGATCGAAGCACCTTCGCTCATGAACGGGACCGCCGCTTTGCAGGTCAGGAATGTCGATGTGGTGTTCAATTGCATGACGAAGTTGAAGAACTCTTCATCCATCTCTTCCAGCGTCTTGCGGGCGACCAAACCACCGGCATTGTTGACGAGAATATGGATCGCATCACCAAAGGTGTCACGGGATGCCGCAATGAGTGCGTCGACCTCGGCTGGCTTCGTGACATCGGCTTTGACTGCGATCGCTTTGCCGCCGGCGGCTTCAACCGCCGCCACAGTTGCATCAGCATCGGCCTGATTGCTGTTGTAATTGACCACAACATTCGCGCCCTCGCTGCCGAGTTTGACGCAAACCGCACGGCCGATGTCTCGGCTACCGCCGGTCACTACAGCTGTTTTACCTGCGAATTTCATTACTTTGTCCCCGTCCTAAAAGAGTAAATTTGCGCTAAGCAGATTTTGGTTTGAGTGGTTTGATGTCGGGGCAGAAAATGAGCACCGACAATACGGTCATGATCGCGAGACCAGCGCCGACAAGGAATGCCGGAGTGTAGCTGTTCACGGTGATGACCGGGATTAAGAAGTTGAGGAGCACCACAGCGAGCTTGGCCGCTGTTCCGGCAAATCCCGCCAGCGAGCCTACTGATTTACCGCTATAGAAGTCGCTAGGAAGAGTTTGGATATTTCCGACTGCCGTCTGGAAGCCGAACAGAATCACCGCCATGATCAGCACTGCTGTCAAGGGTGTGCTAGCCTGTGTAGTAGCGAGCAACGAGACGAGCATAATCAGACCGCCAAGCCCGATAACGGTCTTACGGGTGCGATTGACCGTCCACCCCGCTTTGAGCCGGTTGCCAGCCAGCAAGCCGCCGAACCAAGCTCCGAACATGGCCCCCACATATGGGATCCATGCATAGACAGCGATTTCCTCGACACCAAAGCCGTAGGTATTGAGCAAGTAGATCGGCAACCAGCCAACAAACAGCCACCAGATCGGATCAAGGAAGAAGCTTGCGAGGATGACACCCCAGCTCTCTTTGCGGCTCAATATCTCTTTGGTGTCAGGAGCGTAATCGGCAACCTCATTGGTCTCCACATTGCGCTGACCAGTCAAGATGTACTCGCGCTCCTCTTGGCTAATCCAAGGGTGCGCTTCAGGACCACTCTTGTAGACGATGAGCCAAGGGATCAGCCAAAGGAAGCCTAGCGCTGCAATAGCAACAAAGGTCGCTTGCCAGCTGCCAAGAAAGACAAATAGCAGTCCGATGATTGGTGCCGAAACGATGCCGCCGATCGCTGCACCGGAATTGAAAATACCCTGCGCCAAGGCCCGTTCGTTGATCGGGAACCACTCGGCATTGGCTTTGGTGGCGCCTGGCCAGTTGCCTGCTTCGGACACGCCCAAGACCGCACGGAAGAGCGCGAAGGACAAAAGGCCTTGCGCAAATGCGTGAAGCGCCGTTGCAGCAGACCATACGACGATCGAGAGAACGAAGCCGAGCCGCGTTCCGATCCAGTCGAAGATCTTGCCAAAAATCGATTGGCCAAACGCATAGGCGAATGTGAAGACGTTGAGGATGATTGCGTAGTCATATTCCGTGAGCTCAAGCTCTTTGGAAATTTCGGGCCACAGGAAGCCAAGGGCGCCGCGGTCGATGTAATTGATCACCGTCGCGACTGCGACGAGGACGACGATCCAATAGCGTAGATTGCCTTTGAACATGATCAGCTCTCCATTCCGAGAAAGTCTTCACGCGCCGGGCTGAATGTGTCGATCAGCACGCCGGGCTCTAGACAAACGGCACCGTGATCAAGGTGCGGCGCGATGTAGAAACTGTCGCCCGCTCCCAGCACTTGCTTCTTTCCGTCGACAAACACTTCGAACTTGCCGCTTTCGACATAGGAGGATTGGCTGTGCCGGTGCGCGTGAACCTCACCAATTGAGCCTCGATCAAACCACACCTTGACGATCATGAGGTCGGGTCCATAGCCCAAGATTTTTCGGCGTATTCCTCCGCCCAGATCCTTTTTTTCTATGGCCTTGTCTGAGACAAAGGTCTCGCTTTGGCCGACTGTTATGGTCGCCATTTCAGTTCCCCTCTTCACCCAAGACGATCCGCCCGGCAAAGCCTTTCCAACGGACGGTTTGACCGTCGGCTAAAGCGTTATGTGTTAGGTCAGGATCATCATGATAGGAGATCGCCAATACGGTCTTCGCGCCGTTCTTGGTTTCGACGATCACCACGTCGTATTCGTTATGTTTTTGGTACCGCAGCGACCCGATAAGGCTTCGGCTGTCGATTGTTTGTTCGGTTGCACCGTCATAAAGTCCGTGCGATTCCAGTGCGCTGACAAATGTAGCGCTGCTGGCGTCGGTCACACGTTGAATGACCATCGGTTCGCGCCGCAGATTGAACTTGGGGTCGTTTGCTCCGCTTTCGCCTAGGATAATATTCCCATTTTCCTGAGGCACAAACCGATAAGTGTAGAACCGCCCATCGAGGATCCATGTCATGAAAGCCCTGTCCGCCTGCGGCATCGAAGTGCCATCAACCCAGACGTGCTGATACCCGTGGCCCGATCCCAGAACGGGACGGCCAGCAACATTGCGTGCCACCTCGAAGCCGGTTTCCATGATATGACCCGAGTAATGCAGCGGCAGATCAAACTGTGAAGATTCGTCGCTGCCAGCCCGCAAAACATCGATCACGACCGGCTCTGCCAGGCCCGCTACTTCGAGCATCGCCATCGTGCGCGTCATCGTTACACCTTCGTAGGCGCTATCGATCGTCGCAGTGCTTACCTGAAGATCGGCTTCCGAAGAGAAATACAGCTGCGTCGGCGCAAACTTGTCAGCATGTTTGCCGTCACCGCCGAAATGGCTCGTCTCGTTTACAACCAGAGCGTTGTGCGCGATCGTCTGCTTGGCCCAACTTTCATTTTCAGGAAGGTAGCGCCCGCCCTCTTTGGCTTCGATATTGAGAAAACGAGCCGCGCCATAATCTCGCACGATTTCGTGCCCGTTGGCATACAATTGCCAGCTGAGCTTGTCGAAGTGACCATGGCCCATGCCTTGAGAGCTGTTCTTCGCGACCAGGGCAGTGTGGCGCGGCCCTGAGCCATGCCGGAAGATCGCAACCGCACCTCGGTCACCATCTGGCCCGTCAGTCAGGAGCATGGATTTGAAATCAAACGGCTTGGCTTTGCCCGCGGCGAGATCGCTTGAAACAGCAAGACCGTTCTCGTTGAGAACAGTTCGGTTCTGCCATTTCGCAATCGAAAGTAAGCCCGGATCCTGTGACACGCCATATGCAATCGCCACGCCTTCGTAGAGCTCGGCGGTATTTAGGCTCTTGTCCCTGATCGCGTCATTGAACGGAAAGAAATAACCGCCGTATGTCAGCTGGATCGTCGTTGTGATGGCTTTTTGAAGGATACCATCGCGATGTTCGAAAATCCGGCGCTCAGGCTCATTGCGCTCAATATCATTCGCGAAAACCACGAAAGGAAGCAGCGCGAACCGCTGATAATACGGGCCTTCTGTGTAATAGCCATCAGGTGAGAACAGCAATTCGCTTTGACGAAGGAAGCCTGCATCACCACTTTTGTCAGAGCCTAGCAATGCACGGTCAACCATGTCCTGGTCGCCAAGCAGATAGCCAGTCATGCCAACCCCGGCCGTTGCCCAGGTTGCATGATTGTGAATACGATCAAATGTCCGCTGCGAGTCCACAGAAAGAAATTTCACTGCCGGGCGGAAGACATTGTCATCAATCCGCGCGCGCTCAGTATCGGTCAGAGTATCGCGGACATCGCGATAGCCTTGCACGGCGTGGACCAGCCACATTGCGTCGTTGAGCACTTGCCAAAATAGCCTGCCGACATTCTGGTTAGCTTTCGCCGGATGATCACCCAATGTCGGATACAGCTCCGCATACGCCAAAAGCATGTCGCGCACATAGACGCGATATTTCTCGTCACCGGTTATTGCGTAGAGCTGTCCGCCTTGATGTATCGCGCGATAGTTCCGCTTGTGCTGCTCGTGCGTATAACCGCCGCCCGGATCCTTAGGGACCGGAACGACGACCCCCTGCTCCATCATCGCATGGACGAACTCTTGCGCTCTTTCCATTTCATCCTGGAACAAGGGTGGAAGCTGTGAGGTCGCCTCGCCACCCCCAGGCGAGACGACCTCGGGACGTGCAGCTGCCTGACCGGGTTGTGCCATGGCACAAAATGCCAAGGCGGCTGCGAGAGAAATAGCCTTCATTCGCACTCACCCTCAGCAAAGACATTGCCTGAGAGCAACGCGCGATGCGGCCCGTCATAATTCAACTCTTCCAAAAGCATGTCTGGAGTTTCTGCAAACTGGTTGTCGCTGATTGTTGTGCTGGGCGTCCCGACAGTGTGCACCACTCGCAAAGGTGCGGAGCTCGCCACGTTGTTCTCGGCGATCTCTGCCACTTGAACGCCGTGCAAGTGGATTGACCCGCCAGTCCCGTTTGTCGCTGCCAATCCGACATCGGAGAGATTGTTGCGAAGGACTTTGACGTAAGGCCCAAAGGTGCTTTCATCGCGACCACCGCGATAGATATTCGCGATCGGTCCGCCAATTCCCGCAAAATTGCTATCGAGAATGTCGAGATACTCGACATTATATTGGCCAAAGTCTTCAGTCTCGGCCGCAGCTGAAACGATTGACCCAGTGATATTGGAAAAATTGCTGTTGCGAATGGAGATGCTGTTCGCAAATGCGCTCTTGCCCAAGGTCAAAACGTTGAATGACTTGTTGACCATGAGATCCCGGACCGTGACGCCGTCCAGCTCGATCCGCATATTGGATTGAATCGGAAAACTCGTCGTCCGGATCATCGAATTCCCGACAGAGTCGGGCGTCAACGCGCCGTCAATAACGAGATTCTTCAATTGGAGATTGCCGCCCTGACGAAGCTCGAACAATGTCGGGCGCGCGAACATTATTCGAGGCAATTCCTCGCCTTCAACTAGCTTGCCTCGGAGCGCGATTGTGCTGCCAATCGCCATTGTGCGATCCACAATGTAGTCGCCCGGTTCTAGCACCAGAACGTCGCCGGCCTCGGCAGAAAGCAGTGCTGTCGCAAGCGAACCATCGCCAGGTGCAACCGAGATTTCGCGGCCCGATTCCCCGAAGGCTATTTCTTGGCCTGGCTTGGGATACCACTTGACCCCAACGCTATCGAGCGAAAGCACCTCTAGGTCGCGCGGAGCACCCACTTGTGCCAACGCCGGATCAAGCGGATAGAGCAGTCCGTTCTCCGCTCGCTGCATTTCAGCCGGCGCCTGCACAAATCCCAGCAAGGCTTCGTCAACATCGCCAATGAGCACGCGATTGTCGCTAAAGGCAATTCCTGACGTGTCATCATAGCGCTCGACGAACGACTCGCCTTCGAGCCCGCTCAACAGATTGTTTGCGAACACGCTGTTGAGAGGAGGAGCCGAACGCTCTTCATCCGCCCCAACATTGAACGCGACGCGGCGACTATCAACGATAGTGTTATGCTCAATCACCGCGCCATCGACTTCGACATAGCGATTGACGGGTGAGTTGGGCACACCATTCATCACCGCCAGCGCGCTCGAGAACGCTTTGCCGCGCAATCCCTCAAGATAGTTGCCTCGCACCGTCTGGTGACGGTTGATAACACGGATGCCGCCGGTGTGGTTCTCGCCATAGCCGAGGAACACGTTACGTTCGACGAGATTACCATCCCCATGGCGCAGGGTCAGCGTGCCTTGAGCCCGCAAGAACAGATTGCCACGGAAGATATTTTCGCCGGATTTGGACGAAATGATTTCAACCTCACCACTGGTACGGTCGAAGACATTGTTCTCTACCGTCGTGTTCGAATTGTACATCGAATAGCGACTGGTTCCGATCCGCAACGTCTCACCACCATTCGAACCCAGCGGCGGACGCGGGCCAAAATAATTGTGATCGATAAGGTGTCCGTTCTCGCGGCTCTCCTCGCTATCCAAACGAACAGCAAGAGTGACGCCTTTGTTCGTCTTTCCAACCAAATGATT
This sequence comes from Altererythrobacter sp., assembly GCA_013002295.1. GTDB lineage: Bacteria > Pseudomonadota > Alphaproteobacteria > Sphingomonadales > Sphingomonadaceae > Erythrobacter. The sequence continues at coordinate 11,580 of JABDKI010000034.1, forward strand.
GTGATCAAATCGGTTGTTGCTGCCATACATGCCGACCCAATAGTCAGACTCATATCGATCAGGTTTGCTGAAGTTGTCGACCACCACTTCGGTGACCCGGCTATTGCGCGCCTGGTCCTGCTTAGTGCGACGGAACGAAATCACTTCGCCGCGCGGGCTGTATCCGTCTTTGAAAACAAGACCGGTGACAAGAATGTGCTCGCCGCCAATCCTGAGGCTCGATTGGCCGGTTAGAAAGACCTTGCCAGCCTCCTCCGAGATAACGGTGATGGGTGCACCTGGGCGACCTTCCCCAGTGATGACGAGTTCAAAATCTCGCCACTCGCCATTTGCTAGAATGATGACGTCGCCGGCTTCGATCTGCGTGAGGGCGTGCGCATACTCGTTCTGATTGCGCACGAAATAGTGCTCTGCGTTGGCTGGAACAGCCAAGACAAACACCAACAGGACAAGGCAAAGCCTTGCAAGCATCCCGTCTCATCCTCTCATCGTTTTCCCTGATGAGGACAATACGGACAGTCCGATGATTGTCAATCAATCTGGACTGATATTTGTTAGATTTTTTGTAATACCAATTGAACTAGCCGATTGTGGAGGCTTTGAGAAACCGCTGCCGGCTTTCTGAAGCTCGCGCTTGCACCTCTTCAAGCGCCCTGCGCTCGGTTGCTTCCAGCATATTCTCCAGAAGGCGATGGAAATGCTCGCGCATTGCATTACGTGCGCCAGCCGGATCGCGCGCCTTTAACGCATCGAAGATTGCACGATGCTCGGCAGTGCGTGATTCCGCATCATGCACACAAACGGATTCGTAGGTTGCCTTAACCTCGGGAATGTCTTCGCGCATTCTCCAAAGCGACTGAATCGTATGAACCATGGCGGCATTGTTGGATGCCTCGGCAATGGTCAGGTGAAATTGTTCGTCAGCTTCGTTGGCAACATCATCATCTTCAGAACGCATCAGTTCGACCAACCCGGCCAGCTTTTCGATCGCATCGTCGGTAATGTTGTGCGCGGCAAGTGCCGCTGATTCAGACTCGACCAGCAATCTGGCCTCTGTCACTTCGAATGCGCTGGCACGAGGCAGATTGTGCGCCATCGTTGGCGCGTTTTCGCTTACGTAGACACCTGAGCCGGTTTTAATCTCCAAACGGCCAATCGCTTGTAGCGCGATTTCCGCTTCCCTGATCGTGACACGACTAACCCCTAGTTTCTCCGCAAGCTCCCTTTCACCGGGCAATCGCGTGCCGGGCGGGTAAGCGCCCGCATCGATCAAACCTGCAATTTGCTCTGCAACAGATTGAAAGAGTCTCTTACTCGACATCAAAACCTCTACTCAGGAAACTCCTATACCAATTTCACTAGTCAGTTTGCTGCCATTTGACCAGCGTGCATGTGGATGGCCGGCAACCCGGGGAAGCGCGCTGCCGGCCGAGCCATTAAAACTTGAAGCGGACACCTGCGAAATAGCGTGGTCCGTAGACCAGCACCTGACTTAGATCGTCAGATGCGCCGCGGAAATCGGTCCGTGGTTCATTGAACAGATTGATGCCTTCGAGTGTAAAGCGAACATTGTCATTCAGCTTGAATGACGCACGCGCTTCGAAGACCCCGACGCTGTCCACGAACCGCAAGCGTCCAGGCGTCGAAACGAACTGCTGGAAGTAAGTGCTTCGATATTTGTAGACGCCCTGGAAATCGAATGGACCGATTTCGTAGTAGGCCTGCGCCGAAAGGACATGCTTGGAGAATCCCGGCAGGTTGCCAGGCGCAACAAGTCCATTGCTCGTCGTACGCGTGCCATCGCTGGCCACACTCGTGATCGCCCCCAGCACATCGTCCTCGAACTCGAAGTTTGAGTCCGCATAGTTGTAGCTGACCTTGAACCCCAGCCCGTCGAGCGGCTGTGGCAGCCAACTCAGGCGGTGAGCCGCAGTAACTTCGACTCCGTAAATCGTCGTGCTGTCGTTGCTCGTATCAACTGAGGTTGTAAACAGACTTAGGCTTTGCCCGTTGATCTCATAGTCCTCGAAAAAGCCAATCGTCTCGAAGCCGCCATTGAAGCTCTTGTAGTATGCGTTGAAGGCAAGCAGCGAGTCGTCGTTCGGATACCATTCCAAACCAGCATCGACGTTCCACGAAAGCAGTGGCTCAGTCGCAGGATTGCCTGTGGCGCTGACATTATTGAATCCACCAGCGAGCGCATCGCCCACTGTTAGAAACTCATCATCATCGTTGAAACTGAAGATGCGGCCATCACCAAGATCGGATGGATCTGGACGCGACAGCGAACGATAGAACGCGAAGCGGCCAAGCAAATCGGGCTGGAACTCTGCAACCACATTCACGCTTGGCAGGAACTCGGTGTAAGACGTATCAGTCAAGCGGCGGACCAAATTGGTCGAATCTTCGACCAATACAAATCCGCTCGTTCCGTCGCCATCCAAGTCCGCAAGTTCGACTGTGAAGTCTGAGCGGAAGCCAGTCGACCGGATCGAAGTATTCACGACTCGAAGGCCGACATTGCCCCGCACCGGCATGCCGCCCCAATCGCTATCGAAATTGGCTTGGACGTAGCCCGCCCATGTACGCTCCTCAACGTCGGTATTCTGAGCCGATAGGAAATCGCCCGTAGGATAAATCGGAATACCGTCATCATCGAACTCAAGGCCCGATGGATCTTCGCGTTCAAGCACACGCGCTATGCACAATGCATCAAACGTTGCGAAGGTATTCGACGTTCCGATCACGTTGCCATCAAGATCGACGTTGGTGATAAGCGGGTTTCCGCCCGAAATTGACGATAGGAATCCAGATTCAGGGAAGTTTGTGCGACATTCCTGGTTGGCAACAAACAACGCGCCCGAACCATCAGTGTCGTTGTAGGTGTTCTCGAAACGACTTGATCCGCGAACAGCCCCTGGCACATCGCGGTATGTTAGCTGCTGATAGCGCGTACCAGCTAGAATGGCCGAGAAGAAACCTTCCGTTTCATACTCAACGTCTCCACGAACCGCCCAGATCTCATTGAAGCGATCTTGCTCCAGATCGGCGCGCAAGCGCGGATCGTTGGCGAAAAGGGTATAGTCGTTGACATCGAAGTTCTGCGTCACAAAGTTCAGACCTTGCGACCCGTTCTGGAAAATCTGAACTGCCGTCTCAATCCGGTCATCTGTACCATTTGTACGGCCAGAATTTGGAGTTTGATCGCTTTCGAACGCTTCAGGGAAAAACGGATTTCCATCCGCATCTGTATTGCCAAAAATGCTTTCGCCGTCTTCGGTACGGAAACGGATCTGGACCGCCTCCTCGATGCGCTGCGTACGAGAATAGGAAGCATCGAGCGAAACATTCAGGCGGTCAGTTGGTCGAAACTCGACTGACAATCCGCCACCGTAATATTCTTCGTCGCGCTCAAGGTATTCGCTGACCGCTTCAACTCGCTGCTCGTTGGTAAATTGCCTGAGCGCGCCCGTTTCAGTGACGATCAGAGGTAAGTTGATCCGATTGGGATCACCGGGGCCGTCTATGCGACGACTTTCTGCAAAGTTCAGATCGCTGCGCTGCTCTTTCTGCACACGATTGGAATATTGGAAGTCCAGATTGATATCGACATCCGGAGATGGCTGATACTGGACCGCACCAAAGAATGCGTCGCGGCGCTCCTCGGTGATGTTGGAGCGCAACGCATAGCTGTTGCGCGCAATGAGAAAATCTTCCGTTACGGAACCGTCACGCAGGCCTGCAATCGTCGAACTACTCGTATCGCAATTGCCGTCGTCGAACACACCATCGCCCGTGTCATTTGGATCGATGACGCAAGGGCGGACTGTGCCGGATACTCGCGCTTCTTGCTCAGGATTGTTCGAGTCAACGCGCGAGAAACCAAGCGAAACACCGAGCTCACCTTCACCCAGATTGAATTGATCGACATAGCTTAGCGTGCCGCGGTACCCGAACTTATTGAAACGCTGATCTGAATCGATATCTAGATTGTCGGGATTGATGTTTAGCTTGAAATCACCCTGTATCCGCCGCTTACCGTAGTCGAGCGGACGAATGGTCTCCAAAACGATCTGACCCGCGACACCACCTTCGATGTAGCTTGCGGCTTGCGTTTTGTAGATGCCAACCTTGTTGAAGAGCTCTGATGGGAAGACACTGAAGTTGACTGACCGGTCACCGCTGCCGTTGGTCGCCACCCTGCCGTTTACAACTGTCGAACTCAGAAAAGGCCCAAGTCCACGAATGGAAATCTCAGTCGCGCCGCCGTTTTCACGGTGCGAGCCCGCACCCGTGAGAGTTTCAAGCGCCTCACCAATAGACAGCGCAGGAAGATCACCGATCTCATCAGCCGAAAGCGCATCAAACACTTCGGTCGATTGACGCTTTTCATCGATCGAGTTTTGGATCGTCGCGCGAATGCCGGTGACGACGATTGTACCTTCATCAGCCTCAGCAACATCCGCTTGATCCGCATCTTGGGCCATCGCTACACTTGGCAATGCAATGGCAGCCAAGGCACTACCGGCCATAAGGCGCGCGAAACTACTCTTCTTCGAATGAATCTTGCCCATTGGTTCCTCCCCGGGGGTTCAAATTTTTCAGGCAAGCTAAAGACCAGACCGGAAGAGTCAACCTAAAGAATATGCCAATGTGGAAATGTTTGTCCTACCAATTTGGCGCGTGATCCATCCACAACGAAAAAGCGCCCCGCAATGCGAGGCGCTTTCGCGTCAACCAACCCGTAGGCTGAAAGCCAGAGTTAAAAGCTCAGTGTTGCACCGAAGGTGATCCGGCGATCCGGCAAGCCTTGGAAGCACAGCAGTGCATCGTCATTGACGCAGTACTGTTCAATCTTGGATTTGGTCAGGTTCACACCTTCCACACCAAGGCTGAGATAATCGGTCACATCGTAGACGATGCTGCCGTTCAGCTGTCCGCGTGCCGAGGTCACAACCGGGAAACCCAGGGTCGAGTTCAGTGAGGCTCCGGCCGCTGTATCAAGCGTTCGGAAATCATCACGCCATGTGTAACGCGCTCGCGCTGAAAGGCCGAACTTCTCATAGTAAAGCGTGACGTTGTAGGCATGCTTTGAGAAGTCGAGCAGCCCCTGAACTCGTTCAACCGGCACGCTTATCGATGGATTGATAGCTTGGAAAATGTCTTCGCCGCGCCCAGAGTTTGCGTTGGTCGCTTCGCCACCGCTGAAGTCCTGGTAGGTGTAGTTGGCGATCAATCCAAAACCCGACGCGAAGCCAAGTGTATCTTCGTATTGCGACAAATCGTACTGGAAGGCGACTTCGATACCCGTCTGCTTTGTGCTCGATGAGTCATTGACGATCGTCTGAAGTGGAACACACAGACCATTACCAGGCACATTCGACAATACGTTACGGTCTGGTACCGGGTTAAAGATGCCGCCGCCTTCGCATGGATCGGTAATGTCGCGGAAACCGTTTGAATCCTCAACGGCGTCCTCAACCTGGGTCACAAACAGATTTGTGCGATCCTTGTGGAATACACCAATACTGATCAGCGAAGATGGCGCAAAGTACCAGGACAGCGATGCATCAAATGATTGCACTGTCTCAGGCGCCAGGTTTGGATTGCCAAGGGCCACGGCATTATTCGGCCCAGTTGGGAACGAAACCGACAAAGACAGATCATTAAAGTCCGGACGATTGATGTCCTCGGTATAGCTAGCCCGGAAGACCAGATCTTCGGTCAAGTCCGCGATCAAGTTCACCCGCGGCATGAACTCGCTGTAACCACCGCTTGATGTCACCGGAGAGGCAACACCATTTGCGATCGCGTTACCGAATGAATCGATACTGGTATCCACCCACCGGAAGCCTATGTTGCCCCGGATAGAGCCGGCCTCAAAATTGGCCTGCGCGTATAGCGCATGGGTTTGCTCTTCCACACGGAATGATGCGCCGAGGTTGCCTGAGGCATTCGGATCAAGATCTGCCAGCAAACGGCCGCCACCGGCGATAGCAGCCTGCCCGCCCGGCGTCGCGTCAAGAGCCGCCTGCAGTTGCGCAAAGACTTCATCGCGGTTGGAGAACGCTTGGTTTGGATCGACCACGACAAAGTTGCGGAACGCCAAGGTTCGGCCATCGAATGCACCGAAATTGCTTGGACCCTGCACAATCAAGCCTGCGAGCGACGAGCCGCTTGGACTGTTGTTGATCGAACCGGTGCTAAATGTGGAACGCAGCTGATCGAACTGTGTCGAGCTGTCATTGTATCGATAGCCCGCATCGACCGAAGTGATGAAACCGAGCACACCGTCCAGATCGAGAGTAGTGTCGATGCGGAACGCATCTTCCTTATTCTCTGTGCGATTGTTGCTGTTAGTCACTGCGTCAAGAACCGTGTTTGCCGGATCGAGCAATTGCGCGACAGTCGGAGCAAATGGCGAATCGAAATCAACTCCGAATGTGAGAGCACCGCCAGACAGATCATAGATGAATGGCACTGAGTTATCATTGCTGGAGCCATCAAGCGGCGTCAGCGGATTCGGGTTGATGAAGTTGAGCGTGGTGCTCAGATTCGGGCTTGAAGAATCTGACGTCGAGCGTGCGAATTCGACTCGGGTGGTCAATCGACCGGTTTCGAATTCTGAGCCTAAACGATAAAGCTCGCTTTTTGTGACACGAGCCCCTGTATCGCTAGAAAAGCGCAAATTCGGATCGTCATCATCGCGCGCAAGGTTTGGCTGGATTGTGCCCCGCAACGCCGCTTCGATGCTACCCAATTCCACGCCATCCAGCGAGCCAAAATTGATGGTTTCGAAAGCGTCTGGAACATTGTTGAAGCGTAGAGAGCTAACACCGGAACCCTGAATGCGCGAGCTGTCCTGACGACGCTCCTGATCATTGTAGATAGCATCGACGAAGAACATCAAGCTATCGCTTGGCGCCCACTCCAGCGAGCCCGCCAGATTGATTGTCTCATATTCGAAATTTTCGCGCTCCTGGTTCAGGAACTGGATTCCGAGATAGGGGAAAGCTGGCCCAGGCGAACCATCAGCGGCCACGCCCTGACCAGGTAGAATTACAGTGTCGCGGTCAACACGTGGCCGGAAAGACGTCGCCTCCTGCTCTGAATAGCTACCGCTGACCACAAGGCCGATCTCACCGCCACCGGTTTCCCAAACGTTGCCATAACTTCCCGAAAAGCGCGGCGTAACGCTATCAGACAACTCGCTATATTCGCCTTGCGCGCGGAAAGAGATGATGCGGTCGCTGATGTCCAACGGGCGAATTGTGCGTAGGTTGACGGTACCACCAACCGAACCCTCGATCGTTCCTGCGGTCGGAGCCTTGATAACCTCAACCGAGCCGATGATGGCCGGATTGATATCTTCGAAACTGATACCGCCACGTCCTGTCCCGGCCGATACTGTTTTCACGCCGTTGATCAGCACCTGGTTGTCGTTTGTGCCACGGATCTGAACACCGGTGCCGACGCCGGCCGTACGGGTGATCTGAATGCCTGTTACGTTTTCGAGAACTTCAGCCAGGTTCTGATCGGGAAGCTTACCGATATCTTCTGCCTGAATGACTTCGATGATGCTGTCGGCATTGCGTTGTTCATTCAGCGCGCTCTGCAACGAACTGCGGATGCCGGTGACAACAATCACATTGCCTTCTTCCGATGCGACGCTCGAATCACTCGAATCTTGAGCAACCGCGACTGAAGGAATCGCAAGAACACCTAAGGCTGTTCCGGCAAGCGCCCTTGTAAGAACACGTGAATTCAAAGCGGTTGAACGGCCGCGACCTGCAAATCTAGACATATTCCCTCCCACAGGATTTCTTTTCTCTCATGTCCGGATAATGTCTAGACCATATATGTCAACCGGATAAATATACCTTTGTGGGTAATTCTGTCCTACCAATTATAATCACTGCTCGATTTTTTTACTTTCCAGCCTAGGTGCCGGCGTAACTTTCACGGCCGAGCCCATATCTGCGCGGGTGAGCGCCCTTCCTTGTATGCCTGCGTCTCGATGAGAAGGCGATCTGAGTTGAAGTTTGGAAAGAACAGGCGCGGGAACCCACGGACTGTTCCGCGCGGGGATTTATAAACCTGTGCAATCGTGCTTTGAAAGGTCTCGATCTATCCTTGATCAGCCCGATTGGAATTTGATGAGTTGACCGAGCTAAGGTCCCCACAAAAGCGCGCGGTCCAATCCCGGACATTGTCATCGCGGATCGTTTGAATCATCGCCTGATAGCGCGCCTTGCGTTCTTCCAACGGCATGTCGAGTGCGATGCGAATGGCGTGACTCAGATCATCCGGGCTGTGCGGATTGACCAGCACGGCATCAGGCAACTGATGCGCCGCACCGGCGAAACGTGAGAGGATCAGTACGCCAGGATCTTCCGGGTCTTGCGCTGCAACATATTCCTTGGCGACCAAATTCATTCCGTCCCGCAGCGGCGTGACAAGTCCGATCTTCGATGCACGGAAGAAACCGTAGAGTTCGGCATGGCTGTAGCCTTGGTTCACGTAACGGATCGGTACAAGATCGACCTCACTGCGCGCGCCGTTGATCTGCCCTGTTTTCTGCTCAAGCTCGGTTCGGATCTTCTGATAGCTTTCCACATCCTCACGACTTGGCGGCGCGATTTGGATGAACACCAGATCGCGAACGCGTTCCGGTTGCTGGTCAAAAAAGCGGCCGATCCCGTCGATCCGTTCTGGCAAGCCTTTGGAATAGTCTAGGCGATCTACGCCAATCATGGCGGTTCGTTCTCGCGTGGACGATAGAAGCCGCTCTTCGGCAATCTTGGCTTCGTTCTTGGCGCCTTGTGCTTGAAAGTGATCCCAATCAATACCGATGGGATAGGCTTTGGCGGTCGTGTTGCGGCCTTCGAAGCTGATCTGTCCGCTATCTTCACTGACTTCGGCGCCAAGTTCTTTGCGGCAATAGTGCAAGAAGCTTTCCAGCCATTCCTCTGTCTGGAACCCGATCAAATCATATTCGAGCATCGTGCGAACCAGCCGCTCGTGATAAGGCAATGAAACGAACAGCCGCGCGGGCGGCCAGGGTATATGCAGGAAGAACCCGATGCGATTCTTCAGACCCCGCGACCGCAGACGTTCGCCCAGGGGCAGTAGATGATAGTCATGCACCCAGACCAGGTCTTCTTCTTCGATCAGCGGCGTAACACATTCGGCAAAACGCTCATTGACGCGCTCATATCCTTTGCCCGTCTCGCGCTCATACTCGGTCAGATCGAGCCGATAATGGAACAGTGGCCACAGCGTAGAATTGGCATAGCCGTTATAATATTCGTCAATATCGCGGGCAGAGAGATCGATCGTCGCAGTCGTGACACCGTCATTGCGTTGCAAGTTTATGTTGCCGGTGCGATCTTCGCTTTCCTCGCCTGACCAACCAAACCAGATGCCGCCGTAGTCCTTGAGCGCTGAATTAAGCGCGCCTGACAACCCTCCCTGCGCGCCGGCTACGCCGCGCGCCTTTGGCACAGCAACGCGGTTCGAGATGACGACAAGGCGAGTTATCGGATTTCACTCCATGGTTTCGACAGGAGGCCAGCGCAGTTGATTACGCCCACCAGCGAGTAAGTTTGCGGGAAATTCCCCCAGAGCTCACCAGTTTCATAATCGAGGTCTTCGCTAAGCAAGCCTGATTGCGTTGTATGGCTTAGCATGGTTTTGAACAAATTGCGGGCTTCTTCGTCACGGCCTGCCAAATGCAGCGCCTCTATCAGCCAGAAAGTGCAGACATTGAACGCCGTTTCGGGCGCTCCGAAATCATCTTCCGCGGCATAGCGCAGCATGTGATCGCCGCGGCGCAAATGCTTCTCTACGGCTGCGAAGGTTTGTTGGAAGCGCTCATTGTCAGGTGACAGGAAGCGCAGCTCCACCATCTGCAACAAGCTTGCGTCAAGGTAGTCGCTTTCGAAGCTAGCGCCGTAATGCCCGCCCTCTCCATTTTCCTTCCAGGCATGGGTTTCGATCTTGTGGCGGATAGTGTCCGCGCGCTCCCGCCACAGCGTGGCGCGGTCTGATTTGCCTAGCCATTCAGCGGTCTTGGCAAGACGATCACACGCCGCCCAGCTCATGACAGCCGAGTAGGTGTGCACTTCCTGCCGTGTTCGGAATTCCCATAAGCCAGCATCGGGCTGGTCGTGCATCGCCCAAGCCATTTCGCCAACTTCTTCCAGACTTTCATAGTCCCGGTCGTCCGCGATGCGGAGCAGACGCTGGTCAATGAAGCCCTGCACCGTAGGCAGAACGATCTGACCATAGCAGTCGTGCTGGATTTGCTTGTAGGCTGCATTGCCCCGCCGAACCGGGCCCATGCCGCGATACCCAGCCAGGTAGCTCGCCGTAGTCTCGTCCAGCTCGCTCTCACCCATCACAGAATAGAGCGGTTGGATCTGGCCACCTTTAGCCGCATCGACGATGTTGCGGAGATATCCGAGATACTTTTCCAGCACATCGAGTGCGCCCAAGCGGTTCAAGGCTTGGACTGTGTAATAAGAATCGCGGATCCAGCAATATCGGTAATCCCAATTGCGCTCCGAATGTGCAGCCTCGGGGATCGACGTCGTGAGCGCTGCCACGATCGCGCCCGTTTCCTCGTGCTGACACAGCTTCAGCGTGATCGCGCAACGGATCACCTCTTCCTGCCATTCAAGCGGAATGGCCAGACTGCGCACCCATTGCTGCCAATACTTGCGAGTGGATTGTTCCATTCGGCGGATTTCCTCGCGCAGATTCCCGACAAATGGCTCGTCAGGTCCCAGGAAGAAATGCGTGTCCGCTTCGATACGGAACGTTCGCTGTTCGATGATGTAGCCAATCGGCGCGTCTGTGCTGAGGCGCAACGCTTGCGGGCCGACCAGATAGCGAATGTGGTTGGTGCCGCTTGTGGCGTCAGCCAATGCTGCGCCGTAGTTTTTCATCGGTCGCAGCACGACCTTGATACGTGGATTTCCTGCAATCGGCCGCACAATCCGCCCGAACGCAACCGGGCGATACATTCGTCCTTTGCCTTCATAGCGCGGCGCAAAATCAAGCACCTCGATCACGCTTCCGTCTTCGGATTCGAGCCGGGTGACCAATATGGGGGTGTTGCGGATGTATTCCTGGCTGGCGGAAACCTGCCCTTCCAACTCGAAACGCCAAACCCCGGCTTGAGCCTGGTCTCCGTTGAGCAGCGAGCAAAACACCGGGTCGCCATCGACGCGAGGAATGCAGCCCCAGACCAAACCCCCGCTCTGATCAATCAGGCCAGAGACCTGACAATTTCCGATAGGCCATAGCTCAAGATTTGAGAGCCCACTCAATTCAGAACAACTCCAACCACTCATATACTCCTTCGACATTTGGCACGCTATATTCCGCCGCCGTATCATCGCGATTGCCAACGCAAATCCCAAAGCCACCGAGTTCTTTGCAGGCTGTGAAACCATCTTCATCGGTCACGTCATCTCCGATGAAGATCGGTGTCGCACCAGCAAACGTCGCAGTCTGCATGAAAGCACGGACGGCATTGCCTTTGTTCGCACCCTTTTGGACGACTTCAACGACACATTTCCCGGTCTTAATAGCAAGTCCATAGCTGTTAGAGATGTCGGTCGCAAAGCTGAGGGCGTCAGATCCTCGCTCAGGATTTGAACGATAATGCAAAGCGCCGCCATGTGTCTTGGCCTCGAACCGGAGACCCTCTTTGCGCGCATACTCAGCCAATGCATCGAGAGCCTTACGAGGTAGTTCCAGCGGCTGCGGGCCAAGCAAAGAACCATCACCTGATGCCATTTCAGCACCATGGGAACCCGCACGAGCGATGGCGGGCGCGCCTAGGTGTCGCTTGATATCCAACAAGGAACGACCGCTAATGACTGCCAGTCGGTTATCCATCCGGGCAGCAAGCGCTTCCAGCGCTTGAGCCAGATTGAGAGGCACACTGATATCGTCCGGACCGGCCGCAATCTCCACCATTGTACCGTCGAAATCGACAAACAGCGCAACGGCATGCTTGCGACACATGTCACTCAGACTTGCAGGCTCTCTGAGAGATTGAGACTTAGTCATCGCACATGCAATACCCAATTGCGGCAGTGCACAAAACAACAAACTCAAAAAGGCGCGTTGCGAGTGCGCATTGTGTTGTATTGGTTCCAATTGGTGCAAGCAGGACACGCCCAAAGGCGCCCGAGAGCTATAGTGCTTCGAAGGTCAGTCCCGCATTGGCTTGAAGGCGCTCGACCAAGGCATCGCCCATGAGCGCGGCCGGTGTCCAAAACCCTCCTGCATTCTTGCCCGTCTCAGCTGTCTCGAGGATGCACAGCCCCGCTTCGGCAAGCATTTTGGCAGTGGAGCCGTATCCCGGATCACGGTCGCCAGTAACACGAACGCTAACGACTTCGCGGCTTTCCGTGGTTCCGGCCAGCTTGATCTTGAAGAAGCCCGCCTCCTGAACCTCTTTCGAAGGTCCTTCTCCCGGCTTTGGCAGAAATTTTTCGGCTAGCCAGCGCGTGGGCGGCAGAGCCAAAACGCCCATGAAGCCACCCATGCCCAGCGTCATCGCAATCGATCCCAGCCGACCACCAAAGCCATCGCCGGTCATTGTGTACTCGGAGTAGCGAAAATTGTCGCCATAACGATTGCCTTGCAGCGCGTTAGTGCGTTGCACAATGCGGGTATTGATCCCAGCCATGACAAAAGGCGCGCACCATGATTTTAGCGCATCACTGTAATAGCGTGCTTCAGTGCGCTGCTTGGCGGTGTTGTTATACTCATCGGGACACAGCAGGTATGGGTCGGCGAGCTTCTTGCGCAAGGATGGATCAGCCCCCGCTTCTTTCATTACATTAAGCAGGCTGGCGACTGTGCCGCCGCTGAACTCTCCTTTAGCCGCCTCAACCCCGAATTCGATTGTCTCGCAGGTGTCGCCGGTGGTCTTCGCCGCATGGTTCTGCAGAAAATGTGTACCAAGGTCGCTTGGTATTGAGTCGAAGCCACAGCAGTTGACGATCAGCGCACCACTTTCGCGAGCAGTCTCACCATACTTCTCGAGCATTGCGGCGATCCACTGAACCTCGCCTGTAAGGTCGCAATAATGGGTGCCACTGGTCGCGCAAACCTTGACCAGCTTCTCACCATACAGCGCGTAAGGACCGACGGTGGAGATAACGAGGCGCGTTTGCGCGCACATATCGGCGAGCGATGCCTCATCATCCGAATTGGCTATGAGCGTTGGTAAATCTGCCGCGCCTTCGCCCAATTTCTCTTTCAGAGCGGCGAGCTTGGCCGGCGAGCGAGCAGCGATAGCCCATCGCACCTCACCGCCTACACCGTATTTTGAGAGGAAGTATTCCGCTGTAATTGCACCCACAAAACTGGTGGCGCCATAGATAACGAGATCAAACTTGGCTGAGTCGGTCATGCAGGTTCCTGTTGTGAATTGGGGCGGTAGCGCTTCAAGGCTTGATAGCCAGCATTGCGAAGAACAGTACCTTGAGTATCCATATGACTCAATGGCGGTGGAGACAGTCGGGCACTAAGTCTTCTCCGCCCGCTCGGATATGCCTGATCTCACCATTCTTTATGTGATAGCCGCCATTCACAAGATCAGCATGGCAGAGCGTTCTTTACTGACCTGCCTTCCGCGGATTGCTTTTCCTTCTCGGCATCTGCATTTTTTAAGCCAAACTTCGGACATTTTGGTTTAGTCAAAGGCCAGTGCGATTTGGAGACCGGATAAAAGCGATGGCAAAGCCATGGGCGCGATAACTAACAGGCTCTCGCTGCCTAGCACTCGCTTTGCGCTGGGTTTGCTGCTCATCGCTATTGCCGCAGTCGCGTCCCATATCGTGCTCGTCAATTCCCTATCGGAATTGGATGAGGATTCGATCGTCATCAATAACAGCGGACGTCAACGAATGCTCTCAGAGCAAACTTTCCGGCTGGCCAGCGAATTTGTTGCGCAGAGTGCATCGAGTGATGCGGTGGAATTGAGTAAACAATTGAGCGCGTCCCTCGCACTCATGCGCCAAACCCATGAGCGGCTTGCAGCCGATGTACGGCAAACCGCCAATCCCACAGAATGGGACCGGGATTTGAGTTCAGCCTATTTTGGAGGGGATCCCTCGCTTGACGACCGGCTAAGTGAATACTTCGTCGCCTTAGAGGCAATAATTGAGACCAATCCCGACGCGCTCAATGCGGATCATCCCGCCTATCGCCAAATCGCCAACACGCACAAAGGCGGCATCTTGAGCGATCTCGATCAAGTCGTGAAGATCTATGAAGGAAAGGCGCAAGCGCGCCTACAGGTCTCTCAAAATCTTCATGGGCAATTGATGCTGGGCTTGTTGATGCTTCTTATTTTTGAAGCGCTTTTCGTCTTCAGGCCGCTGATCCGAATCCAAGCGCGCGCGAATGACGAATTGCGTGAGGCCCGCGACAAGGCGCAGTCGGAATTGGCCGCAAGAACCAGCGTCCTAGCCGCAGTTTCTCATGAAATCCGCACACCGATGGGAGGGGTGCTCGGCATTATTGATCAGCTCAAACGCGAGAGATCCCCCGCAGAACAAGAGCGCGCGCTCGCATTGATCGAGGATTCCAGCCAGGCTTTGCTAGAAACGCTGGACGGGATCTTGCAGCAGGCGGGATTATCACAGGACGCTGCGGCACGAGATGGCAAGAAATTTCGTCCCAGCGCAATTGCGCAGCGGGTGGCCGAGCTGTTTCGGCCTTTGGCGAGGCGGAAATCAATCCAGATCGAACTTCGGGCGAGTTCTGACGCCGAAGTTATGGGCAATCCCGGTCAAGTTCAGCAAGTGCTGGCAAACCTAGTCTCGAACTCTGTAAAGTTCACTCAGTCGGGCACAGTGACAATTGAAGTCCGCCCCCCTCAAGCAGCAGAGGCAAACTGGACTTTTGTCGTATCGGATACCGGCATCGGCATTGATCAGAAGCGGATTGAACAAATTTTCGAACCCTTTGACACCAGCGGCACGGATTCGCTTGGCAGATCGGTCGGTGCGGGTCTGGGACTATCGATCACCCGGGATATTGTTGACGCGATGGGTGGCCAGATTACCGTCGAGAGCAATCCGGGACCAGGCACGTCGTTCACGATCGAGTTTCCTTTGGCCGAAGTCATCGAAGAGGCCACACAGGCTGCTCAATCCAGTGAAGTAGGCAATTTGTACCTCGCGCTGGAAAAGGCAACTGAGCAAGTCCAGGCGGAAGCCACCGCGAGCAAGCTTGGTTGGAATGTGCTGCAACTCGAGGACCAACCCGAATCTTATACCGCCAATGCGGGACCGGTGATGATCCTCGCTGACAGCTCTCGTATTGCCTCTGTCACGGCTAAATGGCTGGAGGCAAGTGATCGCATCTATGTTCTTGGTGAGAGCGCGGCGGCGGGCGCGATCATCAACGAAAACCAGGAGAAGACGGTACTCTTTCCAACAGGGAATTTATCGGGCGCCTTGCAAGCTTTGATGGGGAGTACGCGCGATGGCATCGCTTGAAGATCTATCCCCGGAAGAACAAGCGCGTATCCTCAAGCTTCGGCTAGAGCGTGCTGAACGCGCGCAACTTGACGCCGAAGTCGCACTCGAAGGGCGGATGAGGGAGCTCGACCGGGCGAACACAGAACTCAGTCAGCGCGAAAGCGAGCTTGCCAAGAAGCTGGACGTGGAGAGCAGGAAGCTTCTTGCCGCACAGTCGACCGCTCAGATGGCAACAATCTACGGCGAAAAAGGGAAGCCATTCACTGCATCCGAGGGTGCGGGGGTGCTGCTCGGCTTGCCAGATCATGAAGAAGGCACGCTTGAGAAATTGATCGCAGCCATTCACCCCCTGGACAAAGACCGGATTTTGCGAGTTGGCGTTGAGTTCTTCACGACTCTGAAATCGGGAATTGATCACGAGTTTGAGCATCGAATTATTCGTTTAGACGATGGATCAACACGTTGGTTAAGATGGGTGATCCGTCGCGAAACGGGTGTCGATGACCGCCCTTCTGCGGTTTTCGGCACCGTCCGCGATATCACGCGAAGCAGGGCGAATGAACGCGCGGTCCGCGCTTTGCAATTACGGGCCGAGCGGCGCGTTGCCGAACTCAATAAACTTAGTCAGCAGCTTGCTGAAGAACAGGCGAAGACTGCAGAAGCGCTGACTGCGAGAACTCAGTTTCTTAGCGAAATGGCGCACGCAATTCGCACGCCGCTCAACTCTCTAACCGGCGGTCTGGAATTGGTTGCTGATGAGCTGGCCGGGAAATCTCAGGATTTTGAAGTCGTTAGGGACGCTGCCGATCAATTGGCGGAGATTGCATCAAAATTGATCGAGCAAGCCGACACGGGCGAGTTTCAAGCTATTGATGTACAACTCGATCCGGTGTCCGAAAGATCCAACGAGATCGGCCACCCCCCCCCTGCTCCGAAAGTTTTGTTGGCTGAGGATACAGAAAGCAATCGCTATGTCATTGAGCGGCTTTTGAACTCGATTGGCTGCGAGGCAACCACCGTCACCAATGGCGTGGAAGCGGTCGAGGCGGCTCGTGCCGCGTCATTCGATGTGATCCTTATGGATGTGATGATGCCGATTATGGACGGAGAGCAAGCCACGCAGGCTATTCGTGCCATGACAGGGCCGGCCTCGCGCACTCCGATCATAGGCGTGACAGCTCACAGCCTTCAGGCTGAACGCGAGCGGCTACTTTCGGCCGGGATGACGGCTTGCCTGTCCAAACCGATCAGGCGTGAGGAGCTTGAGACGGCAATCAAGACTGCGATGATAGGGCGCGAGGCAGTGCTGCCGCTGGCCGCAAGATTTGACCACGAGCTGTTCCAGCGCGCGTTCTTCGATTTGCCCAAGGCATATCGGGATCGCATGCGGGACGCAGCCAAGAAGGACATCAGCGACTATGGAGAGGAGGTCTTGAGGGCCGCCAAATCCAAAGATAACGAGGCGCTTTCGAGAGCCGCACACAGCCTCAAAGGGGTCTCCCTAAATGTCGGCGCGGTCGGGATTGTCGAAGAATTGAGCCGTTATCGGGAAACTTTGGCGAAAGATCCCGGCTTTTCCAGCGCTTCGCTGCGCCGAGAGATCGCCTCAAGCTTGCTGGCTTTCGACGATCTCTACGGCGCATTGGTCAGTGAGAACTAGTAAGCGCCGCGGCCGCTCAAGACTGCCCCCGGAGTGCACAGCAATAGTTTGAGATCAACCCACAGGTTGGTTCGCTTCAGATACGCCCGGTCCATAATTGCCTGGCGTTCGAATGGAATCTCTGCGCGGCCTCGCACTTGCCAGGTGCAAGTAATGCCGGGCTTGCCTTGCAGCCTTTGCCAATGGCTCCCGCGGTAAGTGGTCACTTCGCTCGGCAGTGCGGGTCGCGGTCCGACCAGAGACATACTGCCGCCAAGCACGTTGAACAGTTGCGGCAGTTCGTCGATCGAGAACCTGCGGATAAAGCGACCCGTGCGCGTAATCCGCGGATCATTGCGCATTTTGAAACAGGTGCCGTCACGCTCTGACTGAGCTAGCAACGCTTTGCGCCGTTCTTCCGCATCGGTGTACATCGAACGAAACTTGATCATCGAAAAAGGGCGCCCGTCTTCGCCGATGCGGGTCTGACGAAACAACACAGGGCCTCTGTCTTCCGTTCGGATTGCAAAGGCCGTTGCAATAAGGATCGGCAGCAGGGCCATAATGGCCAGACCGGCAAGAATAACGTCGACAACCCGTTTGCCGGCAGCATTCAGCGCTTCAAAGACACCTCGGCTCGCCGCCGCTGTTGCCGCGGCATAAGCCATGAAAACCGCATTGCCCCAAATGTAACGCTTGGCCATCCGGCGCGGCTCCATTGCAAGCCGCCAGATCCATTCGCTCTTGCAGGCTCGGACCAATTTGGGCGCGCGCGGAATACGGCCGGAATAGTAGTCGAATAGACCCCCGACCCCCATAACCACGGGGGCATTGATCCGATGACGATTGCGAGCGATCCATTTCTCCTGAAGCGGGACACCAAAGCCGACCAGCAAGATTCCGGCGTGCGACCGGTTTATTCGCTCGATCAGCAACTCCTCTTCCTCCGCTGAAAAGTATCCGGAATGAGTGCCGGCAATTCGAAGCGCGGGAATCTGCGTTGTTGCCCAGTCAGCAGCACCATCAGCGGCGCCAGGTACCCCACCAAGAAGGAAAATCCCTGTCCCTTGCGTCGCAGCTTCGCGGCAAAGCGCAGGAAACAGGTCGGTGCCATTGAGGTTTTCGCCCAACCGTAAACCGCAAAACTTCGCCGCAACCTCCATCCCGACACCGTCAGGCAGCAAAAGGTCACTACCTTCGAGCGCATCGCGATATTCGCGATCACGCCGCTGCTGATTCACGCAATGTGCATTGATGAAGTTGATTGTCGAAGGTCTTGAGGCTCCAACGCGGGCTAAAATGTGGCGGGCCATCTCTTCGCGCTCACCGCAAACAAGCGGCAGACCGAACAGTCGGGCAACGGGCCACTCACAACCGGCCTCAATCAGATCGGATAAGGCGGCGCCTGATACGGTATCGAAATTCTTCAGCGGTGTGTGCTTCATCGGACAAATTCCTCGATTGAATCTGCCAAGCTCTCCGCAACACCCGTGCCAAACCCATAACGTGTTGAATTATATAATTATTCAGGATGCCCCGTTTGGGTTGGTTGTGTTGAAATGGTCAATCTTCGCAATATGGGTCACGAATTCTTCGCAAATTGCGAAATTCGCGGATTGGGAGACGAACTTTCGCTCGAATTTTAGACAAGAACCCCTGATTTCCGCCGTTTTCCGACTTGGCACGATTGTTGAATTTCTTCTCCCGCAACAATTGCGAGGAAAGAATGTCCAACAAATTTCAAATGCTGATCAAGCCAGATCGCTGGCCAGCGTTTGCGCGTGGCATGCTCGCTTATGGTTCGGCGGAAGCGGTCACGCGGATCGTGCGCCTGGGTTCGATCCTGATTGTGGCGCGCCAGATTTCTCCCGAGCTCTTAGGTACAGCCGCCCTCGCACTCAGCCTGTTTGAACTGACCCGCGTTTTGACCAATATCGGGATCGGTCAGCGCATCATTACCGCGATCGAAAGTGAACTGGAGCCGATCTGCAATCGAGCCAGCCAGCTCTTCTGGTTTGTGTGTGTTGGCGTGACGATCGCGCAGCTCTTGGTCGCGACTAGCGCGTGGTTGCTGTTCAAATTGACCGATGTCGCTGCGATGCTGGCCGTACTGTCGGCTGTCTACCTCTTCATGCCTGCAGGCCTGGTGCAGATATTCCGTGCCATGCGAGCTCAGCGCATGGCGGCTACAGCGCGCGTGGCAGCCACGCAGAATGTCGCGGATTGCATTTTGACGGTTGTTCTGGTTGTCGTTTGGCCGAGCGCATGGGCAATCATTCTGCCAAAGCTTCTGACCGCGCCGATCTGGCTCGTCATGGCTCGCGCGACCCACCGCTGGTCGCCCAACGGGGTCGCCGGTCTTGCCCCGATTTCCGATTTCGCGACGTTCGGTCCGGCAATTCTTGGCTCTGAGCTGCTCACTGCTGCGCGGCTGCACGCGGACAAATTGCTGGTCGGCGCTCTGCTGGGCACTGAAGCACTGGGGCTCTATTACTTCGCTTTCAATGCCGGGCTCGGCATCACGCAGGCGCTGGTCACGGCATGCAGTCTAGTCTTGCTGCCAATCCTTGCGAAGGCTGACGGGGAACGTCTCGAGCGAGAATTCAAACACGCATTTGTCATGGGCCTTTCAGTGGTAGTCCCATTGGTCGGCATGCAGGCACTGCTCGCCCCCTACTACGTGCCTGTCATTTTCGGCGAAAACTGGGTTCCCGCAGTACCTCATCTGGCCTTGCTGGCATGCGCCGCTGTCCCCTTGTTCATGGCGGCAGTGATTGGCGCGAGATATCGGGCAATCGGGAAACCCCTCTCGGAAACGCTCGTCATGTCATGCGCGACCATCGCCGCGCTCAGCGGGCTTGTGGTCGGCGCTCAATTTAACCTCGAAGCGGCGTGCATTGGCTTCGGTCTGGGCCTCAGCATGATCTTGATCCCTGTCGCCGCCCGCCAACTCTTCTCATCTTACCGCTCAACATCCGTCCCATTGAAAGGAGACCTCTGATGTCTGACCTGCACTTCTCTGTCGTTATCCCGGCATACAACGCGGCCGAAACCCTTCGGTCGACTGTAGCCAGTGTCCTGAGTCAAACCGATCAGCGGTTCGAAATCATCATTATCGATGATGGATCAACGGATGACACGCCGAATGTGATGCTCGAACTGGCCGCAGTGGATTACCGGATCAGAGCAGTCTCAAAACCGAATTCCGGCGTGTCGGCCACACGCAACTATGGCGCGTCGCTTGCCTCTGGTGAGTGGTTGGCTTTCCTCGATGCAGACGACCAATGGCATCCGGAAAAGTTGGCGAGGCACAGCGAAGTGCACTCCTTCAACACACTCGCTGGAGCAAGCTTTGCGCAGGTTGAATTCGCGCCAGAGCAAAACGGAAAAATCAAAGCCGGGCGAACATTCTCAAGCGTTCCAGCCGATTATCTCGGGCTGAAGGACGTTGTGGTTGAAAATGCGGTTTGCACAACTTCAAACCTCGTCATCCGCCGGGACATCTTCATGGCACTTTCGGGCTTTGATACAGACATGCGGTACGCTGAGGATCAGGATTTCCTCGCCCGCGCAATCGACAAGGGCGTCCTGATTTGCGGGATCCACCAAGCACTGGTCCGGTACCGGATGAGTGAGAATGGCCTCTCCTGCAATTTTGACGCGATGCTGGAAAACTGGCGCGGGTTTGCGTCGAGCTGGCTTTTTGGCCGTGACCTAGTGGAAGCAGAGGCAACCTACTGCCGATATCTCACGCGCAGGGTTCTTAGAGCCGGGGCACCAATCGACGTTGCATGGTCATTCATGCACCGCGGGCTTCGTGCTGACCGCAAGGCATACATGGCCGACGGACCGCGCAGCTTCTTCACTCTTGGCGGTGTCATAGCAGGTGGAGCGCTGCCTGCTTCACTTCGCCGAACTGTCTTCGCCTAAATTTTCAATCGCTGGAGCATTCCAATGTCACTTCCCAAAGTTTCAGTCGTCATGCCGATCTACAACGTCGAAAAGTTCGTCGGCGCAGCTGTACAATCAGTTTTGAATCAATCGTTTGAGGATTTTGAACTGATCTGCGTCGATGATGGAGGCGATGACCGATCTATGCAGATCGTTCGCGAATTTATCGATCCACGTATTCGTATCGTCTGTCAGTCAAATCGCGGCCTTGCAGGAGCAAGAAATACTGGGATCGCGCATGCTCGCGCTGATTTCGTTGCGCTTCTTGATAGCGATGACATTTGGCACCCTGACAAACTGGCGCTGCATTACATCCACTTGAATGCGAACCCCGATATTGGCGTGAGCTATTCGGGATCGAAATTGATCGACAGCGACGGAAACCCCTTGGGCGTAACAATGCGGCCAAAGCTAGGCCGGATCACGCCAAGAGACATTCTGTGCCGCAACCCGATCGGCAATGGCAGCGCTCCGGTTATTCGCAAGTCAGCCCTGGATCGGGCGGTCTTTCGCAATCCGGACGACCCAGCGCGACTTTGCTGGTTTGATGAAAGCTTCCGCCAGTCGGAGGATATCGAGATGTGGACCCGGCTTTCCGTAAAGCACAGTGTCGCATTTGCGGGTATCCCGGGCCAGTTGACGGAATATCGCATCATTCCCGGCGCCTTGTCCGCCAATGTTGTGAAGCAATACCTCAGCTGGACGAAGATGCTCCGCAAGCTGCGCAGCTATGCGCCTGAATTCGTGGCAGAGCATGGCGACATGGCTCGCGCCTACCAGCTGCGCTATCTTGCGCGTCGATCAGTACAACTCGGCAACTTTGAGCTTGCGCGCGACTTCTTGTCCAAAGCGCTCAGCTTGAAACCGCATATCCTCGTCGAGGAGCCACGCAAGACCATCATAACTGCAGGAGCAGTCGCTGTAGGAGCCATCCTGGGGCGCGATCGCTTTGTTGCTTTGACGCGGCCATTATTGCAGAATGCAGCGTGATCAAGGTCGCACATCTGCTGGACGACTTTGCAATGGGCGGCGTGACGCGCGCGCTCACGCTGTTTGATGAGCCGGCACTCGCCGCCCGCGCACAATCAAGGGTAGTGCCAGTCAATTCAGACGTCAGACTTGCGCCTTGCGTTGAGGCGGATCTGATCGTCGATCATATGGCACTTTCCTGGAAGCGATTGGTCTTCCTAGCGAGCCTTCGTGCGCGAAATCCCAAAGCGCGGATCGTGCATGTAGAGCACAGCTATACAGCCAGCTTCGAACGCGCACATGTGAAATCCAAAGCACGATTTCGTGCGATGCTGAAAGTCGCTGCGACACTTGTCGACGAATTCATCTGCGTATCAAATGCGCAGAAAAGCTGGCTTGCAAAGGCGGTCGGAATCAAAGCGGACAAGCTTTCCATGATCTACTCTTGGACCGATCGCGCCGAATTGTTCGACATTGATACCGTACGCAAACATCGCAGCCAAAAGATGCGGCTGCTCGCCTATGGTCGGTATGCACCGGTGAAGAATTTCGGCGCACTCATCGAAGCAATGCGGCATGTACCGCCTGATATCGTTGATCTGACGATCTTTGGCGATGGGCCCGACAGGGACAAGCTAGAGGCATTGTCGGCTGATCTGGACAACGTCCGCGTCCTTGGCCCCTGCGACACTCCTGGCACTTATCTGGAGGATTGTGACGCTGTTATCATCCCGTCGAGAAGCGAAGCATTCGGCCTTGTCGCAACTGAAGCGCGTATGGCCGGTCGCGCGATAATCGTCTCCAATGTGGACGGCCTGCCCGAGCAAGTCGGTAACGGTGGTTTTGTAGCGACCATGGGCAATGCAGACGAGATCAGCCAAGCAATTCTGGATGCTGCAAAGCGAGATCTTGTTCAAATGGGCATTCAAGGACGCACTGAAGTTCGCGGACAGTCTGAGGAAATCACCCTCCGCTGGATACGCTTGTTCGAGCGCGCGACCGAACAGGTTGCTGAGAAAACAAAGGCACCCAAGGCGCGCGAGCTGGTCGAAGCCGCAAGCTAGACAGTTAGGCCTAGAGGTTGGGGAGGAGGAGCCGTCAGTTTGCGAAAGCAAGCTGGCGGCTTCTTACTGTGCCAAATCGAGCAGGCTAGGATACTGCATTCTCTGGAGCAGATTTTAGCGCGATGCCGGTCATCACCAGCGCTGGCCAGTAAAGATAAGCCAGAATTTCCAGGTTCTCTGCAAACGAATAGAGCACCAATGTGACCGTTAGGCCGAGCCCGGCGCGAGCCAATCTTTCCGACTGAGCCTTTACCAGCAGAAATATGAAGGTGATCGCCAGCGGCACCGCCAAAGCCACTGTTCCGAGC
>JABDKI010000019.1 GCA_013002295.1 Altererythrobacter sp.
GGCGAATGATCGCGGGCAGCTTGGTGCGCTCAAGCACGGCGAGTGCGTCGTCCAATGAATGCGCGATCCCGCTGCGCGCGCTTTCCAGCCCGATTTTGTCCATCGCGTCGCGGAATTTCAGCCGGTCCTCAGCCTTGTCGATTGCCTCGGCATCCGCGCCGATCATCTGCACACCGTATTTCTCCAGCACGCCCATTTTGTTGAGCGACAACGCGCAGTTGAGCGCGGTCTGTCCGCCCATGGTCGGCAGCACGGCATCGGGCCGTTCCTTGGCGATGATCTTCTCGACGATTTCGGGTGTGATCGGCTCGATGTAGGTCGCATCGGCAAACTCGGGATCGGTCATGATCGTCGCCGGGTTCGAATTGACCAGGATAACGCGATAACCCTCTTCTTTCAGGGCCTTGATCGCTTGCGTGCCGGAATAGTCGAACTCGCACGCCTGGCCGATGATGATCGGGCCAGCGCCAATAACGAGGATCGAGGATATGTCAGTGCGTTTGGGCATTAGCGTAGCATCCCCACGAATTTCTCAAACAGGTAGAAGCTATCCTGCGGGCCGGGTGAGGCCTCTGGGTGGTACTGGACGCCAAAGGCCTGTTTGCCTTTGATTGAAATGCCGCAGTTGGAGCCATCGAACAGGCTGACATGCGTTTGCTCGACATGGTCAGGCAGGCTGTCACCATCGACCGCAAAGCCGTGGTTCATGCTGGTAATCTCGACAAGGGTTTCGCTGTCGCCCCACCCCGCGCCTACGCGCTGAACCGGATGGTTCGCGCCGCGGTGCCCCTGATGCATCTTGGTGGTCTTGGCTCCCGCTGCGAGCGCCAACATCTGATGCCCCAGGCAAATTCCGAAGAGCGGGATGTCGCGTTCGAGCACACCTTGGATCACTGGCACGGCATATTCGCCCGTCGCCGCCGGATCGCCCGGTCCGTTTGAGAGGAACACGCCCGCCGGCTCCAGCGCCAGTACATCTTCCAGTGAAGTCTTGGCGGGGACCACGGTCACCTTCGCTCCCGCGCGCACGAGATTGCGGAAGATATTGTCCTTCGCACCATAATCGATCGCAACCACGTGCGGGCGCGCATCGCCCTCACCCATCCCATAACCATTGCCAAGCTGCCAGTAAGAGCCACTCCAGTCTTCGCGGACTTCGCGCGTGACGACCTTGGCCAGATCCATCCCTTCAAGCCCCGCCCAGCCTTGCGCCTTCGCAATCAGAGCCGGAATATCAAACTTGCCCTCTGGCGAATGCGCGATCACCGCGTTGGGCGCACCGCTCAGGCGGATACGACGGGTCAGCGCGCGCGTATCGACACCGGACAGACCGATCTTGCCATTGGCCGCCATCCAGTCGGTGAAGCCTTCAATGCTGCGGAAGTTGCTCGGTTGCGTCACATCCTCGCGCACCACGCAACCCACCGCGCCTTCAACGCGGCTCTCGATATCCTCGGCATTGGTGCCGACATTTCCGATATGCGGGAAAGTGAAGGTAACGATCTGCGCAGCGTAGCTGGGATCGGTCATCACTTCCTGATAGCCGGTCATCGCGGTGTTGAAGCACACCTCGCCCACTGCATCTCCGGTCGCGCCGAACCCCCTGCCCCAGATCACTGAACCATCGGCCAGAACCAAGACTCCCGTGCTGCCTTTGGGTTGCGCAGGGTGAGAGGCAGCAGAGGCCATTTCGGTGCTCCGAGTTAAAGGTTTTCCGGCGATGTCGCTAAGACCCATCCGCTAAGCTTGCGTATCAGGTCCGTCAACCTATCTGTGCATTGTATTTTGCGCTATCGGCGCTTGCATACGAATCCATCCACAAGAAAGACAATCAAATGCCCGAAGCGAAACTGCGCGATGACATCAAGGCCGCCACGATCACTGCCATGAAGGCAGGTGAGAAAGATCGCACCGCCGCGCTTCGCCTGATCGCCGCCAAGATCAAGGACCGCGATATCGAGGCACGGACTGGCAAGGCACCGGACAATGACGACGATCTGGTTACCGAAGTGCTGCAGAAGATGGCGAAGCAGCGTAAGGAATCGATCCAGATGTATGACGATGGCGGCCGCAAGGAGCTGGCGGATCAGGAACGCGCCGAACTGGCAGTGATCGAAGAGTTTCTCCCCGCGATGATGGATGTAGCCGCAACCAAGGCCGCAATCGAAGCGGTGAAGGCAGACGTCGGCGCCGAATCGATCAAGGATATGGGCCGTGTTATGGGCGAGCTGAAGAAGCGCCATGGGGCAGAACTCGACATGGGCCTTGCCAGCGGATTGGTAAAAGCTGCGCTTTCTTGAGATTGGCACAGGCTGATCCACAGCCGACGCTTGAACATGGCGCGCATCCCGCGCATTGGTAACCGATGTCGATAACCCCGCAATGGAAGGACGAACTGCGCGCGCGTGTGACGCTGTCTTCCGTTATCATGCGGACGACCAAGCTGCAGCGCGCAGGGCGTGAGTGGAAGGCGTGCTGCCCGTTCCATAACGAAAAAACGCCCAGCTTCACGGTCAATGACCAGAAGGGGTTCTATCACTGCTTCGGCTGCGGGGCACATGGCGATGTCATTTCATGGATGACCGACCAGCGCGGGCTGCCCTTCATTGACGCGATCAAGGAACTGGCTGCGCAGGCAGGGATGGAGGTTCCGGCTCCCGATCCTGTTGCGGCAAAACGCGCGGAGAAGCGGGCCAGCCTGGTCGATGTAACGGAAGCGGCTCAGAAGTGGTTTGCCACCAATCTGCATGGGCCGGACGGAGAGCATGCGCGCGAGTATCTGCGAACGCGCGGTTTCAGTCGCCGGATCGTCGAAGAATTCGGCTTCGGCTATGCGCCTCATAGCAAAGTCGCCTTGAAAGGCGCTTTGTCTGACTTCGATGACGCAATGTTGGTCGAAAGCGGAATGCAGATCAGTGTTGAAGACAAAGCACCCTATGACCGTTTTCGTGACCGGTTGATGCTGCCCATCCAGGATCAGCGAGGCCGGGTGATCGCATTCGGCGGGCGCATTCTTGAATCGCGCGATGGCGTGGCGAAATATCTAAACTCGCCCGATACGCCGCTGTTCGACAAAGGGCGCACGCTTTACAATCTGCACCGCGCCGGGCCTGCGAGCCGCCAGACCAATCGCTTGGTCGTGGTCGAAGGCTATATGGATGTCATCGCGCTAGCTAATGCAGGCATGGCTGATGCGGTTGCGCCGCTCGGCACCGCGCTAACAGAAAACCAGCTGACCTTGCTGTGGCGTTTGGTCGATGCACCAGTATTGTGTTTCGATGGCGACAATGCCGGACGACGTGCAGCCATGCGAGCGATCGGGCGTGCTTTGCCAATGCTGCAACCCGGAAAGACATTGTCGATTGTTCGCTTGCCCGCCGGGCTCGATCCGGATGATCTGATTAACACACAGGGTGTGGGCGCGCTTGAAAAATTGCTCGCGAGCCCTGCCAGCCTGCTCGACACGTTATGGACATTTGAACGCGATGCGCAGGAACTTAGCACGCCAGAAGACAAGGCTGGCCTGAAAGCGCGTTTGCTCGAGCATGTCGATACGATCCAGCATCCTGATATTCGCGCGCTGTACAAACGCGAATTGCTGGAGCGCTTTTCCAATTTCGCTTTTCCGACCCGCCCGAAACGCGATTGGAAATCCGGGGCACGCTCCACCTGGCAGCCGACCCCACGCCTTTCCAATGATGCCGCCTCCAAGTTGCAACATACCCTATCCGGCGGCGCGCGCGACGAGTTTACACGTGCGGTGCTCCATGGTCTTTTGCAGCATCCAAATGAGATTATCCGGCACACAGAGGCGCTAGGTAAACTCGCACAGAATGATGCAAAAATGACAGAAACTGTCGAAAGCTTGCTCGAACTGTCAGAATCGCTTGATTCGCACGGGCAAGTCGCCATATCAGGCGCGGAAGGCCTTCCCGCCCCACCGGATAATAGACGATACGCTTTCCTGCGAGAAAGCACCGACCCGGTAGATGCGTGCGAGGAATTGGCTGAAGCCGTTGCGTTACTGGTCGAGAGGCCGGCGCTTTTGTCAGCCTTGGAGGCGGCAAAGGCGCGGTTTGATGAAGATCCAGAGGGGGCGTTTGCAGAGCAGACGCGTTTGCGGGAACGGTTAGCTACACTGAATTTACGTCTAAAGGAATTTGGACGACGCAAGGCCGGGAAACCGGCCGAGACAGAAATTTCTCGCGAGGGTGCTGAAATCGAGCAACTCTCCGACATGAACACGGACTGATTTGGACCTATGGCTTCACGGACAAAAAGCGCCCCGAACAAAGATGACGACGCTCCGCTGATCGACCTCAACGAAGCTTCGATCAAGAAGCTGATGACCAAGGCAAAGAAGAAAGGCTACGTCACACTGGACGAGCTGAATGAAGCTTTGCCAACAGATATGGATTCCGAGAAGATCGAGGACGTCCAGACCGCGCTGTCTGAAATGGGCGTGCAGATCGTCGAGAACGACGAAGAGGCTGAAGCTGAAGCCGAGCAAGAAGCCGAAGTGGCCGAAATGCAGGTCGATGAAGGCAAGAAAGACGCAAAGAAGCCGGCAGCGGCTGCGGCTGCCAAGAAGACAACGACTGGTGACCGGACCGACGATCCAGTGCGCATGTATCTGCGCGAAATGGGCGCGGTGGAATTGCTCAGCCGCGAAGGCGAAATCGCTATTGCCAAGCGCATCGAGGCCGGCCGTGACATGATGATCATGGGCCTTTGCCAAAGCCCGATTACATTCCACGCGATCATTCAGTGGTCAGAAGCTCTCAACAATGAAGAGATGCAGCTGCGCGAGATCCTGGATCTCGACGCAATGCTTTCCAAGGAGCCGCCAGCAGAAAAGCTGGAGGAAGGCGCCGAGGATGACGATGATGATGAAATCTCTGAAGAGACTGCAGGTCCTACAATCGTCGATGATGACGACGTAGATGATGATGAGGACGGCGAAGAAGGCGAAGACGGCGAAGGCAAGAAAAGCGACGACGATGAAGAAGAAGACAACACCATGTCGCTCGCGCAGATGGAAGAAGCGCTAAAGCCTGATGCAATCGAGCGCTTTGCGCGCATCACGCAGACCTTTAAGAAGTTCGAAAAGCTCCAGGCCGAGCGTGTCGAAACACTCGGCGCTGGCAATGAATTCCCGAAAGCCAAGGAAAACCGCTACGAGAAGCTTGGTGACGAGCTGACCGGTGAAGTGGAAAGCATGCAGTTCCATGCCACCAAGATCGAATTTCTGGTCGACAACCTCTATGCCTTCAATCGTCGCCTGACTGCTTTGGGTGGACAGATGCTGCGCTTGGCAGAGCGTCATAAGGTGAAGCGGATCGACTTCCTTAAGGTCTATGTTGGCAATGAGCTGGACGATACCTGGCTGAAAGCCAACGCCAAGAAAGACAAGAAGTGGGCTGCTTTCGCTGACAAGGAAGCCGACGCGATTGACCGCATTCGTACCGAAATCGCCGATATCGCCAGCCAGACCGGTATGGCGCTGCCTGAACTTCGCCGCATCGTGAATATGGTGCAGAAGGGCGAGCGTGAAGCGCGTATCGCCAAGAAGGAAATGGTTGAGGCGAACCTTCGTCTCGTCATTTCGATCGCTAAGAAATACACCAATCGCGGCCTGCAATTCCTTGATCTTATTCAGGAAGGTAACATCGGCTTGATGAAGGCGGTCGACAAGTTTGAATACCGCCGTGGCTACAAGTTCAGCACCTACGCCACTTGGTGGATCCGCCAGGCGATCACGCGTTCAATTGCCGATCAGGCTCGCACAATCCGTATCCCGGTCCACATGATCGAGACGATCAACAAGCTGGTACGCACAAGTCGCCAATTCCTGCACGAGGAAGGCCGTGAGCCCACTCCTGAGGAAATGGCAGCGCGCCTCTCCATGCCGCTGGAAAAGGTTCGCAAGGTGATGAAGATCGCCAAGGAACCGATTTCGCTCGAAACGCCTATCGGTGACGAAGAAGATTCGCATTTGGGTGATTTCATCGAGGACAAGAACGCGATCATCCCTGTGGATGCCGCGATCCAAGCCAACCTCAAGGAAACGGTCACCCGCGTGCTTGCCTCGCTTACTCCACGTGAAGAACGCGTTCTGCGCATGCGCTTCGGCATTGGCATGAACACCGATCACACTCTGGAAGAAGTGGGCCAACAGTTCTCGGTTACCCGCGAACGTATTCGTCAGATCGAAGCGAAGGCTCTGCGCAAATTGAAGCACCCGAGCCGTAGCCGCAAAATGCGTTCGTTCCTGGATCAGTAAGCGAAAGTTTGAAGTGGAAAGTGGGCACAACGGAGGCGGCTTAGCAAACGTCCTGTCGAATAGGCCTTTGATAGTAGGCGCACTATTTCTGGGGACCTACTTCGTTCCGTTCTTTGCCCTTATCGGCGTTGCGCTTGCTTACTACTTCGAGCGCCACGACGAAGAGGAATGGGAGCCATCACACTTTAGATACCTGATCCGAACATTCTGGATCGTATTCTTGACCCCACTAGTGATCGTAGTGATAGCCCTAGTAGCGTCGATCTTTGCGGAAACCGCTGGTTTGAATTTCGACTTTGACGACGTGGCTACCGTGACGGGTATCTCATTGCTGATCATCATGCTGCCAATCCTAATCTTCTGTGGTGTGCGAATTGTTCTTTCACTGATGAAGTCTGTGTCGCACAAACCCATGCCAAGCCCGCAGACTTGGCTACTTTGACCGCTGACCAAATTCTAGTTCGCTTTTCCACCTCTCTTGAACAAGGCACGCTCGTCAAAGAACTTGAATTGCTATACTCATTGTGCAGCGCAACAATTCGAGAGTTGAACCATGCCAACTATCGCCGTCATCAGCCAGAAAGGTGGATCGGGCAAAACCACCATCGCCTTGCATCTGGCAGCGAGTGCCACCCAGGCGAAGCAACCCGCCTGTGTCATTGATACCGACCCGCAAGCGACGGCGGCCGCATGGGGCGACTGGCGCGGTGACTTCTATCCTCTCGTTGTCACCAGCCCCCCTGCCCGCCTATCCAAGACGATAGAGCGAGCGCACAAGCAAGACGAAGTCGAGGTGGTGGTGATTGACACGCCACCGCATGCCGAGGCCGCGATGCGAGAAGCGATCAAGGCAGCGGATCTCATCCTTATTCCCTCTCGCCCGCGCGCATTTGATCTGCACGCCCTCGAAACGGTCGCAGAGATGATCGAGTTTGCGGGTAAGCCCGCTTTCGTCGTACTCAACGCCGTGCCTTCTGGCGCGACCCGCCAGATCACGGAAGCCAAAGAAACCGCGAAACAATTTGGTCTAAAGACCTGCCCCGTAACCTTCGGAGAACGCGCGGATTTCCACCGCTCCTCTGCCAAGGGCGAGGTTGCTTCAGAGATCGATGCGACCGGCAAAGCAGCAGCCGAAGCGAAGAAGCTGTGGGCATGGGCGCGCAAGCAGGTCAACTGATCACAGATCGTCGTAGAAAAACCGGTATTCGGGGTAGAGAGAATCATCCCCCTTCACTATGTGGTCTACATGCGTATCGCGATTGCATCTGACCACGCCGCCACCGAGCTCAAATCAGAGCTTGCAGAGTGGCTGATGGAAGCCGGGCACGAGGTTGCCGATCTTGGGCCACATTCGACCGACAGCGTCGATTACCCCGATTATGGCTACAAACTGGCCGAAGTTGTGGCGGATGGCACAGCAGAGCGCGGCATTGCCTTGTGCGGCAGCGGGATTGGAATCTCGATGAGCGTCAATCGCAACCCTGCTGTGCGCTGCGCATTGGTGTCAGAGCCTCTGTCGGCTGCCTTGTGCCGCGAGCATAATGACGCAAACTGCATCGCCATGGGCGCGCGGCTGGTCGGGATCGAAATGGCCAAGGCCTGCGTTGCAACTTTTCTAGACACCGAATTTGCCGGCGGGCGGCACCAGCGCCGCGTCGACAAATTGTCCAACCCGCCCTTTGACACCGACACGATTGAGCCTCTCCAATGAGCACAGCACCTTCTACCAATACCGATATCATGCGCCATTTCTGGCACGACAGCCTGGCCGAAGCCGATCCTGAAATCGCAGAGGCGGTCGGCAAAGAGCTTAAACGCCAGCAAGACAAGATAGAACTGATTGCGTCTGAAAATATCGCGTCCAAGGCCGTGCTCGAAGCAACTGGCAGTGTCTTCACAAACAAATACGCCGAGGGCTATCCGGGCAAACGCTATTACGGCGGTTGTGACTATGCCGATGTAGTTGAAACACTCGCAATAGAGCGCGCGAAAGAGCTCTTCGGATGCAACTTCGCAAATGTGCAACCCAATTCGGGCAGCCAGATGAACCAGGCGGTGTTCCTTGCCCTGCTGCAGCCGGGCGACACATTCATGGGGCTGGATCTGAACTCGGGCGGTCACCTCACTCACGGCTCGCCCGTCAACATGAGCGGTAAATGGTTCAACCCGGTCGCCTATGGCGTGCGCAAGGAAGACGAACGCATCGACATGGACGATGTGATGGCGATTGCGAAGGAGCATAAGCCTAAGCTCATCATCGCAGGCGGCACTGCCTATTCACGCGTTTGGGATTGGGGGGCATTCCGCAAAGTTGCCGATGAAGTCGGTGCGTATCTGATGGTCGACATGAGCCATATTTCGGGCCTGGTCGCGGGCGGCGCGCACCCCTCACCCTTCCCGCATGCTCATGTGGTGACCAGCACAACGCACAAGAGCCTGCGTGGTCCACGCTCAGGCATCATCCTGTGGAACGATGAGGAACTGACCAAGCCGATCAACATGGCGGTTTTTCCCGGCATGCAGGGCGGCCCGCTGATGCATGTCGTCGCAGCCAAAGCAGTGGCGTTCCGCGAAGCGCTTCGCCCAGATTTCAAGACTTACGCGCATGCTGTGGTTGAAAACGCGCGCGCATTGGCGGCCAGCCTAGAGGAAAACGGTCTGCGCATCGTTTCAGGCGGCACGGACAACCACTCTATGCTGGTCGATCTGACTGCCAAGGATGTGACCGGAAAGTCTGCCGAAGCGGGCCTCGACCGGGCATGGCTTACCTGCAACAAAAACGGCATTCCTTATGACACCCGCAGTCCGTTTGTGACGAGCGGTGTTCGTTTAGGCACCCCTGCCGGAACTACACGCGGGTTCGGACCAGCTGAATTCCGCAAAGTTGGCGCGCTGATCGCAGAAGTGGTCGACGGACTTGCCAAGAATGGTCCAGAAGGCGATGCTCAGGTTGAAGAAGCCGTGCGCGGCCGGGTATCGGAGCTGTGCACAGCTTTTCCTGTCTACCCGGAGAGCTAGATTATGACTGACAAGACCCCTCAAGAAAGCAACGTCTTCGAAGATGTGAAAGACGAAGTCGTGGGCATTGCAAAAGGGGGCGCAAAGCACCCTGGAACCAAGCCTGTTCTTACCGGTGCAGCCGTCGGTGCCGTCGCGGGGGCGGTTTTGCCTGTAGTGACGTGGCCTGTCGGTCTTATCGCTGGCGTGGGCATCGCGATCTACAGCCGCGTTAAGAAATAGCGGGATAGCTTAAACAGCCCATGCGCTGCCCATTTTGCGCCCATGATGACACCCAGGTCAAAGACAGCCGCCCGACTGAGGACAACACCTCGATCAGGCGACGCCGGCAATGCTCAAGCTGTGGTGCACGTTTCACGACCTTTGAACGCGTTCAGCTGCGCGAGGTCATCGTCGTCAAAAGCGGTGACCGGCGCGAAGCATTCGATCGCAGCAAGCTGGAGCAATCGGTTACTCTCGCCTGCCGCAAACGCGGCGTGGAGCAGGAGCGGATCGATCAGCTTGTCTCAGGAATTCAGAGGCAGGTTGAAACAGCGGGCGATCCCGAAGTCGCCTCCTCCCGCATAGGCGGCATGGTGATGGACGGACTACGCCAGATCGACAGCGTGGCCTATATCCGCTTTGCCAGCGTCTATCGCGACTTCTCAGAAGCCAAGGACTTCGAAGAGTTTGCCAGCACTGTGCAGGAAGCCGCAATTGATGGGGCAAAGTAACCAGCCCGTCTTTGTGCTGGTTCGCCCGCAATTGGGAGAGAATATCGGCAAGGCAGCGCGCGCCATGCTCAACTTCGGGCTAACCGAAATGCGTATCGTGGCGCCGCGCGATGGCTGGCCCAACCCCGACGCCGGTCCCTCAGCAGCAGGCGCGGATATCGTGCTTGAACGCGCAAAAGTATACGAGACTACAGCCGAAGCTGTCGCGGATTGCGCCCACGTCTATGCCACAACTGTTCGCAAGCGCGGTGTGACCAAGCCGGTGGCCGGGCCGGATGAGGCGGGCAGTGCGATCCATGCCGAAAGCGGAAAGAGCGCGATCCTGTTCGGCCCTGAACGGTCAGGCCTCGAAACCGAGGATGTGGCTTTAGCGAGAACGATCCTGACAGTTCCGATCAACCCTGAGTTCGGGTCACTAAATCTCGCACAAGCTGTGATCCTGTGCGCCTACGAATGGTCAAAACAGGCCGATCTGGTTCAGCCTACGGCGGAGGAGGAAGTTCTTCCCCCTGCCCCGCAGGAAAAACTTGAAGGATTGATCGGACATCTAGAGCGGATGCTTGAACCTAAGGGCTATTTCCTGCCGGAAGCCCGGGCAGAGGCTACCCGGCGGACCTTACGTACAGTTCTGACCAAGCCAGGCTGGGATCACTTGCAAGTGCGGACACTTCGCGGTGTTTTGTCGTCGCTTGATCGCAAGGATCGCGAATAAATCGGAACACAAATACAAGCTGGCCGTTCAAGTCTCGACAGTTGTATGGCTGCGCAGTATTAGCACCCGATCCCCTTCCAACCATAGGATTTGTAAATGTTTTCGACTTTATTGGCACTTGCGATGATCGCGCAGGCAGAACCAGCTCAAACTGCTTCCGAAGCTGAAGAGCCTAAGACAGATCAAGCCCAAGAGCAGAAAGCCGAAGACAAGCGGATTTGCCGCCGGATTAGCACCGGGATGGGTTCGCGCAAGAAAGAACGCGTGTGCATGACCAGCCAGGAATGGCGCGAATTCAACCGCGGCAATTGAACACAATTCGTCGCTGGGACGCGATTTAGGTCAATCGCGCGTTGCGTCCCAGATTTCGAATTCATAGGCGATCGAGTTCTCGACCAGAATATCCCAGATTGCCTCGATGCGATCGCGCGGAACATCCCTTGCGTCGGCGGCATCGCCTGCTGAATTGATCACCGCAGCTTTTCGGTCTTCGTCCCGCACAGTGTCACGCGATGGTTTGATGCGCGCTGCTGCGCGCATATAGCCGAAGCGCCGCTCAAGCAGAGCGACAAGCTCTTGATCGGTAGCATCTACGCCTGCACGCACCTCCACCATCGAAGTGCATTCGTCAGGCATGATAATTGTGTCATTCATGCGCGCGCTCTTAAGCCTTGCAGCGCGTTTGTCGAGAGGGCATCTGATCTCCACTCTCCCTCTTGACGCAGTGCACAATCCTGCTATCTGCGCGCCTTCGCAAATTGGCTCCGCACCCCGGTGAAGCGGTAGCCGCGTTTGAGAATGTTTCAAACGCAGCGAGGCCGGGTTAAATGGCCGCCACAGGGGCGGCTCATGCAATTTGAAGGAATGATGTATGACGAAGCGTACCAGCTCGAAGCATAAACTTGACCGCCGGATGGGCGAAAACATCTGGGGTCGTCCCAATTCCCCAGTGAACAAGCGTTCCTACGGCCCGGGCCAGCATGGTCAGCGCCGCAAAAGCAAGATGAGCGATTTCGGCTTGCAGCTGCGCGCCAAGCAGAAGCTCAAGGGCTATTACGGCGACGTAACCGAGAAGCAGTTCCGCTCTACCTACAAGGATGCAACCAAGCTCAAAGGCGACACCGGTCAGAACCTGATCGGTTTGCTTGAGCGCCGTCTCGACATGATCGTGTATCGCGCAAAGTTTGCACCGACGATCTTTGCGGCACGTCAGATCGTTTCGCATGGCCACATCTATGTGAACGGTGTGAAGTGCAACATCGCATCACGTCGTTGTGACGTAGGCGATGTGATCAGCCTCGGCAGCAAGGCCAAGGAAATGGCACTGGTTATCGAAGCACAGAGCCTGCCAGAGCGTGAAATTCCTGACTATGTTGCCCCTGACGGCAATGACAAAGTTCAGTTTACACGCGTGCCAAAGCTTGACGAGGTTCCGTATCCGGTAACGATGGAACCTAACCTCGTGGTCGAGTTCTACTCGCGCTAATCCGCGAGGACATTACACAGAAAAAGGGCGGTCCACTTGGGCCGCCCTTTTCGTTTCAGCCAAGATAATTTCGCCTGAATTCAATCGCGAATGCTCCGAACCGACCCTCGGCAATCGCATCGCGCATGCCTTGCATCAGCTGTTGGTAAAAGCTGAGGTTGTGTTCGGTCACCAGCATCGCCCCGAGTATCTCTCCCGATTTCTGAAGGTGATGCAGATAAGCGCGTGAGTACGTATTGCAGACATGGCATGCACATTTATCGTCCAGCGGGCCTGTATCCTCCGCGTGCTTTGCATTGCGCAAATTGAGCGGGCCGTTCCAGGTAAAGGCTTGGCCATTTCGGCCTGATCGCGTGGGAAGCACACAATCGAACATATCGATACCTCGCTCCACCGCTCCTACCAGATCATCCGGCTTGCCAACCCCCATAAGATAGCGCGGCTTGTCTTGCGGTAGCTGATCTGGCGCAAAGTCGAGCGTTGCGAACATCGCCTCTTGCCCCTCACCAACAGCAAGCCCGCCCACGGCATAGCCATCAAAGCCAATCTCAGTGAGCTTCTGCGCGCTGATCTTGCGCAAATCCTCGTCAAGTGCGCCCTGTTGAATGCCAAACAAGGCTGACTTTGCTGCGTGTTCTCCACCGCTATCAAACCCGTCCCGGCTACGTTGTGCCCAGCGCATCGAGAGTTCCATGCTTTCTGCGATCACGTCGCGCGGTTGGTCCGCGCGCGGGCATTCATCAAACGCCATGACTATGTCGGATCCAAGCAATCGCTGGATCTCCATCGATCGTTCTGGCGTGAGCATATGTTTGGAGCCATCGATATGGCTGCGAAACTCGACCCCTTGCTCGGTTAACTTGCGCAGATCGGACAGGCTCATCACTTGATAGCCCCCGCTATCGGTCAGGACCGGCCGCTGCCAGTTCATGAACTTATGCAGCCCGCCAAGACGCGCAACCCGTTCTGCACCAGGGCGCAGCATCAAGTGATAGGTGTTGCCAAGGATAATGTCCGCGCCGATCTCACGCACAGTCTCCGGCTTCATTGCCTTGACCGTAGCTGCAGTACCAACGGGCATGAAAGCAGGCGTGCGAATATCGCCACGCTGCATCTCGATACGGCCCGTGCGGGCCTTGCCGTCCGTGGCGCTTATAGTGAATTTGAACCGCACGCTCATGGCGCTACCCGCTAGCCGCCACAGAACATCATGTCACTCAAAAGAAAGGCCGACGATGCATAGCACCGCCGGCCTGTTCCTGATTCTCGATGCTTAGAAAGAGAATACGAATCCTGTGGTGCCGCGGACCGTGTCGAACGAAACCGTATCAACATTGAACCGGAGTTTCCCGCCAGCGAGCGGAATATCGATACCCGCACCGACGATCAGATCACCTTCGCTGGTGTCCACTCCGTCCAACTCGCCATCGTCAAGCTCGATATCCAGAATCTCTTCAACGTCCAGTTCGATCTCCTGGTAGCCACCGCGCAGGTAGTACTTGGTGCCGCTTGAATCGGCGATACCGAAGCGAGCCAGCGCACCATATTCATAGTCCACTGCATCTGTGCCGAAGTGGAAGTTGCCTTCAACACCTGCGAACAGATAGCCCCCGATGGAGAAATC
The DNA here is from genome assembly GCA_013002295.1 of Altererythrobacter sp. Classification (GTDB taxonomy): domain Bacteria; phylum Pseudomonadota; class Alphaproteobacteria; order Sphingomonadales; family Sphingomonadaceae; genus Erythrobacter. Next base: position 13,837 of record JABDKI010000019.1, read on the forward strand.
CGCGCCTGCAACTACGCCGAAAATCGGGCTTGCATCGTCAAGTTCCACTCCGTCGGCTTCGTCCGAACCGACGCCAAGGTCATGGTAGCCGACCGATACGCCGATGAACGTTTCGTTTTCATTCGAATCCTGAGCCAAAGCTGCTGCAGGTGTCATCATAGCCGCAGCGAGCAAGCCCGCTACAAGTTGCGTTTTCATGTGTATTTTTCCTTCATCACCGCTCAGGGGGCGAGCGGCGCTTTGTATATCGTCCCCGGACTCTGGCCCAACAAGGCAACTCGAAGTCGCATTTTCTGATGAGTTATCGATAGTTGAATGGTGTGGTAATGAAGCACCACACTTACCCGTTAGACTAAGCTCTCAAGCGCCAACCAGTCTTGAAGATGAACGCGATTATCGCGGTACAGGCAGCCAAGAATCCCAGCGTAATACCCAGAGATAGGCCAAAGCTTACGTCTCCACTGCCGTAGAATGTCCAACGCAATCCGCTGACAAGATAAACGATCGGATTGGCGAGCGCGATCTTGTCCCACGGCTCTGGCAACATGTCGATCGAATAGAACGTACCGCCCAGGAATGTGAGAGGGGTCAAAAACAACATCGGAATGATGCCAAGCTTCTCGAAGTTGTCTGCCCACACACCCAGGATGAAACCGAAGAGTGAAAAGCTTGCAGCGACCAGCATGATATAGATCACCGCGAGGATCGGATGCGCGATGGTGTAGTCAACAAACAGGTTTGCGGTCATCAGGATGATGCTGGCCAGTATCAGGCTCTTCGCGGCTGCCGCTCCGACAAAACCAATCAGTGTTTCCGCGACACCAACGGGCGCAGAAAGCAGTTCGTAGATGGTGCCCGTGAACCGCGGCATGTAAATGCCGAAACTTGAGTTCGAAGTTGTCTCACCCAGCAAGGTCAACATCAGCAGACCAGGGATGATAAAAGCGCCGTACTGCACGCCGTCAATCGGCTCCATCCGGCTACCGATCGCCGATCCGAACACAATGAAATAGAGCGAAGTCGTCAGGACTGGCGCAAGGATAGACTGGAACGCGGTGCGGAACGCGCGGATTATCTCGCGTTTGAAGATCGACCATGCGCCGCGAAAGTTGAAACCCGTCATGCGGCCTCCCCTTCGCCAAGCAGCGACACAAAGATGTCTTCCAGTGAGCTCTCGTGCACGTCAATGCCGGTGTAATCGATGCCTGCTGCTGACAGCGCTTTAGTGAGGTTTGCGACCTCGGCTTTCCCTTTTCCAGTGCCGTCTCCGCCGCGATAGCAAAGCGCCATCCCGGCTTGTTCGATAGTGACGGGAAAGTTCGCGATCGCGCTTGGCAATTGCGAAAGAGGCTCGGACAAAGTGATGATTGCCTCCGTCCGGCCTAGGCGCTGCATCATCGCAGCTTTGTCGTCGACCATCAGCAATCGCCCATTATTGATGATACCAACGCGGTCCGCCATCTCCTCGGCTTCCTCGATATAATGGGTGGTGAGAATGACCGTGACGCCGCGAGCGCGCATTTGTCCGATCAGCTCCCACATACCCTTGCGTAGTTCGACATCAACACCAGCGGTGGGTTCATCGAGGAAGAGCAGGTCTGGCTCATGCGCGAGAGCCTTTGCAATCAGAACCCGTCGCTTCATACCCCCTGACAGCGCCATGATCCGGTCTTTGCGCTTGTCCCACAGGCTGAGCGCGCGCAGGATCTCTTCTATCCTGCCGGGATCAGGCGGGTGTCCGAACAGTCCTCGCGAATAGCTGACCGCATCAATCACTGGTTCGAACATGTCGGTAGAGAGCTCTTGCGGGACAAGCCCAATCCGCGCCCTTGCCCTGCGCCAATCCTTGGCCAGATCATAACCGAATGCGTGCATAGTACCCGCGGTTGGGCGCACCAGCCCACACACCGCCCCAATCAGCGTGGTCTTGCCCGCGCCATTTGGGCCAAGCAGCGCGAATATCTCGCCCCGGCGGATATCCAGATCAACAGAATCGAGTGCTTTTAAACCGCCCGGATAGACCTTGGTCAGACCGCGCAGCTCCAGAATGGGTTCGCTCATTTCCACCGATTAGGGCAGCAATAGCGAGGAGTCACCATAGGAATAGAAACGGTAGTTCGCATTTATCGCATGTGCATATGCCTGCATCATGCGCTCCTGCCCCATAAGCGCACTGACCAGCATCATCAGCGTAGATTTCGGCAAATGGAAGTTTGTCATCAACCCGTCTACACCGTTGAAACGGTATCCCGGCGTGATGAAAATATCCGTGTCCCCTTCGAAGGGTGCGATGGTTCGATCTTCGCGCGCTGCACTCTCGATCAGACGCAGCGAAGTGGTACCAACCGCAATAATCCGCCCGCCGGCTGCGCGGACGGCATTCAAGCGCTCCGCAACTTCAGGCGTAATCCGGCCCCATTCCGAATGCATCTGATGGTCATCGGTGTCATCAGCCTTAACCGGCAGGAATGTGCCGGCACCCACATGAAGGGTCAGCGTTTCGCGCTGTATGCCGGCAGCATCCAATTCTGAAACCAGGCGTTCTGTGAAATGCAAGGAAGCCGTTGGTGCAGCCACAGCGCCATCCTCTTGCGCAAACATCGTCTGGTAATCTTCATAATCCTGCGCGTCGATCTGGCGCTTGCCCGCTATATAGGGCGGCAAGGGCATTGTACCTGCACGGTCCAGTAGAACTTCAACCGGCTCATCGCCTTCGAACAAAAGTGTGAAACTGCCATCGGCATTGCGGCCCTCGGCAATGGCCGTCACACCGCCGCCGAAAATGATCTGATCGCCTTCCTTCAGACGCTTCGCATTGCGGATAAACGCAATCCAGCGGCGCAGGTCCTCGCGCTTGTGCAAGGTCGCTCCGATCTTGGCCTCGCCCCCTGCTCGACGGCCCTCTAACTGCGCGGGAATGACCCGGGTGTCATTGAACACGAGCACATCGCCGCGATTTAGAAGTTTGGGCAAGTCCCGCACACCCAAGTCTTCAAATGCGCCCTCGCCCGGAACATATAGCATGCGAGCAGCATCGCGAGGCCGCGCGGGCCGAAGCGCAATCAGCTCTTGCGGAAGCTCGAAGTCAAATAGATCAACACGCATAATTGGCGCGCCTTAAGGTGCACCAATCGCAATGGAAAGAGAGATTAGTTCAGCGGCGCGCTGAGAAGATCGGCGGTGATCTCTTCTTCAACCGGCGCCTCAGGCTGCGGGAACACCTGCGGCCTATTGTCCGAAGCAATGCTGGCTTGCAGAATCCGCGTCGGATTTGCAGGCGGCTCGCCGCGATTAATCGTATCCGCCCCTTCCATGTTTGAAATCACCCGACCAAAATTGGTGTAGCGCTTGTCCAGACTGAAACGAGGATAGAACACAATGAAGAACTGGCTATTCGCGCTGTTCTCATCTGTTGCGCGGGCCATCGATACGGTTCCGCGTATATGCGGACGCGGATTAAACTCTTCCTCCAGGTCAGGCATCGCGGAGCCGCCCTGCCCCGTGCCGGTGGGATCGCCGCCTTGCGCCATAAAGCCGTCGATCACACGATGAAAGATCACACCATCGTAGAATCCGGTCCGGGTCAGTGTCTTGACACGCTCGACATGGTTGGGCGCCCAAGCAGGCATCAAACGGATGGCAACACGCTCACCATTCGACAGATCGAGCAGCCAAACGTTGTCAGGGTCCGCTGCCACGTCATAATCAATTGAATATTGCGCCGCAGAAACTGGCGCCTGTTCAACGACATCAGCCTCAGCATCTTGCGCAGGAGCTGCGGCCGGCAGGCTCATCAAGCCCGCTGAGATAGTGGCTACGAGTATTTTCTTCATCATGTTCAAGGTCACGCGATCTTAAAGTCCTGATTTTCTGACAAGCGATCTAGCGGCAAGCATCTGTCGCCGCAATGAATGATCGCCCCACTCTACACAGTGCGTTGCTTCGGCACTCGCGCGATCACGTCTTCGCGCACGGAAGCAGTCACGAACTTTGATATCTCTCCGCCGTAGATCGCAACCTCTTTGACCAGCCTGCTCGCGATGTGCTGCAATGAAATATCTGCCATCAGGAACACTGTCTCGACATCATGATTGAGTTGGCGGTTCATGCCGGTGAGTTGGTATTCATATTCAAAATCTGTGACGCCCCGGATTCCGCGAATGACAGTGCTGGCACCCATTTCATCGGCAAAGTCGACCAATAGGGAGTCAAACCCGACTACTCGAATGTTGTCATCACCGATCCCGGCAACCTCGCGCTCTACCATCGCGATACGCTCATCATCGGAGAACATGGGCGATTTGGCGGCATTGGTCGTCACACCGATTATCAGCTCATCAACCAGCTTCGCGCCGCGTTCGATAATGTCCATATGGCCCAGAGTGATCGGGTCAAACGTGCCCGGATAAATCCCTATACGTTTCTTCACCTGTCCCTCTCCACAATATAACGCGCGACTGCGGCCAGCATCTTGGCATCATCGCAGTGCACTGACAAATGACCGATTGCCTGGTCGACCAGCGCGCGCGCCTGCTCACGGGCCTTGTCCACGCCCATCAAAGCCACAAAGGTCTGCTTGCCCTGGTTCTCATCCTTGCGCAGGGCCTTTCCTGCTTTTTCGGCATCGCCTTCCACATCGAGCAGGTCATCTGCGATTTGAAACGCCAAGCCGATATCTCGGGCATAGGCGCGTAGGTGCCCCCTTCCCTCTGGCGGAACGTGACCCATGATCGCACCCATCTCGACAGAAGCGGCCAGCAAAGCACCGGTTTTCAGTTGCTGCAAGCGCGTGATCGTGTGGAGATCATAGTCCTCATCTTCGGCCATCATGTCCATCATCTGACCGCCTGCCATGCCGTCTTTACCGCTGGCGGTGCCGAGTGTCAGGATCAATTCGGAACGAGTGAAGGGATCTTCGCTGGTTTCCGTATCAGCAAGAATTTCAAACGCGAGCGCATGTAATGAATCGCCTGCTAGCACCGCAGTTGCCTCATCAAACTCCACATGCAAAGTAGGCTTCCCATGGCGGAGCGCATCGTCATCCATGCACGGCAAGTCATCGTGGATCAGGGAGTAGACATGGATCGCTTCCACCGCGCAGGCTGCACGCAAAGCAGCATCCCGGTTCACACCGAACAGTTCGGCTGTGCTAACCAACAGCAGCGGGCGAACCCGCTTGCCGCCGCCAATCGCTGCGTAGCGCATGGCCTCTACCAAACGCGCCCGACTGTCCTTTGGCACCGGCAAAATAGCATCGAAAACGCTGTCCACTTCGCGTTGAACCCGCGCGAGACCTTCTTTCAATAGGCTGTGATCCATCCTCGCGGACACCGCCTTATCCGTCAGTATCGAATGGTATAGTCGAACTGGCCGCGCCGTCGCCGTCCGTCACGATCTTTTCAATGCGTGCTTGCGCATCATCGAGCCGGGCTTGGCACAGCTTTCGCAACTTCTCACCACGTTCATAAAGCGAAATCGATTGATCCAGCGGAACGCTCCCGCTTTCCAGCTGCTGCACCACTTCTTCAAGTGCAATCAATGCCTGTTCGAAATTCAATTGGCTGAAGTCTGTCTCTGACACGTCTTTTCTGATCCCCTGACTGGCAAGAAGCATTGACCGCCCTGATGCAGACGGTCAAGCTGCGATGCAATAGAATGGGAGTCGCGAATGACAAAGTGGGTGATAGCCTACGTTTCCGCCGGTATCGTGTTCGGCATTCTGGATTCGATCTGGCTGAGCTGGGCGGGTCCCAATCTCTATGAGCCGGTGATTGGTGAAATCATGGCGGAAAATTTCCGCATCGCGCCCGCGGCAGCGTTCTATCTAATTTACCTCGCCGGAATGTGCTGGTTCGCAATCAAGCCGGGAATTGAAAGCGGGCAAGTCAAGACCGCGCTGCTGAATGGCGCGCTGCTGGGCGCCCTTTGCTATGCAACGTTCGATCTGACCAGTCAGGCGGCTTTCAAAGTTTGGTCAACGCACATTAGCTTGGCCGATATCGTATGGGGTTCATTCGCCACGGGAACAACTGCGGCGGTCTCCACTTGGATCACCCTCAGGATGATTAGGTGAAGATATGTTTATAGGTCATTTTGCCCCGGCTTTTGCAGCGGCCGCGGTCAGCCGCCGAGCTCCCAAGCTGGGCACATTGTTCATCGCCGCTCAATTGGTCGACTGGGCGTTCTTCGCGTTCGCGATCGTTGGCATTGAGGCTATGCGGATCGAGCCGGGAGCAACCGCGATGGTCCCGTTTGACCTCTATAATATGCCTTACACGCATAGTCTGTTGGGCAGCGGGATTTGGGCGGTTGTATTCGGGTTGCTCGTATTCGCCTTGCTACGCGATGCAGTTGCAGGATTGCTTGCCGGATTAGTCGTCCTTTCTCACTGGATACTCGATTTCCTGACGCACCGTCCCGATTTGACATTGGCCGGCGGTGATCAAGTTTATGGCCTGGGTCTGTGGAATCTGCCATGGGTCGCAATTCCTCTGGAGATCGGCATCACTGTTGGCGCGATCTACTGGTACATGAAGCGCACACAGGGCCCGATTGGCCCGCCGCTTGTTTTGCTTGCGGTCCTGCTCATCATGCAGGCGATCAACTGGTTCGCCCCGCATCCAGCAGAGGCCAGCCTTGGTCTGTATATTCAAGCATTAGCAGCCTTTGGCGTCGTGACACTCATCGCGCGCTGGGTCGGGGACAATCGCAAGCACAAACGCGCTCGGGGCTAGCGCAAATATTACCTCAACGCTAAGGGCGCTGGCATGGCTACTACTGCATCTGAAATCACCCCAGAAGTCGTCGAACAGCACGGCCTTAGCCCCGAGGAATATGAGCGCGTTCTGCACGCGCTTGGCCGCGAACCCAATCTGGTCGAGCTCGGCATATTTTCGGTCATGTGGTCCGAGCATTGCTCTTACAAGAGCTCCCGTTTGCACCTGAAGAAGCTGCCGACAGAAGCGCCTTGGGTGATTTGCGGCCCCGGCGAGAATGCGGGAGTGATTGACATTGGTGATGGCCAGGCTGCGATCTTCAAAATGGAAAGCCACAACCACCCCAGCTACATCGAGCCATATCAGGGCGCAGCGACAGGCGTCGGCGGCATCCTGCGCGATGTCTTCACCATGGGTGCGCGCCCGGTTGCAAACGCCAATGCGCTGCGATTTGGCCGGCCGGACCACCCCAAGATGCAGCATCTGGTCAAAGGCGTGGTCGCTGGTATCGGCGGCTATGGCAATTGCGTGGGTGTGCCGACCGTCTGCGGCGAAACCAATTTCCACCCCGCCTATGACGGCAACATTCTCGTCAATGCGATGACTGTTGGCGTCGCAGATAGCGACAAGATATTCTACTCAGCGGCCACGGGCGTCGGCAATCCGATTGTCTATGTCGGCTCAAAGACCGGGCGCGATGGCATTCACGGTGCGACCATGGCGAGTGCGGACTTCGAAGAGGATGCAGATGCAAAGCGCCCTACTGTGCAAGTGGGTGACCCGTTCACTGAGAAGCTGCTGATCGAGGCTTGTCTTGAGCTGATGGCGACCGACGCCATTGTCGCGATCCAGGACATGGGCGCAGCGGGCCTTACCTCGTCTAGCGTGGAAATGGCCACAAATGGCAAGGCAGGCATTCGCTTGGACATGGACAAGGTGCCATGCCGCGAAGAGGGTATGACGCCATATGAAATGATGCTGAGCGAGAGCCAGGAGCGGATGCTCATGGTGCTGAAGCCCGGCAAGGAAGAGATGGCAGCTGCCATATTCGAGAAGTGGGAACTTGATTTCGCGGTTATCGGTGAAGTCACCGATACGCAGCACATGGTGCTCGAGTTTGGCGGCGAGGTCGTTTGCGATATACCGCTTGGCCCGCTGGCTGCAGATGCGCCCGAGTATGATCGCCCCTACCTCTCGAAAGACGATTACACGGCATGGGCGTCAATCACGCCTATGCAAGGTGCGCCCGACAGCGCCGATCCGGGAGCAGATTTGCTCAAGATGATGGCAAGCCCGCAATTGGCCTCGCGTGCATGGATTGCTGAACAATACGATAGTCAGGTGATGGGTGACACCATCCAGACCGGCGGCGATGCCGGTGTGGTTCGCGTGCATGGCACGAAGAAAGCGCTTGCAATCAGCACCGATTGCACGCCGCGCTATGTCTATGCCGACCCCTACGAAGGCGGAAAGCAAGCCATTGCAGAGGCCTATCGCAATCTGTGCGCTGTTGGCGCGCGGCCGTTGGCAGTGACCAATTGCCTGAACTTTGCGAACCCGCAACGCCCGGAAATCATGGCTCAGTTCGTCCACGCTCTGGAAGGCATGGGTGACGCATGCCGACTGCTCGATTTCCCGATCGTGTCAGGCAATGTCAGCCTTTATAATGAGAGCAAGGCCACCGGGGGTGGATCAGCCATCCTGCCCACCCCGGCCATCGGCGGTGTCGGCATCATTGATGACTATGATCACATGATGACGATGGGCTTCAAGAACGAAGGCGACACTCTGTATCTGGTTGGCCCCGAATTCTGGGCGAAACCTGACCCAACCCGTTCGCACCTTGGCAAATCGCTGTGGCTGCAAATTGTGCACGGGCGTGATGAAGGGCGCACACCGCCGACCGACCTTGTAGTTGAGCGTAATGCAGGCAAGATCATTCACGAGTTGATTGAGAATGGCTTGGTCAATGCTGTGCACGATCTGTCAGATGGCGGATTGGCCGTGGGCTTGGCTGAAATGGCTCTGGCAAGCGGACTGGGTGCGGACGTTGAAGCCCATCCGGACTACACGGCCGCGCAATGGTGGTTCGGCGAAGACCAGGGTCGCTACATCGTGTCCGTGCCCGACACCGAAGCGCTCAACGCTGCGCTCGCTAAGGGAACAGAGAACGCAGAAACCGCACAGATCGGCTTCCGCCGGATCGGCACCGTTGGCGGTGACAGCCTACTGGGCGTGTCGCTGGGTGAGCTACGCAAAGCCCATCAAAGCTTCTTCCGCGACTGGATGGACGCGTGAGGCATAGCCATTCGGGCTCATGCCATTGCGGTTCAATTGAATTCAGCTTCGAAACGGATGTTGCGTTGGAGCGTCTCGCTCCTCGCCAATGCGGATGCTCGTTTTGTACAAAGCATCAGATCAAATGGCTGGCTGATCCAAACGGCAGGCTTACGATTACACATGGTATTGAGCCGACCCGGTACCGGTTCGGCACCGAGACCGCGGATTTCTTGATCTGCCCTAGCTGCGGCGTTGTCCTGATGGCAGCGTGCCTCATTGATGGGCATGATTATGGAATAGCCAACATAAATTGTCTCGATGGCCAAGCAGACTGGTCGACCCCAGCCTCCAAGAGCAACTTCGACGGAGAAGGCACTGGTGACCGCCTCTCACGCAGACGCAAGAACTGGATGCAGTTGAGTCAGTCGAGCGGCGCGTGATCGAACTGATCCAGCCGATCCTGCACTACGGCGGGCATTGGATAGCGCCGTTTCTGTTTGCGGCCATTATCTGGCGTGACAAATGGAGCCGTGCAGGACTCGTTATCGCCAGCGCAAATCTGATCGACCTCGACCATCTCTTGGCCGATCCGATTTTTGATCCCAACCGTTGCAGCATCGGGTTTCATTTGTTGCATGGCTGGGAGGCCACGATCATCTATTTGCTGCTGATGGGAGTACCCAAATGGTGGGTCCGCGCTTTTGGATTGGGCGCTTTGTGGCATTTGGCAATCGACTATGGTGATTGCGTGATGCAAACAATTTAGCACTGTGCAGAAGGTTGCCAGAAATTGCGTTACCCAGCCCGCCAACGGGTGACTCCCAACGCGATGACCCACGCGCCTTGAATTCCGTAAGCCGCCATCGCCCCATGCAAATGCATATCCGTCAAACCCAGCACCAATCCGGCAGATGGGCCGATTCCCGCGATCCATCCAAATCCGGCCAGTTTGCGTTCTCCCGACATCCAAAGTCCTAAAGACCACGCCGCAATGCCGATACCGACACCAATCACGCCAAGCTCTGCCAGCACCTGGTTCAAAGACCAGACGAGAGTGAACAACTCGTCGCTCATAGGCGGCTCTTGATATGACTTGAGCAGTGGGAAGAGAAATCCGGTTAGCACGCCAGCGCCCACGGTCGCGATCATGCCCACGCTGTAGAAAACACTCGCGGCAAGATCACGCAGAGTCTTAGCCTTCAGCAACCACAGCAATGCAGAAGCCTGCACCAACATCACGATCAATAAGGAACCATGCACCCCGCTAATCACTGTGCTGGGCGAATTACTGGTCGGGTGTACCGCCATTAGGGCTATCGATCCCAATCCACTTAGAGTCAGCATCGCACCCGCTGTCTTGTCGCTTGCCATTCAACTTTCCTCGTTCATAAGCTCCACTGTTGGAACACGCGGGATGCAGGTGAAGCAATGAACATTGCGCAGGAAAAGTCCGGTGATCGCGCGAAAACGCGTGCCAAGCTTGTCACTGTGTTCAACCAGTTGCTCCTGTCTGGAGAGCAGGGGCGACCCAAAGTCGCAAAGGTAATTGCGGGTGCTGGCGTCGCCCGATCAACGTTCTACGATCATTTTGACGGGATCGAAGCTCTGGCAAGTGAGAGCCTGGAACAATTGTTCTCTGGCTTGTCAGAGGCGATTGTCCATGACACCCCCTCGAATGATCTTGTGTTTCTGCTTTCGCACATTTGGGAGAACCGCAGGCTTGGCCGCGAGATGCTCACCGGAGAGAAAGGCGAACGTGCCCAAGCTCTTCTGGCAAGAGTACTGGAGACAAAGCTGGGAGACGAACGTAACCGGCGTCTGATCGCCATACTCATTGCCGGTACGCTGATGTCAGGAATTTCCGGATGGCTCACTGGCCGCGTCAGTGCCACGCCAGCACAGCTGGCTAGCACGCTTGGCTCGGCAGCTGACGCAATCCGAACTGGAGCGACTGACTAAGCCGCCAATGCCTCTGGCATAATCATATCCTCATCCTGCAGCCCCTCTTCGAACAGCTGCGCGATGCATTGACGATAGATCACCGGCTCACCGATATTCAGCCGCTTACGGGCTTCATCGATATCTTCGCGCATCAATGCCTCAATGTCCTGATGCGCGATCTTTGCTGATGCCTTGCCTAGCTGGCGGCCCTCACGCAAAGCGTCAAAGATTGGTGCCTTAGTGGGTACTTCCTTCATCCGGTTGCGTGTGCCCGCATAGGCGATGAAAAGAATGCCCAGATTGTGGTTCTGTTCATAGCTAAAGCCCAATAAGCATGCCTCGCCCAGCCCGTCGCGATTGTAAGTGGTCAGCACGTGAAAAAGATCGTGCGTGTCGCGCAGCCGTTCAAAATACCATTCGGTCTGGTCTTGGTGGCGTTTTTCGGCAGGCTGCCATTTGTGACTTTCTTCGACCAAGCCAGCCGCGGAAAGGCCCTCGCGTTTCATAAAGCGAATGTAGTGTTGCGCCACTGTATTGGGTCCGCAATCTGCCCAGCGCGCATGATCATCAAGCATCGCCGGGATGTTGACCTCTTCACGCATCATGCGTTGACCTTCCGGTGAGCGGACAAAGTCCCAGCCCTGTTTATGACCCTTCCGACCCTTCAATGCTTCGATGATATGAAAGACCTGCTCAGTATCTTCCTTGTCCGCGACAAGCTTTCGGAAGTGCTTCCACACCTTGAAAGGCCTGAAACCAGAGGTCTTACGACCTGGTGCAACCAAAGGACGATCAATTACAGCCATTGCGAGCTCCTGAGTAGCTGGTCGCAACTTACAACATTGTAAATTCGCTGTCCACGCCCTCGGCGGTGTAACGACTTTCGTTCCGAGCCCGAATGCGCAAGAGGAGGGATTATGCAAGACACACACACTCTGCCCTATTCGCTGCCGGCTTTGTCGGATGAGGAAAGCATAGCCCGCGCGCGGTCGCTGCGTGATCGATTGAAACAACGCCGCACTTGCCGCTTCTTTTCAGACGAACCCGTGCCCCGCGAAGTTATCGAAGCTGCGATCGAGGCTGCAGGAAGCGCACCCAATGGCGCGAACCATCAGCCTTGGCATTTCACAGTTGTTGGATCTCCGGAGAAAAAGCGCGCCATCCGCGAAGCTGCTGAAGAGGAAGAACGCAGATTCTACGGGGCTGATGGAGATAAGCCCAAAGCCAGTAACGAATGGCTCGAAGCGCTGGCACCCATTGGTACAGATGAGGAAAAGCCATTTCTGGAAACCGCCCCTTGGCTGATCGTGGTCTTCGCTCAGCGCAAGGGCGGGATCAATGAAGACGGAAAGACACAGAATTACTACGTCAATGAAAGCGTGGGCATCGCTTGCGGCATGCTGATTGCCACACTGCACGAAGCCGGCTGTGCAACCTTGACTCACACACCCTCACCGATGGGCTTTCTGCGCGATATCTGTGAGCGGCCAGAACATGAGAAACCGTTGATGATTGTGGTCGTAGGCCATCCAAGCGATGACGCGACTGTGCCGGCGCATGCCGTGAAGAAAAAACCGCTTAGCCAGATTGCAAGTTGGGTTTAGGCTGGCCTTGGGGAGGATGTATCGATGAACAAGACTTGGCCGGTTTGGACTGGCGGCACGGTGGGACTTGCGGCCATCGCATTCGCTTTCGCGACACAGGCGGGCTTGGTCGATCAATGGCATGAGGCCGCGCATTATACAGCCCGTGTTGGCTTCCCGCTTCTTATACTTGCCTATGTTGCTAGGCCGCTGGTTGAACTAACCCGCAGCGAGTGGGCGAAATACATTCTGGCACGGCGGAAATACTTCGGCCTTGGATTCGCTGTCGCGCACACCATCCATCTGGCTGCGTTGATCACGGCGATTGAAGTGTCCGGCGAAGGCAAAGATATCCTAACCTATGTCTTTGGCGGAGCTGCCTATGCGATCCTTTACGTGATGGCCTTCACCTCCAACAACGCTGCAATGAAGGCCATGGGTGTGTGGTGGAAACGCGTGCACCGCTTGGGCATCCATTACCTGTGGTTCATATTCTTCCAGAGTTATTCAGGCCGCATGGCTGATCCAGAGCAAGCCGCGGTCGCGATACCGTTCACCATCATTGCTCTGGCTGCAGCAGCTGTTCGGTTCACAGCATGGTGGAAGGCGCGACAGCGCAAGCGTGCTGCCAAGGCGAGCTAGTCACGCACCCAATCTTCTTCCGGTATGCCAAACAGGCGAAGCACTGACGTCAGGTCGCCGCTATCGATCCAGCCATTCGCAGCCTGCTTCGCCTTTGGCTTGGCCTTATACGCCATGCCGTAATCGGCCGCTTGAAGCATCGGAATATCGTTGGCTCCATCACCGGTCGCCAGTGAAACTGCGCCCTCACCCAATTTTGCCAGTTCGCTCTTCAATGTCGCGCGTTTGACAGAGCTGTCGACTATCGGCCCGATCAGGCCACCCGAGAGCTTGCCGCCAGCAACATCTAGCCGGTTGCCCACCACATGCTGAAACCCAAGCTGCTGAGCCACCGGATCGGCAAAATGGTGAAAGCCACCGGTGACAAGGACCGTTTGGCAATCATGCTCTTTGAGAGTTTGCACCAACTCGCGCGCGCCCGGCATCGCAGAAATCCGCTCATCCAGACATTGCTGGATCGCGCCTTCATCCAACCCTGCAAGCAGCTTCACCCGTTCACGCAAGGCGTCTTCGAAATCCAATTCTCCCTGCATCGCGCGCTCGGTAATCGCGGCAATCTGCGGCTTTATCCCGGCGTAATCAGCCAGCTCATCGATACATTCCTGCTCGATCATGGTGGAATCCATGTCTGAAATGAACAGGTCCGGCACATCAAAGCCGTGGTCGCTGATCAGCGCTGCTTCTGCGCCTAATGCTTCGCTCAATACACGCGGTAGAAGCGAGGGGTCATACTCGGCGTTCCACTCAATCTCGTGCACGCCTTCATCAATCTCGATCGGCTCGAACGCCGCGCCAAGTTCGATCAGCCATGCTGGCGGATTGCTCAAACGAGTTTCAAGCTGAGCTGCGTCTGCTATCAGCCGGGCTATGGGCACGGGAAAATCTCCGAATAGAAAACCGGTGGCGCTCATCGCAGGGCCAACCGCCAGCGGCAAGAGCGCAATTGCTTTGCGGCTTGCAAGCGCACGTATGGCCGCAGGGCTGCAAACTGTCATCATCAATGCTGACAGCATGCAGGTATATCGGGACATTCCGGTGCTCGCCGCTACTCCAGACGCTGATGAGCAGAGCCAATGCCCACATAAACTCTATGGCGCATGGGATGGAGCGGAGGCTTGCTCTGCTGCGGACTGGGCTGCGCGCGCGAAGCAAGAGATCGCGGCAGCGCATTCAGCAGGTGCTCTGCCGGTGCTCGTGGGCGGGACCGGTATGTATATCAAGGTGCTGCTAGAAGGGATCGCGCCAATCCCTGAAATCGATCCGGAGATACGCTCGCAAGTTCGCGCAATGGATACAGCGCAGGCCTATGCCGCGCTTAAAAGCGAAGATGCAGAACGTGCGGCTGTGCTTGAATCAGCTGATAGTCAGCGGATCGCGCGCGCGTTGGAAGTGGTTCGCTCCACCGGCAAGCCGCTCTCACATTGGCAGGCAAGAAAGATTGGCGGGATTGAAAGCGAGATTGAATTGCATCCGCTCATACTGCTGCCCGATCGTGATTGGCTTTATGATCGATGTGACCAGCGCTTCGTACAGATGTTGGACAATGGCGCGATCGTGGAAGTCGAGGCGTTGCTGTCGCGCAATTTGGCTCCCGACTTGCCAGTCATGCGGGCAATCGGCGTGCCTGAAGTGGCGGAGCTCGTGAAAGGCGATCTATCGCGGACCGAAGCAATCGCCGCTGGCCAACAATCGACACGCAATTATGCCAAGCGGCAATATACATGGTTTCGGCGGCAACCGCCGGAAGAATGGCCTCGGGCTGAGTCACCAAATATCGATTTTGACACCTATTTCGCATTATTATTACAATGATAACGGTTGACACGTTAGATTCGAACGCATAGCGAAGCCGAGAGAGGCCCGGTGTTGCAGTCCCTGCACCGGGCCTGCTTATTTAGGGACGCAAATGAGCTAAAGATGCGGGACAGTTCCTGCGCAGACGGAAGGAAGCACACGTGTCGAGCGAACGCAGCGGCGCCAAAATCCTGGTAGATTGCCTGATCGATCAAGGGGTCGAGTTCGTGTTCGGCTATCCGGGTGGCGCAGTCCTTCCCATCTATGACGAGTTGTTCGGAGACGAACGCATTCGCCACATCCTTGTACGTCATGAGGCCGGCGCAGCGCATGCCGCAGAAGGCTACGCGCGTTCGACAGGCAAGCCGGGAGTGGTTCTGGTTACATCAGGGCCCGGCGCGACAAATGCCGTTACTGGCATTGCGGACGCATTCCTCGACTCCATACCCATGGTTGTCATCACGGGTCAGGTCCCCACCCCGCTGATCGGCACGGACGCGTTTCAGGAAGCCGACACCGTTGGCATCACGCGCCACTGCACCAAGTACAATTACCTCGTCAAAGACCCGGCGGATTTGCAGACCACATTGGAAGAGGCGTTCCGCATCGCCACCACGGGCCGTCCCGGCCCGGTCGTTGTCGACATTCCCAAAGATGTGCAAATCGCCGTGCCGTCAATGCAGCGCGCCACCAAGTCTGCTTCGCACCGCTATGAACCACAGATGGTCGGCAGCGCTGAAGCAATCGCGGAAGCTATCGAACTGCTGGCCAATGCCGAACGTCCGGTGTTCTACACCGGAGGCGGCGTGATCAACTCAGGGCCAGAGGCAAGCAAACTGCTGGGGCAATTGCAGGATCTGACCGGCGCGCCGCTGACCAGCACGCTGATGGGGCTTGGCGCATTTCCGGCCGATCATCCCGACTGGCTCGGAATGCTGGGCATGCACGGCACTTACGAAGCCAATATGGCGATGAACAAGTGCGACGTGATGCTGTGCGTGGGTGCGCGGTTTGACGACCGCGTCACAGGTAGGCTTGATGCGTTCTCGCCGGACTCGACCAAGATCCACATCGATATCGACCGCAGCTCAATCAACAAGACGGTTCGCGTCGACTTGCCAATATTGGGCGATTGCGCGTCAGTGCTGGGTCAGCTGATTGCCGCTTGGGGTGATCGCAAACCTCAGGACCTGGGCGAATGGAAGGCGCGCATTGCCGGCTGGCGCGCGCGCGAATGCCTCGCTTATCCAGAGAAGTCTGAGATGATCATGCCGCAAAAGGCGGTCGAAAGGCTCTTCGCGCTGACCAAGGATCGCAATCCGATCATCACAACCGAAGTGGGCCAGCACCAGATGTGGGCCGCGCAATATTTCGGCTTCAACGATCCCAACAAATGGCTGACCTCTGGCGGGCTCGGCACCATGGGTTATGGACTGCCTGCGGCAATCGGTGCGCAACTGGGCAATACGGACGATCTGGTGATCGATATTGCTGGCGAAGCATCGATCCAGATGAACATTCAAGAGCTTGGTACAGCCAGCCAGTACCGCTTGCCGGTAAAGGTGTTCATCCTGAACAATGAATACATGGGCATGGTTCGCCAGTGGCAAGAGCTGACATATGAAAGCCGCTATTCGAACAGCTATTCAGACAGTCTGCCTGATTTCGTGAAGCTTGCAGAAAGCTATGGCTGGACGGGCATCCGCATTCATGACGAAAGCGAGCTTGATGCGGGGATCGAAGCAATGCTGGCGGCTGACGGGCCAGTAATGGTCGATTGCCTGGTCTCACCAGCTGCAAATTGTTTCCCGATGATCCCGTCTGGTGCTGCACACACCGAAATGTTGCTATACGGCGATCAAGTCGAAGGCACGATGGACGACGAAGCGAAAGCGCTGGTTTAGAGGCCAAATCACATGAAAATCACTCAAGCAGCCTCCGAGCGGCACGTCCTCAACGTAACCGTCGACAATGAGCCGGGTATTCTCGCGAAAATCACGGGCCTGTTCACTGCGCGCGGTTATAACATCGACAGCCTGACTGTGGCGGACATCTCGGATGATCACGCGATCAGCCGAATCACGATCGTCACCGGCGGCCCGCCTGAAGTGATTGACCAGATCGAAGCCCAGCTGGAACGGCTTGTTCCGGTGCACCGGGTGGTGGACCTCACCACCGCTGGCGAACATGTGGAGCGTGAACTTGCGCTAGTAAAAGTCGCTGGAACCGGCGACAAACGCGTCGAGGCGCTTCGGATTGCGGAATTATTCCGCGCCAATGTGGTCGATACCACCATCGAAAGCTTCGTTTTCGAAATCACCGGTGCTCCGGACAAGATTGACAGTTTCATTGCGTTGATGCGCGAACTCGGCCTTGTAGAGGTCGGGCGCAGCGGCGTGGTGGGTATGATGCGCGGCGCTGAAGGCGCCTGAGAAAAGGGAATACGATGAAAGTTTATTATGACGCCGATGCGGATCTGGGTCTGATCAAGGACAAGAAGATCGCTGTCTTGGGTTATGGTTCGCAAGGCCACGCGCATGCGCAAAACCTGCGTGACAGCGGAGTTGGCGAAGTTGCGATTGCGCTGCGCGAAGGTTCTGCCACGGCGACGAAAGCAGAAGGCGCGGGCTTCAAAGTGCTTTCGAACAGCGAAGCCGCCGAGTGGGCGGATATCCTCATGATCCTCGCCCCGGATGAGCATCAGGCCGCCATCTACGCTCACGACATCCACGGCAAGATGAAGCCAGGCAGCGCACTTGCGTTCGCGCACGGCCTCAACATCCACTTTGGCTTGATCGAGGCGCAAGACGACATCGATGTTATCATGATCGCGCCCAAAGGGCCGGGCCACACAGTACGCAGCGAGTATCAGCGTGGCGGCGGTGTGCCTTGCCTGATCGCGATCCATCAGGACGCCAGCGGCGCTGCGCACGACGTTGCGCTTGCCTATGCTTCCGGCGTTGGCGGTGGCCGCAGCGGCATTATCGAAACCAATTTCAAGGAAGAGTGCGAAACTGACCTGTTCGGTGAGCAGGCCGTGCTTTGCGGCGGGATTACGCACCTGATCCAGGCTGGCTTCGAAACGCTGGTTGAAGCCGGCTACGCGCCGGAAATGGCCTATTTCGAGTGCTTGCATGAGACGAAGCTGATCGTCGATCTGCTCTACGAAGGCGGCATCGCGAATATGCGCTACTCGATCTCCAACACTGCGGAATATGGCGACATCAAAACCGGCCCGCGCATCATCACCGATGAAACAAAAGCCGAGATGAAGCGCGTGCTGGCAGACATCACGAGCGGGCGCTTTGTGAAGGATTTCGTGCTCGATAACCGCGCCGGCCAGCCTGAGCTGAAAGCATCGCGTAAAGCCGCCGCAGCACACCCGATCGAGAAGACCGGAGCAGAGCTTCGCGCGATGATGCCGTGGATCAGCGCGAACAAGCTGGTCGACAAGGAGAAGAACTGAGCCGAAAAGACGCATCATGCGTCTTTCCGACTGTCATAATATCGATGATTTCCGGAAACTGGCCAAGGCGCGCTTGCCTTGGCCGGTTTTCGATTACATCGACGGCGCGGCAGATGACGAGCTGACAAAGGCGCGCAACACCGCTGCATTCGGTGACGTTGATCTGGTGCCTGATGTACTCGCCGGCGTGGCGGAAATCGACACCAGCTGCACTATCATGGGGCGGACAAGCGC
>JABDKI010000021.1 GCA_013002295.1 Altererythrobacter sp.
CGGCGCAGCATGTTTTCAGGATATTCGATCGTTAGGCCGATTATCTTGGCGATCTCGCCAACGAAATGGATGCAATTGCGCGTGTCGAGGTCGTAATATTTGCCGGGCGCATCGCGCCACGCGCGCACAAGGGCGATGACTTCGCGATATTGCGCGTCCGTGATAGTGGTTGTGAAGTGCCGGTTGGTTTTCCTGATGTACTTCGGCTCTTCGATCGAGATATCGTGCTCGACGGGTCCGTTCAAAATACGGGTGCTGACTGTTTTGGCGGTAAAACCGTAATTCTCGTTGATGGCTTCGCCCGATTCCTCAAGTTCGCCCTCCAGCACAATAAATGCATGCGGATACCGCCCGAACAGCACCGAGCCGTTGAAGCTGTGAAAGCTCAGCTGAACATCAGCCAGCGCTGGCGATGCCCAACCGAAAGTTAGCAATGCGAGGAAGATCGAGAGAAAGCGCCCCATAGCGCGCTGTTTTAGCGCGGCTTTGCGGAGGAGCAAGGCGGTTTAACCTGCCAGCAGGCTCGCATTGCCGCCTGCCGCGGTCGTGTCGACGCAAGTGACCCGCTCTGTGGCAAAGCGCGCCACATAATGCGGCCCGCCTGCTTTGGGACCAGTGCCCGACAGGCCTTCGCCGCCAAATGGCTGGCTCTCCACCACCGCGCCAATCTGATTGCGGTTGACGTAGAAATTGCCCACTCGCGCGCGCTGTTCAATAAATCGCTTGGTTGCCGCAATGCGGCTGTGGAGGCCCAGTGTCAGGCCAAACCCGGTCGCATTAATATCGCCAATAACCTTGCCGAGATCTTCAGAGGCGAACTTCGCGACATGCAGGATAGGGCCGAAATTCTCGCGCTTTAGGTCGAGAATCGAGTTAATCTCGATAATTGCAGGCGCGACGAAACAACCCCTGCTAGTGCTGCGCGGCAGTTTGTGCCGCCACACGCTTGCACCGCTTTTCTTGCGACGCGCAACATGGCGCTCCAGCGCGGCTTTGGCATCGGGGTCGATGACCGGGCCGACATCGGTGTGCATCAAGGCCGGATCGCCGACGTTCAGCGCATCAAATGCGCCGCGGATCATTTCCAGCATTTCGTCGTACACGTCATCCTGAATGTACAGCATGCGCTGCGCCGAACAGCGTTGCCCCGCACTCTGGAATGCACTCGCGAGAACATCGCGAACCACCTGTTCTGGCAAGGCTGAGCTGTCGACAATCATCGCGTTCTGGCCGCCGGTCTCTGCGATAAAGGTTGCGATCGGGCCTTCACGCGCGGCCAGCGTCCGATTGATAGCTTGGGCGGTTTCGGTCGAGCCGGTGAAGGCGACGCCTGCAATGCGCGCGTCGCTGGTGATCAATTGCCCTACATCGCCTGCGCCGGGCAGCAATTGGAACGCTTCTTCGGGCATGCCTGCCTCGTGGCAGAGCCTGACCGCAAGTGCAGCGATCAGCGGGGTTTGTTCAGCCGGTTTGGCAACAACGGTGTTTCCGGTTGCAAGCGCGGCCGCCGCCGGGCCGATGAAGATGGCGAGCGGGAAGTTCCACGGGCTGATCGTGGCAAAGACGCCGCGTCCATGCATGCGCAGCAGGTTTTCTTCCCCCGTGGGGCCAGGCAATCTGATCGGGCCAGAGAATTGGCGGCGCGCTTCAACCGCGTAATAGCGCAGGAAATCAACCGCCTCGCGCAATTCCAGCACTGCATCGACCAGCGTCTTGCCCGCTTCACGCTGGCACAGCGACAGGAACTCTACTGTATGGTCTTCGAACAATTCGGCCGCAGCTTCCAGAATCACTGCGCGTTTCTGTCCGCCCAATGCATCCCAACCGGGCTGAATATCGAGCGCACGAGTGATCGCATCGGCAACCTCTTGCTCAGTGGAATCGCGGCGTGTGCCGACCTCATGCGTTAAGTCTTGCGGCGCATTGATCGGGGCCTCTTCACCGGCATCTTCGCCCACGAATGTTGGCCCGGCATACCAGTGTTTGGTGCCAATCGCGGCAAGCTGATCCTGCAAAGGCGCAAGCACAAGCGGATCGGCGAGATCCACGCCTGCACTATTGATGCGGTTGCTGAAAATGTCAGCCGGCAGCGGGATCGCCGGATTGCGCTTGGGCTCCAACGCCGCAAGTTCGGCCACAGGGTCGCCGGTCATCTCTTCAACCGGAATGTCCGCATCGGCCATGCGGTTGACGAAGCTTGTGTTCGCGCCGTTCTCCAGAAGTCGGCGGACCAGATATGCGAGCAGTTCCTTGTGCCCGCCTACGGGCGCGTAAATCCGCACATTGGTGCGATCATTGCCTTCCGCTTTCGCTAGTGCATCGTAGACTTCCTCGCCCATGCCGTGGAGTCGCTGAAACTCGAAAGTTTTCCCGCCTGACAATGCCTTGATCGACCCGATGGTCAGCGCGTTGTGCGTGGCAAAGGCGGGCAAGATGACATCGCTGTGCTCAAACAGGCGAGCGGCACAGGCGAGATAGGATACATCGGTGGCCACCTTGCGGGTGAAAACCGGGAAATCATCATATCCACCAACCTGGCTCAGCTTGATTTCAGTGTCCCAATAGGCGCCCTTGACCAGCCGCACAAAAAAGCGGCGATTGTGACGCCGGGCAAGCTTTGCGGCCCAATCGCACAATGGCACGCCGCGTTTCTGATAGGCTTGTATGGCTAGGCCGAACCCTTGCCATTGCGTTCCGTCGGGCCGCAGGAAAAGTGTGTCGTCCGATGCAAGCTCTTCGATGATATCCATCGACAGCTCAAGCCGTTCGGCTTCTTCGGCATCGATCGTGAAATGAATGTCGGCATTGCGCGCTTTGATGGCGAGATCGCGGACGATCGGCACCAATTCGGTGCGCGCCTGGTCTGCATGCAGGAAATTGTATTTCGGGTGAAGCGCAGAGAGCTTTACGGAAATTCCGGGCGAATTGGCAACACCGCCCCCAGCCTCTCTAGAAAGGCGATCAAGCGCACGATGATAGGCCTGCGCATAGCGGCCAGCATCGGCATAGGTCATTGCGGCCTCGCCCAGCATGTCGAAGCTGTGGGTTAGCCCTTCCTTGCGTTCAGGCTTTGCACGGTCGAGCGCTTCTTCGATCGTCCGGCCAAAAACGAATTGTCCGCCCAGGATCTTCATCGCCTGCAGCGTTGCCTTGCGCACAACTGGCTCGCCCAGACGGTTCATTGTGCGCTTCAACGTTGCACCCATGCCGCGTTGCTTGGCCTCGGGCGGGTCCAACACTTCGCCGGTTAGCATAAGCGAGAATGTCGCGGCATTGACAAAGGTGGAAGAGCTTTCGCCCAGATGTTCGCCCCAGTCGATCTCGCTCAGCTTGTCTCTGATAAGCAGGTCTGCAGTCTCGGCATCGGGCACGCGTAGCAATGCCTCTGCAAGGCACATCAGAGCAATGCCTTCTTCGGTGTCCAGCCCATATTGATGCAGGAACGCATCGATGCCGCTCGCCTTGGTCTTGCGCGCATCAGTAATCAGCTTGGCAGCCAGCTCTCCGGCCTCATCATGCAATGCAGAGGCAGGCTGTGCCTGTTTTAGCCGTTCGCTGACACAAGCATCTTCGGTTTCGCGGTAAGCGAGACGAAGAGCGGAGCGGTCAATCAGATCATGCGAGGACACAGCAGCGCGACTCCTGCGAAATATTGGCTTAGCGGAAAATCGCCATTGGACCCGGTTTCAAATGTAATCAAGTTTTGTGAACACGCCCCGGCGCACTACAAGCTTGCAGTTCTAGGGGCACAACCGCTAGGCGCGAACAATGAGTTCAAAGGCACCCGATCCAGGGCTTTTCGCTGGCGACCTGTTCGGCGAAGTCTATCAGGCCGAATTGGTTGCGCAGCCACAGCGCGTAACGATGGGCGTGCTATTGCCTGGATTGGTGACATGCCTGATCGCGTCGCTGGCTGCTATGTGGCTGGCCGAGCATTACGGTTTTCCCGCGATCTTGCTGGGCCTGCTGATCGGGTTGGCGCTGCATTTTCTGTCAGATCATCCTGCGCTGGGCGCCGGACTGGATTTTGCCGCGCGGCATTTTCTGCGTATCGGGATCGTACTTTTGGGATTGCAGGTCACGCTGATGCAGATTGGTGCGATTGGCTGGATACCCTTTGCCGGCCTTTTGGCGATCATGGCGGCTGCATTTGGTGCGGGAATGCTCGGGGCGAAACTGTCCGGGCAAGGCCGCTATGCCGGCATTCTGGCGGGTGGGGCCACCGCAATCTGCGGTGCTTCGGCTGCTTTGGCGCTTTACAGCGTGATCGGGCGCGATCGGCTCGATCAGGCGCGCTTCACGATCACATTGGTGGGCGTGGCGCTTGCCAGTGCCTTGGCGCTCTCGACCTACCCGCTGATTGCGGAGACGCTTGGACTGGATGCGACCGCGGCAGGATATCTGGTGGGCGCATCGATCCATGATGTCGCGCAGGCTATCGGCGGCGGCTATGCGATTTCTGACGCGGCAGGTGCGCAAGCGACGATTATCAAGCTCGCACGGGTCGCGTTGCTGGCGCCGGTGGTTGCGCTGGTGGCGCTATGGCTGGGTGAGGCTGGCGCTTCTGGCGAGTCTCGCAAGCCGATGTGGCGGCGCATCTCTATGCCCTGGTTCATCATCGCCTTCCTCGCGCTGGTGCTCGTCAACAGCTTTGTCAGCATGCCTGGCGGCGTTGCGGAAAACGGGCTGGCCGCTTCCAAATTCCTGCTGCTGCTGGCTGTGACAGCAACCGCGATGCGTTCGCGGCTCTCGCTCTTGCTGGAAGCAGGTTGGAGGCCGCTGGTGCCGGTTATCACAGCAACGCTGGCATCCTTCGCGATGGCGCTATTCGTGGCGACAATGTTGATCTAGGCAGGGCTTGCCTAAGACGGCCGGGGCAGCGCGGTCGTGCTCTTCATCTCTTCCATAGAGAAGCTTGCGGTCACATCGGCCAGATCAGGGATGCGCTTGATCAAACGCTGATAGATCCGGTCATAATCCGCGATATCGCGCACCCGCAGTTTCAGCATATAGTCAATATCGCCTGCCATCCGGTGACACTCGGCTATCTCCTCGATCCCCGCGATCGCATTGTCGAATGCAGACAGCCATTCGGCATCATGCCGACGGGTGCGGATGGCAACGAATACGCTTGTGGTGAAACCCAGTTTCGCCGCATCAACCAGCGCCACCCGCTGCGTGATCACGCCGGCCTCTTCCAGCAATTTGATGCGCCGCCAGCACGGATTGGTCGAAAGGCCGACCTTGTCCGCAATCGCTTGCACCGAAAGTGATGCGTCTTGCTGGAGCAATGCAAGGATTGCCCAGTCTTTAGTGTCAAGTTCTACAGTCTTAACCATGGCGAGTAAATTATCCCAATTCACTGCAGAAATCTACATGACTTTGGGATTTTAATTGTGCGATTGCGTGATAGTTTGCGTTGGCAATCCAAGGAAGAGACCACATCCATGCGCAAATCGCTGCACAAAGCCTTCACAGAGCACCCGCAGAGTGTCGGCGAGACGTACTTTGAGCATCTGGTCCACGCTTCCAGCTTCGGGGTGCGGATGGTGCTGGGCGGGTTTGCCTGCGTGTTGCACGGACTGCTGCCGTTCCTGTTCGTGAAAACCGGCAGCAAGCAAATCGAAACGCTGCATGGCAAAATGGTGGTCAATCGCAGCAAGCTTCCTGCGCCAATCGATTTCGTTATCTGACGTTACGACGGAAGATCAAAGAAACTCTCCCACTGCGCTGCAAACCCGCTACAATGACTGCATGAAGCTTTTTGCATTTTACTGCCGGGATGGTGAACACAGTGCGATGTTCCGCGAGCATGGCTACGAGGCTTTGCTCGAACATTTCGACAAACATGGCGAAGATTTCGCAGTGGCTGGCCCCATGGTATCAGGCGAGAGAATCGTCGGTTCACTGTTAGTGATTAAAGCGGGCGACGAAGCGGAAGCCCGCAGCAAGCTTGAGGCGATCCCCTATTTCGAGATTGGCGTCTGGCAATCGATCCGTGCCGACGAGTTCCAACCGCGCTTCGGTGACTGGTCAAAGCATCTGAGCGATTAAGGCTTGAGGATGGTCGAGCCTGTGGTTCGGCGCGCTTCCAGATCGATATGGGCTTGGGCCGCATCCTTCAGCGCGTAAGTCTGGCCGATTGTGACTTTGACCTTCCCGCTTCCCAACATGTCCCAAACGCGCGCGATTCCCGCGCTGCGATCTTCCGGCGTCATGTAGTAATGCATCAAAGGCGGGCGCGTGACGAACAGTGACCCCTTCTGCGCCAATATGCCAAGGTTCACTCCGTCTACCGGGCCAGAAGCGTTGCCAAAGCTGACGAGCAAACCGCGCGGGCTCATGCTGTCGAGAGAGGCTTCGAAGGTATCTTTACCCACTCCGTCAATCACCACCGGCACGCCTGTGCCATGGGTGAATTCGCGCACCTGCGGAGCGATTTCTTCGCGGTCATAGCGGATCACAAGGTCACAGCCCGCTTCGCGAGCAAGCTTCTCCTTCGCGTCGGACGACACTGTGCCGATCACGTTCACGCCCAGTGCCTTCAGCCATTGCACCATGATCAGGCCCACACCGCCCGCGGCAGCATGAACCAGCACGGTGTCACCCGCCTCCACATCGGCGCATCGCTCGACAAGCCCTTCGGTGGTTGCCGCTTTCAAGATCGCGGCTGCGGCAATGTCATCCGAGACAGATTCGGGAAGTTTGAACAGCGCATCGGCTGACATCACGCGGTGGGTTGCATATGCGCCCAAACCCGGTCCCATATAGGCAACGCGGTCTCCTTCGGCATAACCGCTCACGCCCACTCCCATCGCGATGATGCGTCCGGCTGCTTCCAGGCCCAGCCCGCTCGGCAATTCAATCGGGTAAAGCCCGCCGCGATGATAGGTATCGATGAAGTTTAGCCCGATCGCTGTGTGCTCGATCAGGACTTCACCAGGGCCAGGAGCAGGCACGTCACCCTCGACCCATTCGATCACTTCGGGACCGCCCAGCTGTGTGATCTGTGCGCTGATAAAATTCATTTGGTGTCTCACAATCCAAAGTCAGATGCCCAGCACCTATGGGCTACTCGCTTGGCTGGGGCCACTGGCTATTGCAATGAGATGCGACGCTGTCGACGTTCAGCCTTGGTTGAGCAAACGACCGGCTACCGCATCCAGCTTCGCGATCAGGTTCGCATCATGCTGATCAGGGGCGGTGATCACGGCATCTTCCAATGCATAGTCGATTGGAGATGACTGGCGGCCCTCAGGCAATGCATTGATGAAACGCACCACAGCATCGCGCGCAATCTGGCTGTTGATCTGCATTTGCGCGACGACCTGACCTACGTCGACCGCTTCGCCGTCTCGCCAGCAATCATAGTCTGTTACCATCCCGATCAGCGCGTAGGGCAGCTCTGCTTCGCGGGCTAGCTTGGCCTCTGGCATGGCGGTCATGCCGATCACATCGGCGCCCCATTCGCGGTACATCCGGCTCTCCGCGCGGGTGGAAAATTGTGGGCCTTCCATCGCGAGATAGGTTGCGCCGGTCGCAAGTTTGCCCTTGGCCCCCTTTACGGCCGCGGCCGCCATTTCGGACAAGCGTGCACAGACCGGATCGGCCATCGAGACATGCGCAACCAGTCCGCTGCCGAAAAAGCTGTTCGGCTGGCGGGTGGTGCGATCGATGAATTGTTCGACGATTGCAAAGCGGCCGGGC
The DNA here is from genome assembly GCA_013002295.1 of Altererythrobacter sp. Classification (GTDB taxonomy): domain Bacteria; phylum Pseudomonadota; class Alphaproteobacteria; order Sphingomonadales; family Sphingomonadaceae; genus Erythrobacter. The sequence goes on from JABDKI010000021.1 coordinate 7,708, forward strand.
TCGATTTCCTCGCGCAACGATCCGACAGCGGAAATCGCGAGAATATCGGTGCAGCCAGCACGCTTCAGCACGTCAATATTGGCGCGTGAATTGAGTTCCCCCGGGCTGATCGGGTGACCACGGCCGTGGCGGGGCAGGAACCGCACGCGCACATCACCGATGCGCCCGCACAGCACTTCGTCAGAGGGCTTGCCCCAAGGACTTTCGATCGCGATCCACTGCGCGTCCTCAAGCCCTTCGATGGCGTAAAGCCCTGATCCTCCGATGATCCCGATTGTCCACGGGCTGGTCATATGCCTGTCCTCTGCTCCCTGCAGGATTGAATTACCGCGCTATGACGCGCGATAGCAAAGATAAAGTTAGCAAACCGCGCCTCACGTCAGCGAAATTTTCTCAGGCAGGGATTTTCCAATGAATCCATCGGCATGGCTGAATGGCCCGGCGATGGATGGGCGCGCGCGCATCCGCTCCTGATGTGCAGCAAGCTTGGGATAGTCATCAAGTGGCATCTGTGCGACCAGCGCGATCTGCATCAAGCAGGTGGTGACAGTGATGTCCGCGATGGAGAGCGCGTCGCCTGCGTAGAACTCCGCATCGCCGAGCGCGCTTTCAAGATAGGTGAGGATCGGCGGCATTTTCTCCGCCCAGGTTTCGCGCGCCGTGTCGATGTCTGGCTCTTTGCCTTGCATCATGTTGAAAAACACCGCTCTGAAAATGCCAAGGCCGCCAGTCGCCGCCAGATGGCTGTCAGCATATTCCTCGATCCAGAGCGCGCGGCCATAGGCGTGCGGGTCGGCAGGATAGACCGGATTGTCAGGAAATTTCTTTTCCAGAAAGCCGCAAATCGCAGAGCTATCGGCGATGGTGCCTGCGACGCCTTCGGTCGCCACTGACGTGTCGCGAAGCACCGGAATGCGCTTAAGCGGGGAAATCTCGCGAAACCAGTCTGGCGGATCGAACACATTCACCGTGTCGAGCTCGAAATCGACGCCTTTCTCGATGCAGACCGCGGCAACCTTGCGTACGAACGGCGATACCGGGCTACCGTAGATGATATGTTCGGCCATTTTAGCGATCCCTCTCTTCTATTTGCTCGGCATCCTGCGCGATTCAGTTGCATAGCGCAATGGATAGGCGCGCAACGAGCCGTCGCGGTATATTCTAACTGAAAGTATTTGCTCAATGGGGCTCAGCTCCCCATCTTGGCAGGCAGATAGAATCACATCAGACTGGAGAGAGGGCCCCAAATGGCTACGCAATACAAAAACCTCATTAATGGCGAAATGATCGACACCGGCGAATGGTGCGATGTCGTCAATCCCGCGACTGAAGAAGTGATCGGCCAGGTGCCATCTTGCGGTGCGGCTGAACTGGATCAAGCGGTCGCGGCGGCGCGCACAGCGTTCAAAACTTGGTCGAAGACACCGATTGAAGAGCGCCGTGCGACGATTCAGGCAGTGGCGAAAGTCATCCAGGACAATCATGAAGAGCTGTATCGTCTGCTGACCGCCGAGCAGGGCAAGCCGCATGAGCAAGCCAAGGGTGAGATCATGGGCGCGGCCTATATGGCTGGCAGTCAGGCAACGCTTGAGCTGGACGATGTGATCAATGAAGATAGCGATCAGCGCCTCTCGCGCACCCGCCGTGTACCGGTGGGCGTGGTTGGCGGCATTGTGCCTTGGAACTTCCCGGTCATGATGGCGATGCAAAAGATCGCGCCGGCAATGCTGTCTGGCTGCACCATCGTGCTGAAGCCTTCGCCGTTCACGCCGCTAACTACGCTGCGTCTGGCAGAGCTGATCGCGCCGGTTGTTCCGGCTGGCGTTGTGAACATCATCACAGGCGAAGACAGCCTCGGCCCCCTGATTACCGGGCATCCGGACATCGACAAGATTACCTTCACCGGCTCGACCGCGACCGGCAAAAAGATCATGGAAGGCGCATCGAAAGATCTGAAGCGCATTACGCTCGAACTGGGCGGCAACGACGCCTCGATCGTTCTGCCTGATGCTGATCCGAAGAAAGTGGCCGAGCAATTGTTCTGGTCCAGCTTCTCCAACGCGGGCCAGATCTGCGTTGCGGCGAAACGTATCTATATCCACGAGGATATCTATGACGAGTTGAGCGCGGCTTTGGTCGAATACGCTAAAACTGTGAAGGTCGGCGACGGTTCGCAGCAAGGCACTGGCGTTGGTCCGATCCAGAACAAGAAGCAGTATGAGCGTGTGCTCGAGCTGATCGAAGACGCCAAGGACAATGGCTATAACTTCCTGGTTGGCGGCGATGCCGATCCGTCGGGTACGGGCTACTACGTGCCGATCACGATCATGGACAATCCGCCGGAAGATGCGCGGATCGTGGCGGAAGAACAGTTCGGCCCGGTTATGCCGCTGATGAAATTCTCTTCCGAAGACGAAGTGATCGCGCGTGCCAACAATTCCGAATATGGTCTGGCTGGCGCTGTGTGGACCGGCAACCCCGAAAAGGGCGTCGAAATCGCCGAGCAGCTTGAGACCGGCACAGTGTGGATCAATGAATATCTGCACCTCTCGCCATTCGCGCCGTTCGGCGGGCACAAACAATCGGGCTTTGGCGCGGAATACGGGCAGGAAGGCTTGAAAGAGTTCACCTATCCGCAGGTGATTACGGTCAAGAAAGACGCCGTCGTCGCCTGATCTGTGGGCGACGCAACACCTGATCAACTGATCGAAGGGATGGCCCGCGCGTGTTCGCGGGTCGGCCTTTCTTCGCCTGAAGGTTTGACGCGGCTGACCGGGGGCGCGACGATGGAAAGCTGGCGGTTTTCCTGTGACGGTGAGGACTATGTCCTGCGCCGCGCACCTAGCCTGGAATTCATGAAAGACCGGCCGTTTGGCCATGCGAGCGAAGCGGCGGTGATCGAAGCTGCACGCAAGGCGGGCGTAACCGCGCCCGAAGTGGTTGCGGTGCTGGAGCCGGATGACGGGATCGGCAGCGGCTTCATCATGCGCGCGTTGCCCGGCACGCCCAATCCCAAAGAGATACTGGCGATGGAGGGCGCGGACGCGATTCTGCGCGAAGCGGCGCGCGATCTCGCCCGGATCCACTCGCTTTCACTCGATGATGTGCCCAGCGATATTCCCGCCATGGATTACCGCGCGGCAATTGCCGATCTGCGCGCGCAGTTTGAGGAGGCCGGGGGCGACCGCCCGATCATCGCGTTGGGCCTCAAATGGATGGAGGACAATTGCCCCGATCCGGTCGAACCTGTGCTGAACCATGGCGACTATCGCATGGGCAATATTCTCGCACAAGATGGCCATCTGACCGGCGTGCTCGATTGGGAGCTGGCGCATTTCGGTGACCCGCATGAGGATTTGGCATTCGGTTGCATGGCGGTGTGGCGCTTTGCCCGATATGACCGGCCCGCGCTGGGGCTAGGATCGCTGGTGGAATACTTTGCGGCCTACGAAGCGGAGTCAGGGCGTACAGTTGATCGCGAACGGTTCCGCTACTGGCTGATCCACCGCACGGTGTGGTGGGCGCTGGGCTGCCTGCGCTGTGCGAAATTTTGGCGCGAAGGCTCTGACCGGATGCTCGAGCGCGTGGTCATTTCGCGCCGGACAAGCGAGCAGGAGCTCGACCTGCTGATGCTGCTCGAAGAAGATGCGCCCGACGAAGAGCGCGCATTGCCAGCGGAACCAATGGTCGAGCCCGACGAAAACCAAGGTGAAGCTACTAGAGGGGAGATTGCGGTCGCGATCTCCGACTGGCTCGAGACGCTCAAGCCGCTCGTTCAAGGTCATGATCGGTTTCAACTCGCAGTGGCGCGGAATGCATTAGGCATGATTGCACGCGATGACGACATTGTTCCGCGCATAACTAAGCCTGACCTTGCACATGCCATTCTTGAAGGTGAGGAATCTCTCGCTAGCCCCGGCCTGCTGCGCGAACTAAAAGAGGCGGTGCTGGAAAAGGTGGCTGCAGATGTACCGAAGTATCCGGCGCTTGCAGTCGCCATGAAGAAATGGACTGGAAAGGAATAACCCATGGATTTCACCATCCCGCCAGCGCTCGAAGACTATTACGCCGAGCTTGAGAAATTCATCGCGGACGAGATCATTCCGCTTGAGCAGCAGGACGACAATATCCGCTTCTTCGATCATCGCCGCGAATATGCGCGCACCAACTTCGAAGCGGGCGGATTGCCGCGTGAGGAATGGGAAGAGCTGCTGTGGGAGGCCAAGAAGCGCGCGGACAAAGCCGGGCATTGGCGCTTGACTGCACCCACAAAATACGGCGGCAAGGATGGCTCCAACCTCTGGATGGCGGTGATCCGCGACCGGTTTGCGCAGCGCGGGCTAGGTTTGCACAATGATCTGCAGAACGAGCACAGCATTGTCGGCAATTTCCCCTTTGTCGAAATGTTCGAACAATGGGGCACAGAGGAACAGAAACAGGAGTTTATCCTTGGCGGGTTTGAAGGCACCCGCCGTGTCGCCTTTGGCCTCACCGAACCGCATCACGGCTCAGACGCGACACATATGGAAACCACCGCCGTGCGCGAGGAGCGCGATGGCGTGGACGGCTGGCTGATCAATGGCGAGAAGATGTGGATCACCGGCATGCATGTCGCGACGCATTGTGCTATGTTCTGCCGCACATCTGGCAATGATGGCGATGCCAGCGGGATCACCTGCCTGCTCGTGCCCAACCCGACAGAGGGTCTGGAGATCGAGGAGTGGATGTGGACTTTCAACATGCCGACGGACCATCCGCGCCTCAGCGTCAACAACGTTTGGGTGCCTGAAAGCGCGATGCTGGGCATCGAGGGGCGCGGGCTAGCGCTGGCGCAAAGCTTCGTCCATCAGAACCGCATCCGCCAAGCCGCCTCCTCGCTCGGCGCGGCGCAATTCTGCGTCAATGATAGCGTTAAATACGCGCGTGAACGCAAGCCGTTTGGCGAAGAGCTGGCGAAGAACCAGGCGATCCAGTTCCCGCTGGTAGAGCTGGCGACGCAATGCGAAATGCTGCGCCTGCTGATCTACAAAACCGCGTGGGAGATGGACAATATGCCGCATGAGGAGATCGAGAAGACGATCTCCGACAAGGTCAGCATGTGCAATTACTGGGCGAACCGGCTGGTGTGCCAGGCGGCGGATCGCGCGATGCAGGTGCATGGCGGAATCGGTTATTCACGGCATAAGCCGTTCGAACACATCTATCGCCACCACCGGCGTTATCGCATTACCGAAGGCGCGGAGGAAATCCAGATGCGCAAGGTCGCGGCGTATCTGTTCGGGTACCTAGGGCCGAAACGGGGGACGATTGTATAAAACCTACCCCACAAATCGCGTGACTTCGCCTTCGCGTGAATTGGCCCGCGCGAGGAAATAGAGCAGCGTTCCCACCCCTGCCAGCAGCCCGGTCGACAGCGCGGCGTCGAGCGGTACCTGCGCGGTCAGCCAGATCGTCAGCACAATGGCCACGGCAATGATTGCGATCCATCGCGGTCCCATGGCTTGAGCAATGTTGCCTTCGCCGCGCCGCCACAGGATGATCAGCGCGAGAATACAGGCACCGATAAAGATTTGCTCTGCCGCCACCAGCATCGTCGCAAGTTCAGCAAACGTGCCGGAAGCTGCGAGCACTGCCACCACTGCACCGAAAAAGGTGATCGCCACCGACGGCGTTTCGAACCGCTGCGATACATGAGCGAAGACAGGCGGCAAGAGCCCGCGCCGCCCCATGCCGAACAAGATGCGGGGTATCACCACGAAGCCCGCCAATTGATTGGTCGCGATGGAAAAGATCGCGGCGAAACTGATCATGGTTACGCCTGTTTGCCCAAACAGTGCTTCGCCCATTGCTGCCAAGGGCACGTCAGGATCGGCCTGCTCGATCACGGTCGCGCTGTAGGCCAGCTGAATCAGCACATAGAGCAGCGTCACGAAGCCCAAGCTCAAGAAGATCGAGTGGTAGATCGTTGTAGTAGGCGCTTTGGTCTCGCCCGCAGAAATCATCGCTACGCCCACACCCGAGAATGCATATGCGATCAGCAGTATGACCGATTCCACCTCGCCGAAGTCAGGCAGGCTGACCGTGGCGGGCAAGCCGTTGGCAATGAGGCCATAACCCGCCAGTAGCAGGATTGGCACGAGCTTGAGTGCTGTTCCCACCCACATCGCGCCAATCGCACGGCGCGTTCCGATGACTGAGGCAAGCGTCGTCAGCGCGATCAGGCCGACGACGGTAAGCGGCCGCGCAATCTCTCCGCCAAATACCGGGAACAGCGCAGCGAGATAGGACACCAGAACGTGGAAATTGGCCGCGCGGCCAGCGAAGTTGGCGCAAACGACGAACCATCCCACCTGAAAGCCGACAAAGCGCCCGAAGACATGCTCTGCATAAAGCTGCGGCCCGCCAGACTGTTCGAACATGGTCGAAAGCTTGGCAAAAACGCCGGCGAGACACGCGTAAGCGAATGCAAAGCCGATGATAGCTAGGGGCGCAAAATTGCCCGCGCCAGCATATAGCAATGCCGGTAGCGCGAAGATCCCCGCACCGATCGCAGCGTTGATATTGATCAGCACTGCTCCACCAAGGCCGATGGCGCGCGGCGGTGTGGCCCCCAGTGTCTTTGTCATGCCCTCAGCTTCCCCTTGCCGCGCAAAGTGACAGGAACATTTGCCGAGTCAATCAAGTGCTTGGTGGACCAGCGCTAGCATAATTGACGCGCCTTGCTAATGTCGCGCGCAATTCAATAGGGGACCTTCAAATGCGCCGTTACACGACCACTACCCGCAACTTTACAGCTGCACTGCTAGCCGGGGCCGCGATGATCGCTAGCCCGCTATCCGCGCAGGACGATAGCGAAGCCGGTGGTGAGGACAGCAAGTGGGATATCGAGGCGCCCAAGGGTGCAACGATCAAGCAGGTCCCGATCAGAACCGACGAAGGTACTTGGATGGATGTCGATGTCTCACCCGACGGGCGGACGATCGCGTTCACCATGCTGGGCGATATCTACACGATGCCGATTTCAGGCGGTACGCCCACGCGCATTGCCGAGGGCATGGCGTGGGAAGTGCACCCGCGCTTCTCCCCCGATGGCAGCCGTATCGCGTTCACGTCTGACCGTGGCGGTGCTGACAATATCTGGCTGATGAATGCAGACGGTTCGGACAAGCGCCAGCTGACCAAGGAAGACTTCCGCCTGCTCAATCAACCTACCTGGTCTCCCGACGGGCGCTTTATTGTCGCGAAAAAGCATTTCACCACCGGGCGTTCACTCGGCACGGGCGAATTGTGGATGTACCACGTATCCGGCGGCGGCGGTGTGCAGCTGGTGAAGCGCGCCAGCGAGGCTCTGCAGAAAGAGCTGGGTGAGCCGATCTACTCTCCCGATGGCGAAGCGATTTATTACACCCGCAATACAACCGGCGGGAACACCTTCATCTACGCGCAGGATTCGAACAACGGAATCTTCGCGGTCGAACGCTATGACATCGAAACCGGCGAAGTGACGACGGCGATTGATGGCTTTGGCGGTGCAGTTCGCACGGCCCCTTCGCCCGATGGAAAAGAAATCGCATTCGTCCGGCGGGACAAGGATCAGAGCCAGCTGTGGGTCAAGACCATCGCCAGCGGCGCGGAGCGAATGATCTATGGCGAGCTTGACCAGGATATGCAGGAAACCTGGGCGGTTTACGGCACCTATCCGAATATGGACTGGACGCCCGATGGCAGATCGATTGTGTTCTGGGCAGGCGGCAAAATCCGGCGCGTGAACACCGATGGATCGGGAGCGGCGGAGATCCCGTTCAGCATCAGCGACACCCGCGGGATTGCCGATGCACCGCATCCGGCGGTCGAAGTTTCGCCTGACCGCTTCACCACCACCATGCCGCGCTTTGCTACGCTCAGCCCCGATGGCAGCCGCGTCGTGTTTGAAACGCTGGGTAAGCTGCACACCAAGTCTGCGCGCGGCCGCGATTTGCCGCGCCGCCTGACCAATGACAGCTCGGACACGCTCGAGCTGTGGCCAGCGTTCAGCCGCGACGGGCGCAAGCTTGCCTATGTGCGCTGGACCGATGAAGGCTTGGGCGAGGTCGTGGTGGCAGATACCAACGGTCGCAATCCGCGCGTCGTCACTGATCAGCCGGGGCATTATGCCTCCCCGCAATTCAGCCCCGATGGCCGAACGATTGCTTTTGAAAAGCGCAGCGGCGGCTATCTGACCGCGCCGGAATATTCAGAAAACACAGGTATCTACACCGTCAGCGCTAGCGGCGGCACACCTGAACTGGTCAGCCGCAGCGGCGCGACCCCGCAATTCGGCGCATCGAATGACCGTATTTTCATGACCAGCTTTGGTGATGGCAAATTGTCGCTTGTCTCGGCCGAATTGGACGGCGAAGACCAGCGCACCCACGCGAGCGGCGATCTGGCCAGCGAATTTCGCGTTGCGCCGGATGGGCAAACCGTGGCCTTCCGCCAGAATTACGAAGTGTTTGCCATGCCGCTGATGCCGGGCGGCAAGCCGGTTAGCGTAAACGAGAAAGGCGGCGCGGTTCCGATCACCAAGGTCAGCAGCGGCGGCGCGGACTACATCGGCTTCACGCGCGGCGGCGAGACAATCAACTGGTCAATCGGCCCGATGGTCAAGACAGCCAATGTCGCGGAACTGTTCCGCAATGCGCCCAAGGGTGAAGATGACGGGGGCGAGGGCTTCTCCCCGCCCGAAACCGGCATTTCTATCGCGATGACCATTCAAGCGGCGAAGCCGAGCGGCACCGTTGCCTTTACCGGCGCGCGCGTGCTCACCATGGCCGGAGACGGCGCGGGTGCGATTGACAATGCAACCGTCGTTGTCACTGGCGAGCGTATCTCTGCGGTTGGCCCGGCTGGCGAGGTCGCGATCCCTGGTGGTGCGATAATTGTCGACGTGACTGGCAAGGTCATCATGCCCGGCCTCGTCGATGCACACGCGCACGGCCCCTATGGCACCGGCGATCTCATTCCGCAGCAGAACTGGACCCTGCTGCAAGACCTCGCCATGGGCGTCACCACGATCCACAATCCGTCGAGCGCTGCGAGCATGGTCTTCGCTGCGGCCGAGCGCCAACGCGCAGGGCTAATCACCGGCCCACGGATCTACTCCACCGGCGAGATTATCTACGGGGCGAAGGCTCCGGGCTTCTTCGCCCGGATTGACAGCTATGAGGATGCGCTCGCGCATGTCCGCCGGATCAAGGCGCAAGGCGGTATCTCGGTAAAGAACTACAATCAGCCTCGCCGAGAACAGCGCCAGATGGTGGCGCGTGCCGCGGCAGAGGAAAACATGCTGGTGGTGGCTGAAGGCGGCTCTCTGTTCGGCATGGATATGAACCTGATTGCAGACGGCAACTCGACGCTCGAACACAATGTGCCGGGCGAGTATTTTTACGAGGATGTGCTGCAGTTCTTCGGCCAGTCGAACACCAATTACACGCCGACTTTGGGCGTGACCTATGGCGGACTGGCAGGCGATCCGTATTGGCGTCAGGCCACCGATGTGTTCGACAACCCGCTGCTGGTGCACACTTCGCCCAAGCATCTTCTCGCGGCGACTGCGCGGCGCACCAAGGCGCCCGACTGGGCTTTCGTGGATGATGATGCCGCGCGCGAAGCGAAAAAATTCGCCGATCGCGGTGTGAAGGTCAGCATCGGGGCTCATGGCCAGCAAGCTGGCATCGCCGCGCATTGGGAATTGTGGAGCTTTGCCCGCGGCGGGATGAGCGCGGTGGAGGCCTTGCGCGCTGGCACGATTGAGCCTGCGCATTCGCTCGGCATGGCGGACGACATCGGCAGCATCGAAGTTGGCAAGCTGGCCGATCTGGTGGTGCTTAACGCTGACCCGAGCGAGGACATCCGCAATTCTGACAAGATTGACCAGGTGATGCTCGGCGGGCGGCTCTATGACGCGGCGACAATGAACGAGGTCGCGACAGGGACTTTGCAGCGCCGCAAGTATTGGTGGGAGTGAGGGGCGGGGCGCCGCGCGTTTCCTTACTCTACCCGGCACTGGATTGGCTCATGGCCAATTGCATTACCCGCCTGGGCGGGAATTGATGAAACTCGATTGGAAAGTCACACTATCTCAAGACCGTGACTGTGATCCTCAACCCGCCCATCCGGGCGGCATGCGCGGTTCTACCACCTGGCGCAGGACAAAGCCCGTTTCCATCCTCACCACGCCGGGCAATTGCGCCAGCTCGTCACGGTGAATCTCGGCAAAATGATCGAGCGAGCGGACCTGCACGGTGATGAAATAGTCATCGCTGCCGCTCATCAGCTCGCACGCGGTGACGGAGGGGCTTTGCTTCACGGCCTCTTCAAATGCGTCCATCTGCTCACGGCTCTGGCTCGCCAGCGTAATGCGGATATGCACGCGTGCACCGTGGCCCAATTGCGCCATATCCAGATCGGCGCTGTATCCGCGGATCAACCCGGCATCCTCCAATGCCCTTTGCCGCCGCGCAATCGAAGTAGGAGATCGGCCGATCTCCTCTCCCAATTGCTGATGGGTGGCGCGGCCATTGCGGCCAAGCGCGCCGAGCAACTTGTGATCAATTGAGTCCAGTTCCATGGATGATGCCTGCGAAAAATGCTATATTGATGCAGGATAACTGCATTGAAAACGGTAAGTGCACTTAACTTCGCCGAGAAACAAGCCCAGCATGCGTGTATTCTGCAGGTAGAAATGGAATGCGGAGAATTGAGATGCTCATAGGTGTCCCCAAGGAAATAAAAAACCACGAATATCGCGTCGGTCTGACACCCGAAGCTGCGCGCGAATACATCGTATGCGGGCATTCGGTCATCGTCGAAAGCGGCGCGGGGCTGGGCATCACGAAGACCGATGATGACTATCGCGCCATCGGGGCTGAGATTGTCGACAGCGCTGAGGAAGTGTTCGCGCGCGCCGAGATGGTGGTGAAGGTAAAAGAACCGCAGCCGAACGAATGGGTGCAACTGCGCGAAGGGCAGATCCTGTTCACTTATCTGCATCTTGCACCCGATCCGGAGCAGGCCAGGGGCCTGATGGAAACGGGAGTTTCGGCCGTCGCCTATGAAACCGTGACTGACCGCGATGGCGGGTTGCCGTTGCTCGCGCCAATGAGCGAAGTTGCAGGGCGCCTTTCGATCGAAGCGAGCGCGCAGGCGAGCCACAAGGTCAATGGCGGGCGTGGCATCTTGATGGGCGGTGTGCCGGGCGTTCTGCCGGCCAAGGTCGTGGTGATCGGTGGCGGCGTGGTTGGTACGCAGGCCGCGCGCATGGCCGCGGGCCTGGGCGCGAATGTCGAGATCCTCGACCGTTCGCTGCCCCGCATTCGCGAATTGGACGATATGTTCCAAGGCCGCGTCACAACACGCTATTCCAACGCTGGCACAATCGAGAACGCGATTACCGACGCAGACGTAGTAGTGGGCGCGGTACTGATCCCCGGTGCCTCTGCGCCGAAACTGGTGACGCGCGATATGCTTGGCCTGATGCAGCACAGCGCGGTGCTGGTGGATGTAGCCATCGATCAGGGCGGGTGTTTTGAAACTTCAAAGCCGACCACGCATGAAGACCCGACCTATCTGGTCGATGACATCATTCACTATTGCGTGGCGAATATGCCGGGCGCGGTTCCGCATACCTCCAGTTATGCGCTCAACAACGCGACTTTGCCCTTTGGATTGGCGCTCGCGAACAAAGGGATTGCGGCGTGCGAGGATGACCCGCATCTGAAGCCAGGCCTGAATGTTCACGGCGGGCGGATCGTGAACGAGGCGGTGGCGGAAAGCCTCGGGTTCGATTGATGACGGGGCAGGCTGGCAAGCGCTGCTTGGGCTACCGCTAGCTGAACTCCATTTACAGATATAAAAGAATCTTTATATCCGTGGTTTCGATGCAGACCGAAACCATCATAAAGGCGCTGGCGGACCCTACGCGGCTGCGCATCATGCGCTTGCTGGCCGCGATGGAGCTGGCGGTTGGAGAGCTGGCGCAAGTTCTCGAGCAGAGCCAGCCGCGCGTCTCGCGCCACGTCGGCATCCTGTGTGATGCAGGTTTGGCTGAGCGTCGGCGCGAGGGCAGCTGGGTGTTCCTGCATGCGCTCAGCACTTCAGGTGAGCACGCGTCGCTGACGCGCGCTGTCATCGGACTGCTTGAAACGGCGGAACGGGAAGACCCGGTATTTGCCCGTCAATGCCTTGATGACTGTCGCAAGCTCTCGGCGATCCGATCTGCCCGTGAAGATGCAGCGCAGGCTTACTTCAAACGGCACGCCGGTGAGTGGGATGAACTGCGCCAATTGCACAGCCCGGACAAGCAGGTGGAACAGGCACTTGCCACAGCGTTAGGCGACGCGCCGGTGGGAGATCTGCTCGATATCGGGACAGGAACGGGCCGGATTGCAGAACTGCTTGCCGATCATGCGTCGCGTGTGGTGGCTCTCGACAAAAGTCTCGAGATGCTCAAGCTGGCGCGCGCAAAACTACAGCATCTGCCGACAGACAAGGTCGAACTGGTTCAAGGCGACTTCACGGATTTGCCGTTCAGCGAAGCGCAGTTTGACACGGTATTGCTGCATCAAGTGCTGCATTTCGCGCAGGAGCCTGAGCTTGTGCTGCAGGAAGCGGCGCGGGTCACACGGCCCGGTGGGCGGATCGCGATTGTCGATTTTGCTGCGCACAGCCGCGAAGATCTGCGCACCCGCCATGCACATGCCCGCCTTGGTTTTGCTGATGGCCAGCTCAAGCAGATGCTTCGCGATACGGGCTACATCGCGAAAGCGCCAGTCGCGCTCGAAGGCGGGGAACTGGTGGTCAAAATCTGGATTGGTCAGCGCAAAGGCGCGCAGGCAGCCAAAGCACAACCTAAGGAACATACTGCATGAGCCCGACGCTCGATCAAATGCATGAAGCGCGCACCGCGCTCGACAGCCCGCTGTTCAAAGGGTTGCCGGGTGATATCGACGTTTCGTTCGAATTCTTCCCTCCCAAGACGGAGAAGATGGGCGAAACGCTGTGGCAGAGTGTCGAAACACTCAAACCGCTTGGCCCGCGCTTTGCGTCGGTCACCTATGGCGCGGGCGGTTCAACTCGCGAACGCACGCATGAGCAAGTCGTGCGGATCCAAAAGGAAGCAGGCATTCCCGCCGCCGCGCACCTAACCTGCGTGGCCGCGACCAAGGAAGAGGTCAACGAGGTCGCACGACATTATTGGGAAAGCGGCATCCGCCATATCGTTGCGCTGCGCGGAGATGCACCCGACGGCGGCGGTCAGTACACCCCGCATCCGGGCGGATATGCCAATGCAGTGGAGTTGATCGCAGGTCTGAAGGAAGTGGCCGATTTCGAGATTTCGGTAGCGGCCTATCCTGAAGTTCACCCGGATAGCCCCGACGCGCAAAGCGATTTGGACAATCTCAAGGCCAAGTTTGACGCGGGCGCTACCCGCGCGATCACGCAGTTCTTCTTCAACACGCGCTGTTTCTTCGAGTTCCGAGACAAGGCAGCTGCAGCAGGCATCAATGGCGAAATCGTGCCGGGCATCATGCCAGTGGTCAGCTTCGCTGCAGTTCAGCGGATGAGCGGGCTGTGCGGCACGGATATCCCTCACTGGATGGAAGGGCTGTTCGATGGGCTCGATGACCGGCCCGAAGCGCGCCAGCTGGTGAGCGCAACCATAGCCGCTGAACTGTGCCGCCGGCTTTATGCGGGCGGCGTGCGCCAGTTCCACTTCTACACCTTGAACCGGGCAGAGCTAAGCTATGCGATCTGCCATATGCTGGGCATGCGCCCGAAAGGCGGCGCATGATGGCTAGCGCACGCGAACGCCTAACTGAGGCTGCGAATGGAGGCATTCTGATCAAGGACGGCCCCTATGGCACCGCGATCCAGAACGCGAAGCTGGGCGCGGAAGAATACGCAGGCGATACCGGTCTGACGCAGGATCAGAAGGGTAATAATGACCTTGTGAACCTGACTCAACCGCAAGTGATCCGCGCGATTTGCGATCAGTATATCGATGCAGGCGCGACTGTGCTGGCCACCAACACCTTCAACGCCAACTCCATCAGCCAGGCAGATTATGGCGCGGAAGGCCTAGTGCGAGAGATCAATGTCTCCGCGGCTAAGATCATCCGGCAGGCCTGCGAAGAAGCGACGGCGAAGGACGGCAAGCCGCGCTTCGTTTGCGGCGCGATGGGTCCAACCAACAAGACGCTGTCGCTCTCCCCCAATGTCGAAGACCCGGGCTTTCGCGAAGTCACGTTTGACGAAGTGAAGAACGTTTACCGGGAACAGGCAGCAGCGCTGATTGAAGGTGGCGCAGACTTCATCCTGATCGAAACAGTATTCGACACGCTCAACTGCAAAGCTGCGATCATGGCGGTGAAGGAGCTGGAGGCAGAGCGCGGCGAGGATATCCCATTGATGATCTCGCTGACGTTGACCGACTTGTCAGGCCGCAACCTGTCCGGCCATACGGTGGAGGCGTTCTGGTATGCCGTGCGCCACGCCAAGCCGGTGACCATCGGGCTCAATTGCAGCTTTGGCGCGGACCAACTGCGCCCGCATGTACAGCTTTTGTCCGGCATCGCGGACACACTGCTGATGGCTTATCCCAATGCGGGCTTGCCCAACGAGCTGGGTGAATATGACGAGATGCCCGAGACCACCGCCCAGCTGGTCAAACAATGGGCCGAAGGCGGTAGGGTGAATATCCTGGGCGGTTGCTGCGGCTCGACGCCCGAACATATCGCTGCGGTCGCAAAGACTGTTGACGGTTGCACGCCGCGCGCGATCCCGACGCTGGACAGCGATATGCGCCTTGCCGGTCTTGAACCTTTCACGATTGCCGCCTGATGACAGATCAAATCCCTGAAATCACAAGCGCACGCTTCGTCAATATTGGCGAACGCACCAATGTGACCGGCTCTGCGCGGTTCAAGAAGCTGATCATGGTGGGCGATTACGCCACGGCGGTCGAGGTCGCGCGCCAGCAGGTCGAAAACGGCGCGCAGGTGATAGACGTCAATATGGACGAAGGCCTGCTCGATGCGGTCGAAGCCATGACGGCCTTCCTCAAGCTGATCGCCGCAGAGCCCGATATCGCGCGGGTGCCGGTGATGATCGACAGTTCCAAATGGGAAGTGATCGAAGCGGGCCTGAAATGCGTGTCCGGTAAGCCGATCGTCAACTCCATTTCGATGAAGGAAGGCGAGGAAGAATTCCTGCGTCACGCGCGGCTGTGCATGCTTTATGGCGCGGCGGCGGTAGTGATGGCCTTCGACGAAACGGGGCAAGCCGATACCAAAGAGCGCAAGGTAGAGATTTGCACCCGCGCCTATAAACTGTTGACCGGGATCGGTTTTTCGCCCGAGGACATCATCTTCGATCCCAATATCTTTGCTGTCGCCACAGGGATCGAAGAGCATGATCGCTACGGGCTCGATTTTCTCGAGGCGGTGCGCGAAATCAAGGCAAACTGCCCGCATGCCAAGACCAGCGGCGGGCTGTCGAACCTTTCTTTCAGCTTCCGCGGCAACGAGACTGTGCGCCGCGCGATGCATTCGGTTTTCCTCTATCACGCGATCCCTGCTGGGCTCGACATGGCGATCGTCAATGCGGGCCAGCTCGATATCTATGACGACATTGATGGGGAACTGCGCGAGGCGTGCGAAGACGTGATCCTGATGCGCAGGCCGGATGCGACCGAACGGCTGATCGATCTTGCGGAAAGCTATAAAGGCAAGTCTGTCGCGGACGAAAAGGCGGCAGAGGAATGGCGCGGTTGGGCGGTTGAGAGGCGGCTTGAACACGCGTTGGTCAAGGGCATTGACGCGCATGTCGTCGACGACACCGAAGAGGCGCGCGCCGCGCTCGCCGCCAATGGCGGCCGCCCGATCGAAGTGATCGAAGGCCCGCTGATGGACGGGATGAATGTTGTCGGTGACCTGTTTGGCAGCGGCAAGATGTTCCTGCCCCAAGTGGTCAAGAGTGCGCGGGTGATGAAAAAAGCTGTCGCGCATCTGATCCCCTTTATCGAGGCAGAGAAGAACTTGCTGCCCGAGGAAGAGCGCAAGGCCAAAGGCAAAATCGTGATGGCGACCGTTAAGGGCGACGTGCACGATATCGGCAAGAACATCGTTGGCGTGGTGCTGCAGTGCAATGGCTATGACGTGATCGATCTTGGCGTCATGGTGCCGTGGCAGGATATTCTGAAATCAGCCAATGATAACAAGGCGGATATGATCGGCCTTTCGGGTCTGATCACACCGTCGCTCGACGAAATGGTGACCGTGGCCGAGGAGATGCAACGCAGCGAGTTCACCATGCCGCTGCTGATTGGCGGGGCGACCACCAGCAAAGTGCACACCGCGCTGCGGATTGATCCTGCCTATCCGGGCCCGGTCATCCATGTGCTTGATGCAAGCCGTGCAGTGGGCGTGGCGTCAAAGCTGCTGTCCGACACGCAGCGTGATGAATTCGTGGATGAAACCGCGAAAGAGTACATCAGGGTGCGTGATGCGCGGGCCGGCAAAACGCCCAGCGTTTTGCTGACCTTGGAAGAAGCGCAGGCGAACTATTATGATGCCTATCTCAGCGACAAACCCGCACCACCGCTGCAACCGGGCGTGCATGTGTTCGAAGACTGGGATCTGGCGGATCTGCGCGAATATATCGACTGGACGCCGTTCTTCCGCGCATGGGAATTGCACGGCAACTATCCGGCGATCCTCGACGATGACGTGGTAGGCGAAACCGCGCGTCAACTAAAGGCCGATGCAGACGCGATGCTCGAAAAGATCGTGGCTGAGAAATGGCTGACTGCGCGCGGTGTTGCGGGCTTATGGCCCTGCGCGCGTGACGGCGATGACGTAACCATCCACCGGGTAAACCGCGAAGAGCATGTTGTGTTGCCCTTCCTGCGCCAGCAGGTGAAGAAAAGCCGCGACCGCGCCAATATGTGCCTGGCAGATTTTATCGATCCGGCGGGTGACTGGATCGGCGGATTTGCGGTCGGCATCCATGGGATCGAGCCGCATTCAAAGCGCTTCCTTGAGGATAAGGACGATTATTCGGACATTCTGCTGAAGGCGTTGGCAGACCGTTTCGCTGAAGCTTTTGCAGAGCGGTTACATCTGCACACCCGTACCGATCTGTGGGGCTATGCGCCGGACGAGCAGCTGACCAGTGAAGCGCTGATCAAAGAACAATATCGCGGCATTCGCCCGGCACCCGGCTATCCCGCGTGTCCCGATCACTCGCTGAAACCGATCCTGTTCGATCTGCTCGAAGCAGAAGCGAACGTCGGCCTGGCGCTGACCGAGAATTTCGCGATGTATCCCACGGCGGCGGTCAGTGGGTTCTATTTCGGCCATCCTGAAAGCCAGTACTTTGGCGTTGCGCGCATCGGGCGGGATCAGCTGGAAGACTATGCGAAACGGCGCGGGGTAGATATGGCGACGGCCGAACGATGGCTACGCCCGAATCTCGACTAAACACTGTCCCGCCCATGCTGGCGCATACATCGCGGTTGACTCTGGTCGGCGGCGGGGTGCTGGCTCTGCTCTATGCGCTGAATTGGTGGCTGGTCGATACTGATGCGCAGCTTCTGCGCCAGCTGTGGTTCTTACCCGGCGTTGGCGTGATTGGAGCGGTCATTGCCAATGCCAGCGGCACTGGAGGCGGGGTGGTGTTCGTGCCGGTGTTCAACGCGATGCGCGATCTGGGCGCGATGGAGCTCGACCCAATCCGGGTGACGGCGGTGTCGATGGGAATCCAAGCCTTCGGGATGAGTTTGGGCGCCCTTAGATGGACAGACCGGCTCTATCATCAAAAAGCGCCTGCGCCGCTCGAAGCGCAAACCCAGGCACGCGATTACTGGCAGGTTTGCGGGCTGGTTCTGCTCCTGTCTGTCCCCGCTCTGCTCGCTACGCAGCGCCTTTTTGCATTCGACGGGCAAGCCGTATTGCTGGGCTACAAGAGTTTCTCGATCGTGCTGGGTGTCGCGCTGCTCATCGCGACATGGACTTTCAATCGCGACATTCCCGAGCGGACCCGGTTAGAGCCCGTCGACATCGCCATGTTGGCGGTGATCTCGATCCCGGGCGGCGCGATTACCGCGCTGTTTTCAGTCGGCATCGGAGAGCTGGTCGCGTTCTATCTGTTCCTGCGGCACTACCCGATACTGCTGAGCGTCGGCACGGCCTGCGTGATCTCATCTGTAAGCGTTGCTGCGGGACTCGTCTGGCATATCGACATGGGCACGGTGCAATGGGAAGTCGTGCTGCTCGCCGCGCCGGGTGCCATGCTGGGTGCATTCTTGGCGCGGCCCATTGCGTTTTGGCTGGGTGCGCGCAAGCTCAAGACGCTGGGCGCAATCTGGATCGTTGGGTCAGCACTATATCTGCTGTGGCTGAACTGGTAAGGGACTGACTATGTTCAGAAAATTCCTTGCAGCTCCGCTTGTCGCACTGGCAGCTTGCGCCAGCGCTCAGGCACCACCGCCAGCAACCGTTGTTGTCGCCTTTGACCGCGAGAGCATTCGCCCATTGATTGTAGAGGGCGTAGCGGACCGCGAGACGGGCCGCGTAGTCGAAGCGAATGATCCCGTGCGGATCGCCAGCATATCCAAGCTGATCATGGCCCTCGCCACCCTCCGGCTGGTCGATGAAGGCAAGGTCAACCTTGGTGCGGATGTGTCGGATTATCTCGGGTGGCAACTTCGGCATCCTAATTTCCCCGAGGCGAAGGTGACGCTGGCGCAATTGCTCAGCCACCGTTCGGGCCTGCGCGACAATGCAGGCTATGTGATCCCGTTGGGCGAAAGCTTACAGGCCCACCTTACTAATCCTGAAGCTTGGCACGCCGATGCGCCTCCAGGCGAAGCGCCATTTGAATACGCCAATCTGGGCTCGCCAGTGGTGGCAACTGTGCTCGAAGCGGCGACAGGTGAGCGATTTGATCGCATCATGGAGCGCACAGTCTTTGCGCCGCTCGGTGTCGAAGCCTGCCTCAATTGGATCGGCTGCAGCGAGGAGCAGATTGCCGGCGCGGTTGTCCTCTACCGCGACACGGGTGAGGTCGCGCGCGATGACGCGAGCGACCTGCCGCCCAATTGCACGATTCCTGTTGCTGAAGGTGTCGAGTGCAGCCTCGAAAACTACGTGCCCGGCACAAACGCCTCGATTTTCTCGCCACAAGGCGGTGTGCGGATCGGGATGATGGATTTAGCGAATTTGGGCCGCGCCATGATGGTGGAAGACGCGGATGTCTTCCCGCACGGCATGCTAAGACCCGCCGGAGCAGCGGTAGGAGATGGAGTGAACGCCGGGCAGGAGTTCTTCTGTATCTATGGCTTTCACATGCAGGTCATCGGGGCTGTGCAGGGCGAATGCAAAGATAATCTCTTCAGCGATGGCAACCCTTGGCTTGGCCACGCTGGCGAAGCCTATGGACTTCGCGCTGGTGTTTGGTTTGACACAAATCTGGAGCGCGGATTCGCCTATTTCACTACTGCTGTCCCCCCGCGCCAGTCGGCTGAGGACGAAGGCGGGTTTGACCCGCGCGAGATCGAGTTGCTGGCCAAAGCGCGGGAGTTGGTCGCAACTGGCCGGTGAAAAACGCTGCACCGCACAATTGCGCGATTGACGCTCTCAAAGGAATCGCGCAGACAATTCGCGCTGCTGCAGAAGCGATTCTGCGGACACATCAGCGGGAGAGTTCGTGAAGCCCCTCGGGGTCGATCGGCGCCGAAGGAGCAACCACCCCGGAAACTCTCAGGCCCACGGACCGCAGTGTGATCGGCACTCTGGAAAGCGTCTCGGACCTGATCCGGGACCACCGAAGGGGAAGGCTCGGCAACTGCCAAGCTAAGCTCTCAGGTCACCCGACAGAGGGGGTATGGAACATCGCTTCGTCTCGGAGCGTTGCACCTTCTGTGCGGGGACTGATTTTGAGCGACGAAGAAACTATCGAAGACATGCCCTTGGGCAAGCTGCCGCTTGATGCGTGGCATCGCGCGCAGGGTGCGCGCATGGTGCCGTTCGCGGGCTATGAAATGCCGATCCAATATGCAGGTGAGCACGGCGGCATCGTCAATGAGCACAACTGGACGCGGGCAAGCGCGGGTCTGTTCGATGTGTCGCACATGGGTCAGCTCACCGTGAAGGGCGAGAATGCGGGTGAAGAGCTGGAAAAGCTGCTGCCAGGTGCAATCACCAGCCTGAAAGAGGGGCGGATGCGGTATTCGCTGCTGCTGAACGAGGATGGCGGGATCATCGATGACCTGATGGTCACGAACACCGGGCCGCATTTTGCGCTGGTGGTGAATGGCGCGTGCAAGTGGGACGATATTGCGCATCTGCGTGAACATTTGCCCGATGAAATCACGCTGACACATCACGATGACTTTGCTCTGCTCGCGCTGCAAGGCCCGAAGGCAGGCGCCGCGCTCGAAGCACTGCTTCCCGGCACAGGTGCGCTCACCTTCATGACGGCTGGTCTGTTCGAATGGGAAGGCACTTACCTTTGGGTCAGCCGTGCTGGCTATACCGGCGAAGATGGATTCGAGATTTCCGTGCCTGCCACGCACGTCGAGCAGCTTGCAGACGCGCTAGTCGCGGATGAACGGGTCAAGCCGGTTGGGCTAGGCGCACGGGACTCTTTGCGATTGGAGGCGGGCTTGCCGCTTTACGGACATGATCTCACGACGGAAACTGACCCGGTCAGTGCCGATCTGATATTTGCGCTGACCAAGAAGCGCCGTGAAACGGGCGGCTGGATGGGGCACGAAGCGCTTGCGCCAGTACTCAACGATGGGCCGGCAACCAAGCGTGTCGGCCTCACTCTGGATGGCCGCATGCCCGCACGCGAGGGTGCAGAGGTTTATTCCGGCGATACCAAAGTCGGCACGGTCACCAGCGGCGGCTTTTCGCCCACGCTCGGCGCGCCGATCGCGATGGCTTACGTTGAAATTGCGCATGCCCAAGAAGGCGCTGCGCTGGAAATCGAAGTGCGGAGCAAACGTCTTGCTGCCACCGTTTCATCCATGCCGTTTGTGCCGCACCGTTATTACAGAGGGAGCTGATTGATGCCGCGTTTTTTCACCGATGAACATGAATGGATCGACGTCGAAGGCGACACCGCCACCGTCGGAATTACTGACTATGCGCAAGAGCAGTTGGGCGACATCGTCTTTGTTGAATTGCCCGATGTCGGTACCATGCTGGACAAGGCGGGCGATGCCGCTGTGGTCGAAAGCGTCAAAGCCGCAAGCGATGTTTACGCGCCGATCAGCGGCGAAGTGACCGAAGCCAATAGCGCGCTCGAGGATGATCCGGCGCTCGTCAATACCTCGCCTGAGGAAGACGGCTGGTTCTTCCGCATGACCATCGGGGACAAGTCCGAACTCGAAGGGTTGATGGACGACAAGGCTTACAAGGCATTTGTCGACGGGCTTTAAACCCCAAACGGGAATTGAATGGATGCGCTACTTACCCCTGACCGATGCCGATCGCGGCGAAATGCTCGCTAAAGTCGGCGCAAGCTCAATCGATGATCTGTTTGTCGATGTGCCTGAAGAAGCGCGGCTTGATGGCCCCATTCGCGGGCTGCCGATGCACGCCAGCGAAATGGCGGTTGAAAAGCATATGCGCGCGCTGTCGAAGAAGAACCTGGCGGCGGCAGACGCGCCATTCTTCCTGGGCGCTGGGGCCTATCGCCATCACGTGCCGTCTAGCGTTGATACCGTCATCCAGCGCGGCGAATTCCTGACGGCGTACACGCCATATCAGCCCGAAATCGCGCAGGGCACGCTGCAAATGCTGTTCGAATTTCAGAGCCAGGTCGCGCGGCTGTATGGTTGCGCGGTGGCGAATGCGTCGATGTATGACGGCTCGACGGCATGCTGGGAAGCGGTCGCCATGGCGAGCCGCGTTACGCGGCGCGATCGTGTGGTCCTCTCGGGCGCGTTGCATCCGCACTATGCCGAAGTCGTCAAGACTATGGCGAAGTTCACCAATGACGAGATTGCCGGGGCCGAACCCGCGATACAGTCCACGCCGGACAATGCCGGGCTGATCTCTCGTATTGATGAAGATACCAGCTGCGTTGTGGTCCAGTATCCCGATATTCTGGGCCGCATCTCGGACCTGACCGAGATTGCCGAAGCAGCGCATGCCAAGGGCGCTTTGCTAGTGGTGGTAAATACAGAACCGGTTGCGCTGGGCGCGATTAAGGCACCGGGCGAAATGGGCGCGGACATTGTAGTTGGCGAAGGCCAGGCACTTGGTGTCGGCCTGCAATTCGGCGGGCCGTACCTGGGCCTGTTTGCAGTGCGCGATCCCAAACATGTGCGCCAGATGCCGGGTCGCCTGTGCGGTGAGACCATTGATGCAGAGGGCAAGCGCGGCTTTGTGCTGACGCTCTCAACGCGGGAGCAGCACATCCGGCGTGAGAAAGCGACGTCCAACATCTGCACTAACTCTGGCCTGTGCGCTCTCGCATTCAATGTGCACATGACCTTGCTGGGTGAGAAAGGCTTGCGGCGGCTCGCGGCAGAGAACCATCGCCTCACGTGCATCGCGGCAGACAGGCTGATAAAGGTGCCGGGTGTGACCGTGCTCAATGACAATTACTTCAATGAATTCACGCTGATGTTGGGGCAGGATGCGCGCGACGTGGTGCACAAACTTGCGGCCAAGAGCGTGCTGGGTGGTGTGTCGCTAGGGCGGCTTTATCCAGGCGTTGATCGCTTGCGTGAAGGTCTATTGGTCGCTGTCACAGAGACGACCAGCGAAGACGATATCGAAGCCCTTGCGACGGCTCTTGAGGAGGTGTTGTCATGAGCACTCCAAACGCGTCGGGTTGGAAGCCTGAAATGACTCCTGCCAATGAAGACGGTCTGCACGCCAAAGGTTCTTGGGCCCCCGAAACTGTCACCGGAAACCGCGCGCTGATGCTCGAAGAGCCGCTATTGTTCGAAATCGGCCGTGCGGACGTGACCGGTGTTGACCTGCCTGAACCCGCATCTGACGCGCCTAACCGCCTGGGCGGTCTGGACCGCGCTGAACCGATTGGCTTGCCCGGCCTGACCGAGCCGGAAACGGTGCGCCATTACACGCGGCTGAGCCGGCAGAATTACGGCATTGATCTGGGCTTTTTCCCGCTTGGTTCCTGCACCATGAAGCACAATCCGCGCCTTAACGAGAAAGTCGCACGGATGCCCGGCTTTGCCGATGTTCACCCATTTCAACCGCGCGAAACAGTGCAAGGCGCGTTCGAAGTGATCAACGAACTGGCACATTGGCTGATCACACTCACGGGTATGCACGGCGTCGCGATGAGCCCGAAAGCAGGCGCGCATGGCGAGCTATGCGGCATATTGTGCATCCGGGCAGCGCTTGAAGCGCGCGGCGATGCGCGCGAAGTGGTGCTGGTGCCGGACAGCGCGCATGGCACCAACCCTGCGACCGCCGCATTTGCCGGTTATCGCGTGGAAAATATTCCGACTACCGAAGAAGGCAGGGTCGATCTGGAAGCGTTGAAAGCCCGTCTGGGCCCTGACGTGGCTGCGGTGATGATCACAAATCCGAACACTTGCGGCTTGTTCGAACGCGACATGAAGAAGATTTCTGACGCGGTGCATGAAGCAGGCGGTTTCGTGTATTGCGACGGGGCGAATTTCAACGCGATCGTTGGCAAGGTGCGCCCGGGCGATCTCGGCGTCGATGCGATGCATATCAATTTGCACAAGACCTTCTCTACCCCGCATGGCGGCGGCGGCCCGGGTTCCGGCCCGGTGGTTCTGTCAGAGGCGCTCAGCCCGTTTGGGCCGCTGCCTTACACCGCGCGCACCGCCGATGGTGTGGTGCATCTGGTGGAGGAAGAAAGTGCAGAGGCTTTCTCTAAAGAGCATTTCGGCGGGGTAATGCAAAGCTTTGGCCGGATGACCGCATTCCACGGACAGATGGGCATGTTTACCCGTGCGCTGACTTACATCCTCAGCCACGGCGCGGATGGCTTGAAACAGGTTGCCGAAGATGCTGTGCTCAACGCAAACTACATATTGCGCAGCATGGAAGATCTCCTCCACGCGCCATACGCGGCCAGCGGTCCGTGCATGCATGAGGCATTGTTCGGCGACAAAGGCTTTGGCGGTGATCTCTCGACGCTCGATCTGGCGAAATCTCTGATCGATGAGGGCTATCATCCAATGACAGTCTATTTCCCGCTTGTGCTACATGGCGCGATGCTGGTCGAGCCTACGGAGACCGAAAGCAAGGCGACATTGGATCAGTTCATCGCGGCTTTCCGCTCTTTAGCTGAGCGCGCAAACGCGGGCGATGAGGCGATGAAACAGGCGCCTTACTATGCACCGCGCCGCAGGCTTGATGAAACACTGGCCGCACGCAAACCAAAGCTGGCGTGGGCAGAGCCTGAGTAAAACTAATCAGTCGCGTTGTGGGGCGGGAGTGTTTGTCGCGCCCTCTGGCTGAGGCATTTCACCGTCTGATGGCGGGTCAATCCGGATGCGGATCTGCTGCAGGTTCAGGATCGCAACGTAGAAACCGATTACCGCGAGCGAGCTTGAGCCTAGTACGGCAAATGCCGCGCCTTTCGCGCCATTCCAGTCAATCGCCGTATCAAGCAGGACTAGCGCCAGAACAGTCGGCACTGCGCGGACAATAAAGGCTGTATGCGCCTTGCCCGCGCTAACGAGCAGCGATTCCAGGCTCGCGCCGACCAGTTCAACCGCGCCTGCGATCGCCAGAATCACCATCGCCCAATAGAAACCTGCGAATTCAGCCCCGGCCACGGCCGTAAGGCCCCAGCGACCAGCAAACAGCGCCACCATTACCGCTAGCACTCCACCGACCAGCGCAATGTTGGCCATCCGGCGCGCCATTTGTAGCGCTTCGTCTTTGGCGTGTACCAGCTCAGGATAGATCGCCTTGGATACCGTTTGCGCAAGCACTACCAACGCTTGTCCCAATTGGCTTGCAACACGGAAACCACCGGCGAGTGCTTCACCGCCCAGCGAACCGACCATCAGGATCATGACTTGTTTGCCCGCGATTGTGAGGCTGCCGGACATATTGGTTGACCAGACAAAGCGCCACGCATCGGGGTGCGCAGCCGGTATGCGCCTAAAGCTTACACGGGACAGATCTATCCTCTCATCGCGTGCAGCGATGATCCAAAGTGACAAGGCAACCGCGACTTCGGCGGCCGCCCAGGCCAGCACAAAGCCGGTGACCGTAGGCATGAAGAAAAAAGCTAGGATTGCACCTGCTGCGCGGATCGCGGGCTGAACGGCCTCTGCAGCCGTGGCCTTGGCGAACTTGAAACGAAGTCTGAGCAGTCCGGTCGGGGTTGTACGAATAGACAGCAGCGACACCACGCAATAGCCGAATGTTAGCCATAGCAACTCGTCGGGCAGTGGAAGCCAAAGCTGCGCCGTCCAGACCAGAATGGCCGCTGCGACGGTGCCCATGAGCACGGACAGCACATCGAGCGCGATGGCAAATCCGGTCGCATCAGCTGGGCCATCGCCATTGGCGCCCCAGCGGACGACGAACTGCCAGGTCTGAAAATTGGCTAGGCCCGTCACGGCTTGGCCCAGCGCGATGATGATCGCGAAATAGCCGAACCCTTCTAGCCCCAAAGTGCGCGTTGCAAGCGCGAGGTAGACAAGGCTCATCACGGCATTGAAGCCGCGACCGCCGAGTAACCAACCGATATTTTGCCAAAGGCGCTTCATGACTAGTACGCGGCGCTTAGCCTGCAGACGCCTGACGCTTCTTGAGCAGCCGCTCTGTCACTTCGAACGTGCGTTCGTTATCGACATCGATCGCGAATTCGCCATTCGACATGACAATTGGCACAAGCTTGAAGCCGAAACGTTTTGAGACTTGCTCGAAGATCATCTCTTTGGTGCCCCAGCCGAAGTAAAATCGGACCAGATTCATCCAGCCGAACGCCTTGGCGATACGCTTAGGGAATTTCACGAATTGTCCGCCTTCGCGCATGATCTCAGCGGCACTGAGCGCTTCCTGGCTGCCCAGCCAATAGGTGTTGCAATTGGAATATCCGCCGTCGGTGAACTCGTAGAACTTTTTCTGGCCTTCTGGATCCGCCGCCTGCACATCCTGCTTGCGTGCGAGAGCAGCGGCGGCCCCTGCCTCGGCAGCCAGCGCTTTTTCGATGAATTCAGCATAGCCGGCTGACGTAACCAGGCAGTTGTCAGCCGTGGTGATCATCAGCGGAAAGCTGGCGCCTTCGGCGCCCGAAAACACGCTGTCGACGATGTTGAACTTGCCTTCCTTGAAATGCAGTCGGCCTTCGGCGGTCAGGGCCTGTGCTGTGGGCAAAGCTTTGATCTCGTCCGCTTCATGCGCGACGATATGGATCGCGCCGATCCGATCGCATCCTGCGACCTCTTTCAGAACGCGTTCGACCATAGGCACGCCCAGAACCGGAGCGACGCATTTCTGTGACACGCCGGCGCGCGTTGCGAGTGGATCCATACTGCCGGAACGCTTGCCGGCCATGATGAGCGCTGTGATTTTCCCGTTCATGCGCATGCAAATAGGCGCGAATTGTGATAACGCAAAGTCTTGTCACGCGAATAAGAGCGGTGCAGCACATCAAACGATGCGTATCATCTTCTCTCGCAAGGGTTTTGACAGTGGTTCGGGCGGTGGACCCTCGCCGATTGTGGCCGGTCGGCCTGT
>JABDKI010000033.1 GCA_013002295.1 Altererythrobacter sp.
CATCCTTGCTGCGATGCGAGGCCACATGAGTGAAGCCCATCGCTTCGAATACAGGCTCAAGCTGGCCCTTCTCTGGCGCGCAAAATTCAACGAATTCAAATCCGTCAAGGCCAGCAGGATTTTCGAAAAGGTCGGAAGGGTGGGTGTTCATGGGTTTAGTCCAGTCAGAATCAATTTAGTTTCGTTTGTAACTAAATACGCGAAGTGGACCGTTTTGTCAAAGTGCCAGGCTGCGCCAGTGAAACCGAAACCTATTCCGCAATCCGGCCTATGTTGCGCCCGCGTTCATCGCGTTTGACGGTCAGCTTCGCGCCAAACGGTTCACCACTTTCGAACAGTTTACGGGTGGGCTCGTCGTCAAGGTCTGCATTGCCGACTACGCGCTCACCCGCAGCATTGCACCCGATGAATACGGCATCACTGCCGATCTTGTTGTGGTTGATGGTGTAACTCTCAACCGTGGCGCTGTCGAAAGGCGCGTCGCTGCACGGTACGCCATTGCCCGCCATCGGCAGTTTCGCAAACCGATCATTCGCTGCCCAGTCGGCTGGTTCAGTCGAATAGATACCGGTCGCATATTTGCTCATCCAGCCGCCGTTGGCACCAACCAGAGCATATGAGCCGCGATTACCACGCACCCGCTCAACCGCTTCGCAGATTGCATGCGCTGAATAGTTGTTCCCGGCACCGCCGAAGAACGGCAAGCCTCCAGTCAACGTTAATCCGCGCGGGTCGTCCACGGCCAAACCGAAGTGATCGCATTGATTGAACACCGGGATTGCGAAGCAGGAATAGAAGTCCAGGAATTGCATTTCATCCATCGACTTGCTCGCCCGAGCTAGCGCAGCCTCGACCGAAGCGATGGAAGCCGGATTGGCGGACAGGTCAGGCCGCGCAGACAGCATCAGCTCGGTCGCGGCAGTAACAGAGTGGATGTGCACCCACTTATCTTCCGGCACGCCGAGCGCGCGAGCCAGACCAGCACTGGCGATGATGATCGCTGCCGCCTGGTTCACCTGATCGCGCGCCACGGTCATGCGTGTGTATGGCTCTGCTACTATTCTGTTCCGCTCTGTCACGGTTGCGAGCTCTTGCGCGCTGCGCTCATTCGGTGCCGCCGCATGCGGATTCTTAGCCGCTACTTTTGTGAACGGCTCGAACAACTCACCAATGTCGCGGCGGTATTCGTCCAGATTCTTGCCCAGTTTCGCACGACGCGCATTCTCGGCGATTGCATAGAGAGGGATCGCCCCGCTCGCACCATGCGCAAACAGCTGCATTTCCATCATGCCATCCAAGCCAAAGCCGCGATCTTCGAATTCGCCGCCGATGTCTTCGGACCAGTCAGGCTTCTCGCCCTTGGCAGCCAGCGCCAGCGCGGTTGAAATCACTTCCGAACCGACAATGACTGCGCACTGGCTGTAACCCGCCGCTATATCGGTCGCAAATTCGCCGACGTACTGCTGGTTGGTCTGGCCACCCGTGGGGGACAGGATCAGCCGCTTCGGGGAAGCTTTAACCCGCTTTGCCAAAGCACCGGGAATATTGTCCGGCCCGCCAAATGGCGGTTCTTTACCGGGACGCGACATTTCAAATGCCCGGATCGCTGCCAGCGTATCGATGGCGCCGGCCAGATCGCCAGATGCGCCCGCATTGCCAATGGCTGCGGTCAAGGCTCGGCCACCCAAATCCATGTAGGACATCGCCTCATAGTTCGGTTCGCCAACGCGCTCCGAAGCTTGCCCTACTCCGATGATGACGGGCGTATTATCTGCGATCATGGCGGAGTACTCAGTCGACGAAATCGTCTACGCGCTCAACGATGATGGCCGGAGCCATTCCGCCTGCAGCACACATGGTGACTAGGCCGTAGCGCTTGTCCTGACGCTCCAGCTCGTCAACGATCGTGCCAATCAGGATCGAACCTGTGGCACCAATCGGGTGACCCAAAGCAATCGAACCACCATTGACGTTGACCTTGTCCCAATCGAGATCAAGATCGCGCACAAACTTGGCGGCGACCACGGCGAAAGCCTCGTTGATCTCGTAAAGATCA
>JABDKI010000069.1 GCA_013002295.1 Altererythrobacter sp.
ACACGCGGATTATTGACGCGTCATCCGCGCACCGGGTGGCTGATGGCTGGGCTTACGGTTTCCCCGAACTGATCGGGCATGACAAGATTGTCGATGCGCAATTCGTCTCCAATCCGGGCTGTTATCCGACCGGATTCCTGGCGCTGATCGCACCCCTGGTTCGGGCAGGACTGCTGCCAGCCGATTGGCCCTATACGGTGAATGCCGTGAGCGGATATTCGGGCGGCGGCAACGCGCTGATCGAACGGTTTGAAAACGAACCCGACATTGCGTTTCGGACCTATGGCCTGAACCTGGCGCATAAACACCTGCCCGAAATGAAGCTGCATGCAGGACTGAAACATTCGGTCCTGTTTGCGCCTTCTGTCGTGCCGGCTCACCGTGGTATGATCGTAGAAGTACCGCTCCATTTGGGCGCGATGGCGAACAATCCTGCCGCTGACCAATTGCGCAACTCTCTAAGCGAATTCTATGCTGGCTCCGCAATTGTTAGTGTTGCGGATGAAGGTGCTCCGAATGAAATGTTGCTCTTGCAGGGCGCAGCGGCGCAAGACGGTATGTCGCTGCATGTCTTCGCCAACGAAGGTGGCTGGAATGCACGGCTGGTCGCTGAGCTAGATAACCTAGGAAAAGGCGCAAGTGGGGCTGCGATCCAAAACCTCAACATCATGTGCGGATTGCCGGAGACGACCGGACTACGGCTAAGCTGAGATAGCTGCCTAATATTTAGGCAGCCTCCGTCCGACTCTTGGGCAGTCAAAGCCCGTTTCCCTACCCTTCCTACCCTCTTGCCTCCACCTAACTGGTTGGCACGATTCTTGGATATGTACGCGTATCATTAGAGCGTGGTCCAAAATCTGCGCCTCATTCGGAAGCAGGAATCATCGTGAAAAAGATCGAAGCGATCATCAAACCCTTCAAGCTCGACGAAGTGAAGGAAGCGCTGCACGAAATCGGCGTATCGGGCATCACCGTGACCGAGGCAAAAGGCTTTGGCCGTCAGAAAGGCCATACTGAGCTTTACCGCGGCGCCGAATATGTTGTCGACTTTCTGCCCAAAGTGAAACTGGAAGTCGTCGTGAATGACGACGTCGCAGAACGCGTGGTCGAGGCAGTAGCCGGAGCCGCACAAACCGGCCGGATCGGTGATGGCAAGATCTTCGTCACACCTATCGAGGCCGCGCTGCGCATCCGCACAGGCGAGCGAGACAACGACGCAATCTGACTTTGCGGGGGAATGCCCCCGCGCAACCAAACCAACGCCCATCCAAATGACGGGCAAGACAAAACACTAAAGCTGGAGGCTGAATTCCAATGAGCACTGCCAAAGAGATTGTAGAACTGATCAAAGAGCACGAGATCGAATGGGTCGATCTGCGTTTCACAGACCCAAAGGGTAAGTGGCAGCACCTTTCGATGTGCTCTGATGTCATGGACGAAGATGCACTTGAAGACGGCCTGATGTTCGACGGCTCCTCGATTCAGGGCTGGAAGGTCATCAACGAGAGCGACATGATCCTGAAGCCGGATCTCAGCAATTCTTACGTCGATCCATTCAGTGCGACACCGATGCTTGTGCTGTTCTGCGACATCGTGGAACCATCAACCGGTGAACTTTACGGTCGCGATCCACGCTCCACAGCCAAACGTGCGGAAGCCTATCTCAAGTCAACCGGCATTGGCGATGCAGTGTACGTAGGACCAGAACCAGAATTCTTCATGTTCGACGATGTGCGCTTTGAAGATGGCTATGCCGGATCAGGCTTCGCAATCGATGATATCGAGCTGCCAACCAATACGGGCAAAGAGTACGAGTCGGGCAATATGGGTCACCGCCCACGCGCAACCGGCGGTTACTTCCCCGTAGCTCCGGTCGACAGCGCGATGGACATCCGCGCAGAAATGGTTGCGACAATGAAAGACATCGGCTTGCCGATGGACAAGCATCACCATGAAGTTGCCGCGGCTCAGCACGAGCTAGGAATTACGTTCGGCGATCTAGTTACCACGGCTGACCGTGTGCAAGTCTACAAATATGTGGTGCACCAAGTTGCGCACGCATACGGCAAGACGGCCACTTTCATGCCAAAACCGATCAAGGAAGATAACGGCTCGGGCATGCACACACACATGTCGATCTGGAAAGACGGAAAGCCGACTTTCGCGGGCAATGAATATGCCGGTCTGTCGGAAACCTGCCTCCATTACATCGGCGGTGTCATCAAGCACGCAAAAGCGCTGAACGCATTCACCAACCCGACCACGAACAGCTACAAGCGTCTGGTCCCAGGCTTCGAAGCACCCGTTCTGCTGGCATACTCTGCCCGCAATCGCTCAGCTTCGTGCCGCATTCCATACGGTGCAGGCGACAAGGCAAAGCGCGTTGAATTCCGTTTCCCGGATGCGCTTGCGAACCCGTATCTGTCATTCTCGGCTCTGCTGATGGCGGGCCTCGACGGGATCGAAAACAAGATCCACCCGGGCGAAGCAATGGACAAGAACCTGTATGACTTGCCGCCAGCAGAGCTTGCAGAAGTTCCGACCGTTTGCGGTTCACTGCGTGAAGCTCTTGAAGCACTCGAGGAGGACTACGAGTTCCTACTAAAGGGTGATGTATTCTCCAAAGACCAGATCGATGCCTACGCAGAACTTCTGTGGGAACAGGTTTCTCGCATGGAAACCACGCCATGTCCGGTCGAATACGACATGTACTACAGCTCGTAACTCGCGAGATCTTGATCAAAACAAAGGCCGTCCGGAGCGATCCGGGCGGCCTTTTTCATACTGAAGCAGACAGCCAAATTGCGGACAATACGAATATCAACGAACTTGACGATCGACCCATAATGTAATTATGTAATTACATGATTACCGAATCAGACATGGACGATGTGTTTCAGGCCCTGGCTCACCAGACGCGCCGGTCTATTCTCGATCGGTTGCGCGCCCAGCCCGGTCTTGCCGTGGGCGAGCTCGCTAGCAGTTTCGATGTTACGCGGATCGCGATCATGCAGCATTTGCGCGTGCTCGAACAAGCTGGCCTTGTCATTAGCGAGAAGGACGGTCGCTCCCGCAGGCTCTACATCCATGCAGTTCCAATCCAGCAAATACATGAGCGCTGGACAGATCAATTCAGCGCGCACTTCGCATCGCGCCTTACCTTCATCAAACATTCTGCCGAACAAGCTACAATGAAAGAGAGTTCTTCATGAGTGAGAGCAATGCGTTTTCGGAGAAGGCCATCTACGAGGTCTTTATCGAAGCCCCGATCGAGAAGGTTTGGGGCGAACTCGTCAAGACTGACGAAGTGCTGCCATTCTTCTTCGGATCGGTCTGCAAAACGACAGGAGAGCTGAAGGTTGGAGTTCCAATGGCGATGGAAACAACCAATGGAAAGTATCGTAGTGTGGTGGGCAAGGTGCTCGAGTTCGATCCTCCCAATCGCTATTCACATACATTCAAATTCACAGGCCACGATGATCCGCCCTGCGTAGTGACCTATGATCTAACAGCGGTCGAAGGCGGCACGAAGTTCTCGCTCGTGACAACAAATGTTCCTGCTGGAACCAAGACGGAAAGCGGAATGGCGCAAGGAGGCAAGTTCATCATCGAAACGTTTAAGCAAGTGGTTGAGCAGGGGCGCCCGTCCTTCGGAACCCGCTTGATGTTGAGCCTGATGGGATTGGCGCAACCGCTAACGCCTAAGAAGTGTCGGTCTGAGAACTGGACATTTGAGCAGATCGAGAAGCTTTGAGAGGATTGCAATATGGGTAGTTCACCGGAAGATCAGTTGGCAACGATGCTAGCCAATATCCCACAGAAGACTGGCAAGCCCTTGTCCGATTGGATCGGGATTATCGCAAAGAGCGGACACGAGAAGCATGGGTCGATCCTCAAATTCCTCAAGGAGGAACACGGGATCAGTCACGGCTTTGCAAACTTGATTGCCGCTAAGTCTCGTGAAACTGGTGAGGAGGTTGATCTTGTCGCCGCGCAATATTCAGGGCCCAAAAAGGCGCTAAAACCACTCTATGAGGAAATATTGGCATTCGCGCAGGGTCTCGGTGCGGATGTCGAGATTGCGCCGAAAAAGACAAGCGTGAGCTTGCGCCGCAAGAAGCAATTCGCGCTGATAACGCCTGCCACCAAAACGCGGATTGATCTGGGTGTGGCTCTTAAAGGCGATGAACCGACGGGACGACTGGAGGCCTACAACGCTATGTGCAGCCATCGCATTCGCCTCGAAACGTCGGATGACTTCGACATAGAAGTCAAAGATTGGGTGCGAGCGGCATATTCCCGATCGGGCTAACTCGGGGTGGTCCGAAGGTTCGCTTTCAACCCCGATCACAGACATTCGCTTCCGCTTTCCTACTTGGCTTTGATCTGCACAAATGACCGCATGGTTCATCTACCAGTTATCGCCGCCTCGGGAGGCCGCAGTCTAAAGTCACAATTTGGCTGCGCGAGGGACGCCGCTTCCCCTCGGGAAGGCGCGGAGAGTCACACTTTTGAAAAGCGCGATCAGTGTTCCACCTGAACCGCTAAGCCGCACAAACCATTTTCCTACTCCCGCCATACCTGTCTAATTGCATCGCCTCTTCTCACAGCATGGGGCATGCACATGGCCAAAGACACGGCGCGCACAGCAATTTTCGATACCGTCCGCAAGATCCTGGGCCGCGGATTCACGCAGAATGAAGTCGAGACGCTCGATGATGCGATCGATTGTGCGGGCGATGACAATCGCACTTGCGAACGACTTCGGCCCGCTTCCAAATTGACCGCCGGCTCACAGGCGCTCGAACTTATCAAACGCTTTGAGGGTTGTGCGTCGCAGCGAGCCGATGGCCTTATCGAAGCGTACCCGGATCCCGGCACGGGTGGAGCGCCGTGGACGATCGGCTGGGGAGCGACCGGAGCAAATATCGGCCCCGGCACAGTCTGGACCCAGGAACAATGCGATGCGCGTTTGGCCGAAGATGTCGCGCGCCACGCGAAGGACGTAGCCGAAGCCTTAGGCAGCATCCCGACCAGTCAGGCGCAATTCGAGGCCTTGGTCAGTTTCCACTACAACACCGGTGCGATCCGCTGGGCCACACTGACCGCGAAGCACCGCAAGGGCGACCATGCGGGCGCGAGCGAAGAATTCGCGCGGTGGAACAAGGCCGGCGGGCGAGTGCTGAAAGGGTTGGTCAGGCGCAGGCAGGCCGAAGCCCGCGTCTATGCGAGCGCTTGATGCGCTGGCTCAAAAATCTTCGAGCCTGGGCTGCTTACCATCTTTCCCGGTGGGGTTGGGAACCGGATTGCCGGGTTTGGTCGCATTCGCGATCAAGCGCCGATGCTCTTCCTGTCCAATTCGGACCCAACCGTCACGGGTAAGCTTTTCTAACGGGCGATAGCGCACTTTGTACTGCATGCGCGGTGATCCCTCGACCCAATAGCCGAGGTAAACATAGGCCAGGCCTTCGGCAGCAGAGCGGCGGATATGATCCAGAATGATGTAGTCGCCCAGGCCCGAACGTGCGCCATGGTCAGCGTCATAAAAGCTGTAGATCATCGAAAGGCCGTCGCTCTGGCGATCAGTCAGGCAAACCCCAACCAATCGGCCCGGCTCTCCGGTAAGTGTCGGTTCGCGATATTCGATCATGACCGAGGAGACGGGCGTATGCTCGACCATGTCGGCGAAATCCATTTCGTCCATTGCCGCCATTCCGCCATCGGGATGGCGGGCACCAAGGTACTGGCGAAGCAAATCGAACTGCTCGTCGGTCGCCCAAGGCCGGCATTCGGTCGCAATCAAATCGCCATTGCGCTTGAGGTTGCGGCGCTGAGAATTGGAGGCGGAAAAGTCGGTCGCCGACACACGCACAGATACACACGCCTGACAGTCCAAGCAGCTGGGGCGATACGCCACAGTCTGGCTGCGGCGAAAGCCGATGCGGCCCAGCGCTTCGTTCAATTGCTCGGCATGTGGACCCTTGAGTTCAGTGAACACTTTCCGTTCGCTGCGGCCAGGCAGGTACGGGCAAGGCGCCGGGCTGGTCACGAAGAAACGGGGAAAGCGGATCGGTGCTGTCACGAGCCTAACAAGGTCCTTAGTCCTGCCAATCGGAATCACGCAAAGGCGTGTGTTAAGACATTGTTATGCCTTTTCGGGGCGCTCGGTAAAAGGTCTTTAACCATGGCGTGTGGTTAATATCGCCAGCAGGCAGATGGATTGCACGCCAAACCGTTGTAAAAACAGGCTAATTCAATTCGACAAGGCTTACAGTGTAGCCCTTTTCTCTCAACGCCTTAACCAACGCATCAAGCTGTTCGCGGTCTCTTGCCTCGCATTCGATATCTGTGATCAGGCCTTTTGCAGGCAGCGACGTAAAGATTCGCTGGTGGTAGATCTCGATGATATTGACGTTGTGCTCGTTAAACTCGCGCATCACTTTGAACAAAGCGCCCGGCCGGTCTTGCAGCTTTACACGGACGCGCGCGAGCCGGCCCTGGCGGGCCAAATCGCGCAGCAGGACGTTGGCCAGCAATCGCGTGTCGATATTGCCACCACAAAGCACCAAACCGACTTTCTTGCCGGCAAACTTCTCTGGATTGGCAAGAACCGCAGCAAGCCCCGCCGCACCAGCACCTTCAACCACAGTCTTTTCGATCTGGAGAAGAAGAGAAACTGCCTTCTCAAGCGAGCGCTCGTCCACGAGCAGTATCTCATCGACTAGCTGCGCGATGATTTTAGAGGTGAACTCGCCTGGTGCCTTCACCGCAATGCCTTCAGCGAGCGTATCACCGCCGCATGCCATATCTTCGCCGCGCACTTTGGCGTACATTGAAGGGAACAGCTCTGCTTGGACTCCGATCATCTCTATCTCAGGGTTGAGCGCGTCAGCGACAGTTGCCATGCCGGACATCAGCCCACCCCCGCCGATGGGGGTCACCATGCAATCAAGGTCAGGCTGTTCATCAAGCATTTCCAAGGCCACTGTGCCCTGGCCTGCGGCAACATGTGGATGATCAAAGGGGTGTACAAACGTCAGCCCCCGCTCCTGCTCCAACTGGCGAGCATAAGCGTGCGCGTCATCAAAGGTCTCTCCTTCAAGTACAACGTTCCCACCAACACTTTCGGTCTGCATGACCTTAACCGTTGGCGTGGTGCGCGGCATCACGATGGTCACCGGAACACCCAATCGCGTGCCGTGATACGAAAGGCCCTGGCTATGGTTTCCCGCCGAAGCGGCGATAACACCGCGCTCGCGCTGCTCATCGGTCAGATGCAGCAAGGCGTTGAGCGCACCACGCTCCTTATACGCCGCAGTGAACTGCAGGTTCTCGAATTTCAGCCAAATTTCGCAGCCGGCAATTTCGGACAGCGTAATTGAGTGCATCATTGGTGTGCGCACGACCGCACCCTTGATCCGCTCTGCAGCGGCTCGGACATCATCAATCGTCAGCGCGGCACGCGCTTCAGCTTCGCTGGCAAAGGCCGGTTGGCTATTCATGCGCGGCGGGATAGGCGTTTGGCTTACTTGCCGCAACGTCAATCAACCTTTAGCCAATGATAAAAGCGGTTGCAGCGCCGCCAATTCGCATTACCCCGCACAGACTATGAAGACTCAAAGCAAAGTCGCGTTCCTTGGGCTCGGTGTGATGGGCGGACCGATGGCCGGCCATCTCGCGCGCGCCGGACATCAAGTCACAGTCTACAACCGAACCAAGGCACGGGCGGAAACATGGCAGGGCAAATGGACTGAAGAAGGGCTACAGCTTTCCGTTGCAGACAGGCCTGCCGAAGCCGCGCGCGGAGCAGACATAGTCTTTGCCTGTGTAGGCAATGATCAGGATGTCGAGCAGATCATACTGGGAGAGCATGGCGCGCTTGATGCGATGCCTGCCGGGGCTTTGCTAGTCGATCACACCACGACTTCTGCCAATCTGGCGCGCAAGCTCTTTGATACGTGCACAGCCAAGGGCACTGGCTTTGTTGATGCACCGGTTTCTGGCGGGCAAGCCGGTGCAGAAAACGGAAAACTTGCGATCATGTGCGGCGGGACTGCTGAAGATATTGAGCGCGCAACCCCGGCTATGGAATGTTACGCGGCGCGCATTGTCCATGTTGGAGAGGCAGGCGCGGGCCAGACGGCAAAAATGGCCAACCAGATGTGCATCGCCGGCGTCCTCGGCGGCTTGAGTGAGGCCATCCGGCTGTCACAAGCCGCTGGTCTCGATCTCGACAAAACCTTGGATGCGATCTCCGGCGGCGCCGCGCAAAGCTGGCAAATGGAGAATCGCTGGCACACTATGGTCAAAGACGAGTTCGATTTTGGCTTCGCGATCGATTGGATGCGCAAGGATCTGGGCTATGCACTCGAAGAGGCACGCGGCCTGGGTCTGTCATCACCCGTGACGGAGATGGTCGATCAATTCTATGCAGAGATTCAGGCATCGGGCGGAGGGCGGCAAGACACCAGCGCGCTGATCAGCCGGCTGCCGAAAGGAGAGAAATGATGTTTCGCAAATTCGCCCTGACCGGGATCGCCAGCGCTGCCGCCTTATTGGCAACACCTGCCTGGGCTGACACGTTGATCGATAATGTGGTGGGTATCACCATCAATACCGATGGTGAAGTTGAACGCTTCACCGGGCTTGTGATTTCGGATGACGGCAAGGTGCGCGAACTCGTAAAGTCGGGTGACCCGCGCCCCGACAGCATCGACTATCAGATCGATGGCGAAGGCCGGGTCATGCTGCCCGGCATGATCGACAGCCATGTCCATGTGATGGGCATTGGCTTTGGCCAACTGACACTCGATCTTTCCGAGACCAACTCGCTAGAAGAAGCGCTTGAGGCCGTTAGGAACTTCGCGGAGGCGAACCCTGGCCGTCCGTGGATTATCGGGCGCGGCTGGAACCAGGAGAAATGGGGACTTGGGCGATTCCCGACCGCGGCCGAGCTGGACGCAGTCGTTTCTGACCGGCCGGTGTGGCTTGCTCGCGTGGATGGGCATGCCGGTTGGGCAAACACTAGTGCCATGTCGAAAGCCAATGTCACGCGAGCATCCACAGATCCAAACGGTGGACGGATTATCCGCGACCCGGCTGGCAACCCCACCGGCGTGTTCATCGATGCGGCTGAAAGCTTCATCAACGCGATCGTGCCTGAACCTCGCCCAAGTGACCGCGATGTCGCACTCCGTAAAGCGCAAGATGTCTTGCTCGCCAACGGCATCACAGCAGTCGCTGACATGGGCACGTCTATCGAGGATTGGCAGGCGTTCCGACGGGCGGGTGACAACGGTTCGCTCAAGATGCGCATTATGGCCTATGCAACCGATGTCAAAACGATGGAGCTCATCGCGGGCCCGGCACCGACACCTTGGCTCTATGAAGACAGGCTACGCCTTAACGGTATCAAGCTTTACCTTGACGGCGCCTTGGGTTCGCGAGGCGCGGTGCTCAAACAACCCTATCATGACGAGAGCGATCATCACGGCTTGGCACTGATGACACCAGCACAGCTTCGCAACCTGATGAGCCGGGCGGCGATGGATGGCTTCCAAACCGCAATCCACGCGATCGGAGATGCCGCCAACGCGGATGTGCTCAATGCCATTGGCGAGCTAAGTGAAACCTACTCTGGTGACCGGCGCTGGCGGGTCGAACATGCTCAGATTGTTGATCCCGATGACATCGCAAGATTTGGCCAGAACGGCACCATTGCATCAATGCAGCCGCTTCACCAAACAAGCGATCGCATGATGGCCGAAGCCCGCCTTGGCCCCAATCGGCTGGGCGGTGCGTATGCCTGGCGAAGCATTGTCGCTGCCGGCGCTCCCTTGGCATTCGGATCGGATGCCCCGGTAGAACCGGCGGATGCTTTCGCAGGGCTCGCAGTAGCGATAAGCCGGACCGACGCTGATGGTGAGCCATTCGGTGGCTGGCTGCCAGGCGAAACGATCTCACGCGATGTGGCATTGGCCGGATTTACCGCAGACGGCGCCTATGCCGGTTTCGCTGACGGACGGTTCGGCCGTCTTATAGCTGGAGAGCGGGCAGACTTTATTCTGGTCGATCGTGACCCGATGCTTTCCTCACCCCAAAACATCCGCGAAACAAAAGTCTTGGAGACTTGGGTTGGAGGGGAAAGAGTATTTGAGAACAACTGACTGGAACAGAATCGTTTAACAGCCAAGAACAATTGTAACGCGAAGTTAACCTTTGATTCGCATTGGTGGTGATTGCAACGGGACGGTTCTTCGAAAGAAACGCCGTTTTCGTCGCATTCTTGCAACAAGAAGGCCGGCTCGATCAATTCAGCGACGTTTTGAACCAGTTTAGCGACGGTGACATACGAATTCAGTCTTGTCTTGTGAGAGACAGTTTCGTAGAAGATCAATGCGTCAAGAAAATACCCTATAGGAGACACTTGATGAAAATCCGTACTCTCGCAGCAGCTGCTGCGGTCCTCTCGCTGGCAACTGCGCCAGCAATCGCAGAAGTTTCGCTTGACCGTGCTCCGGCACCGGTTGAAGGCGAAAGCCAGCTTGAAGGCGGCTCAGGCCTCCTGATTGCTATTCTTGCGGCTGCTGCAGTTATTGCCGGTATCGTTATCGCTGCAGACGGCGACGACGATCCCGTCAGCCCGTAAGAGGGTTTTCAAGACAAATTAAACGGGGTCCTTCGGGGCCCCGTTTTTTTTGCGCGTTCGCCAGCTTTCTTATGAAAGTCCGGAATACAACAGGCAGTCATGGCCGATCTATTCGGGTGCGTTTGTTGCGGACTCAACTTCAGTATCTGCGATCGCCTTGCGCTCTTGAAAGCGCATGAGCAGAAGCGAACCTTCGAATAGCAACAACAAAGGCACCGCCAGAATAACCTGCGAACCTGGATCTGGCGGCGTAACAATCGCCGCCAACGCAACCACGCCGACGATCACATAGCGCCGCGCGCCTGACAGCTGTTCGCGTGTGACGATGCCCGCGCGGTGCAGCAACAACAGCAAGACGGGCAGCAAGAAGCTGATGCCGAATGCCAAAATGAACTGCATGACCAAGCCAAGATACTCGCCAGCGGCTGGCAGAGCTTCGATTGTCAACCCGCCTGCCTCACCTTCAAATCCAAGAAACCAGCGGAAAGCCGTTGGCATGACCACGTAATAGGCCAGTGCGGCGCCTCCAGTGAACAGGATAGGCGTCGCAACAAGGAATGGCAGAAAGGCCTTTTTCTCTTTCGCGTAAAGACCCGGAGCAACAAACGCCCAAAGCTGGTTGGCGATGACCGGAAAGCTGAAGAAGAATCCCGCGAACAACGCCACTTTCAATTCAACAAAAAACACTTCGTAGAGCTTGGTAAAGATCAACTGCCCGTCGCCATCAGGAAACGCGTTCTTCAAAGGCTGCACCAGATAGCCAAGGATCGGGTCGGCAAAGTAAAAACAAATCGCAAATGCGATTACTAGAGCAACAACGCACCTGAGCAGCCGAGCGCGCAGCTCGATCAGATGATCAAGCAGTGGGGCCTCTGTATCGTCAATATCGCGGATCTTGAGCGCCATTGCGTCTACTCCCCCTCGCCCTTCTTGGGCGGGTCGAGCGGCAATTGGGGGTCATCAAGAGCAGCAGGCTTGGGTGGTTTAGGCTTTGCCGGCGTAGGCTTGGGCGGTTTCGGCTTGGCCGGCTCAACAACTGCAGCAGACTCTGCGGAAACAGCCGGCGGCCCTGTCATTTCGTCTTCAGGCACCTGTTCACCAGCTCCGGTTCGCGCCATGATCTCTTCATTGCGCGCTTTCCACTTGGCTTCCATTTCTTCCAGTTCTGACTCGCGGATCATCGTGTCGATACCGCTGCGAAAATGCGCGGATACCTTGCGCACTTTGCCGATCCAACTGCCCGCTGTCCGCAAGGCGCGCGGCATGTCTTTCGGGCCGATTACGATGATGGCCACGACAACGATCACCAGCAGCTCGGCGGCGCCGATGTCGAACATGAAGTGGGCCTCCTATCGGCGCTGGTCTGGTGTGTCTGTGCGCGGGGCTGGTTGAGGATCAGCCTTTTGCTCAGCATCGCTGCGTGCTTCCTTGGCTTGCCCTTCAATCTGTCCGGCGGGCTTGGAAGATTTCGCTTCCTCCTCGCTCATGCCTTTCTTGAAGCTGCTGATTCCCTTACCGAAATCACCCATCATTTCAGAAATGCGGCCGCGCCCGAACAGGACAAGCACAACCAGCGCAATAATCAGAAGCTGCCAGACACTGAGACCCATGGGACTGCCTTTCTTATGAACCTTGTATCAATATAGGGTGGATTAGCGCGCGACGCCAGTCATGCTGAAGAAGGTTCGGCTCTTTCCGTATTTTCTGCATCGGTAACCGCTGATTCGTCAG
This sequence comes from Altererythrobacter sp., assembly GCA_013002295.1. GTDB lineage: Bacteria > Pseudomonadota > Alphaproteobacteria > Sphingomonadales > Sphingomonadaceae > Erythrobacter. The sequence goes on from JABDKI010000069.1 coordinate 12,380, forward strand.
CTTTTTCGTCTATATCATCGCTGTTCTGCTCTTCGGATGCCGTATCTGCCTCTTCCTGCATTGCGTCATAGGCGTCATCAACGGGATCCAGCAGACCCGCTGCCTTCAACTCATCAATACCGGGCAGATCTCGACGGCTGGAAAGCCCGAAGTGATCCAGAAATTCGGGTGTGGTGGCATAGATTACCGGGCGACCTGGCACTTCGCGCCGCCCCGCCAGCTTGATCCAGCCCGCTTCCATCAGCACGTCAAGCGTGCCCTTTGCGGTCTGCACACCGCGGATTGCTTCGATTTCCGCGCGGCTTACCGGTTCATGATACGCAACTATCGCAAGCACTTCGGTTGCAGCGCGACTAAGCCGACGAACCTGTTCGCGTTCACGGCGAAGCAGATGCGCCAAATCATGCGCGGTTTCGAAATGCCAGCGTTTCCCGCGTTCAACCAATTGGATGCCGCGATCTTCGTAGTGTACTTGCAGTTCTAACAAGGCCGCCCGCACCGACGAAGTCTCCAAGCCGCCCAAATGCCCGGCCAATGCGTCGACCGACATCGGCTCTTCAGACGCAAACAACGTTGCTTCGACAGCGCGAACCGTATCGTCCAATTGCTCTGTGCTCACTGCGTTATCCTCCGAATGCGCATCTCTCCGAAGATTTCTTCTTGAGCGATTTCCGCCCTTCCCAAGCGCGCCAATTCCAATGCTGCGACAAAACTGGAAGCCAATGCAGACTTGCGCAGTTTGGGCTCAGCATGCGGCGGCAGGAATTCGCGGATTTCCATCCACTCCAGCGTCACGCCCAACATGGCAGACACACGATCAAGCGCACTATCCAGCGTCATCACCGGGCGATCTGAAACATGATAGATCCTGGGGGCAGTGCGCGCCTTGACCTGACCATAGCCCTGGATCAATGCGTAGCTATCGCATGTCCATTGCGTTTTTCGATCAATCCGCAAACCTTCAGGTGCGCCGCGCAAAAAGACATCGCGCCCGATCCGATTGCGGCCCATCAGCCGCGCCGCAGCCTCGCGCATGGCGCCCAGGCGTTGCAAGCGCAGTTGCAGCTTGAGAGCCAGCTCTTCTGGGCTTGGATCTTCCTGCTCTTCCTTCGGCAACAACAGAGAGGATTTTAGGTAGGCGAGCCAGGCGGCCATCACCAGATAATCTGCCGCAAGCTCCAGCTTCAGCGCTTCTGCACGGTCGATGTAACCCAGATATTGATCAACCAGAGCAAGGATGGAAATCTGGCGAAGATCAACCTTTTGCCGCCGTGCCAAGTCGAGCAAAAGGTCCAGCGGGCCTTCCCAGCCTTCAAGCTCAAGATACAGCGCGCTGTCATCCGGCTTATCATTCGCAGCGATGCCGCCCCAGCTCTCTGCGTCATCATCCGACA
>JABDKI010000077.1 GCA_013002295.1 Altererythrobacter sp.
ATTGACGCTGCACTGCAGCATCGCCTGTCTCGGCGCCGCCCCCTGTGGGCACCACGGGCGTATGGTGCGTGGCCAACCCGGCATTGGAAAGGAAACAACGTCTTATGGCAAGCGAAAGCGGCGCTCGCACTGGGGAAGTGGTGACGAGATTTGCGCCCTCCCCTACGGGTTTCCTGCATATCGGCGGTGCGCGAACCGCGCTGTTCAATTGGCTCTACGCCCGCCATCACGGCGGAAAGGCGCTGCTGCGGATAGAAGACACTGACAAGAAGCGCTCCACGCAAGAAGCCATCGATGCGATCCTGGACGGGCTAGATTGGCTTGGTCTCGACTATGATGAAGAGCCGACGTTTCAATCGCAGCGTGCCGATCGGCATGCCGAAGTGGCTAACAAACTGCTCGCAGCAGGCCACGCCTACAAATGCTTCGCCACACCTGAAGAACTTGAAGCAATGCGCGCCGAGCAGCGCGCCAATAAGCTGCCCATGCGTTATGATGGCCGTTGGCGAGATCGCGATCCATCAGAAGCGCCCGAAGGTGCGCCATTCGCAGTCCGCTTGAAGACACCAACAGACGGTGAAGCCTCAATCGACGATGCGGTCCAGGGGCGCGTTACTGTCCGCAACGAAGAGATTGACGATTACATCATCCTGCGCGCTGACGGCACGCCGACTTACATGCTCGCGGTGGTGGTCGATGATCACGATATGGGCGTGACCCATGTTATTCGCGGCGATGACCATCTCAACAACGCGTTTCGTCAGCTGCCAATCTACCACGCTATGCAAGAGATAGAAGGCGGGTGGGAGCAGCCCATCTATGCACATGTTCCGCTGATCCACGGTTCGGATGGAGCAAAGATGTCTAAACGGCACGGCTCACTCGGGGCGGAATCCTATCGTGACGAGCACGGCATTCTTCCCGAAGCGCTGTTCAATTACCTTCTTCGACTTGGCTGGGGCCACGGAGACCGCGAAGAGATTTCCCGCGGAGAAGCGATCGAACTGTTCGACTTGAGCGGAGTGGGGAAAAGCCCCTCGCGCTTTGACATGAAGAAGCTCGAGAATTTGAACGGTCACTACATCCGAGAAGCAGACGATGCGCGCCTGGCCGTAGTTTGCGCACCTTTGATTGATGCCAATGTGGATATGGATCTGCTCACCCGTGCGGTGCCGGTGCTGAAAACCCGCGCAAAGAACACCCACGAACTCGCGGAAGGAGCGGCCTTTCTATTCAAGCAACGTCCACTCGAAATGACCGAGAAGGCAGCAAAATTGCTGGATCAGGATGCACGAACACGACTCAGCGCACTTTCTGACCGTCTAATGGCGGAAAATGACTGGACAATCGAATCGCTCGAAGCCACTACAAAATCACTCGCCGAAGAACTCGAACTGGGTCTCGGCAAGCTCGCGCAGCCCCTGCGCGCAGCGCTTACCGGAACGACAACCTCGCCCGGTATTTTCGATGTTCTGGTCCTATTGGGACGGGAAGAGGCTTTGGCCCGGATCGACGCGCAGGCTGCTGCAGCGGGCTGACGTTACGCAGGATTGAAGGAGACGTATTTTGTCGGACACAAACGCGAAACTCGAATTGGGCGGTCAAACGCACGAGTTCCCTGTTGTTAGTGGCAGTGTTGGCCCTGATGTGGTCGATATCCGCAAGCTTTATGGCCAAACCGGCGCATTCACATTCGATCCTGGTTACAAATCAACTGCTAGCTGCGAAAGCGCGCTGACCTATATCGACGGAAATGAAGGTGTTCTGCTGCACCGCGGCTATCCGATTGGTCAGTTGGCAGAACATTCAAGCTTCATGGAGGTTAGCTATCTCCTCCTGAACGGTGAACTGCCTAGTCAGGATGATCTGGATGATTTCACCTACACGATCACGCGCCATACCATGCTGCACGATCAGCTACGCCAATTCTATCAGGGTTTCCGCCGTGACGCGCACCCGATGGCGATCATGTGCGGGGTCGTGGGCGCTCTGTCTGCCTTCTATCATGATAGCACGGACATCTCCGATCCTGAGCACCGCAAGATCAGCAGCCACCGCTTGATCGCGAAAATGCCGACCATTGCGGCCATGGCTTACAAATACTCCATCGGTCAGCCGATGATGCAACCGGATAACTCGCTCAGCTATACTGGCAACTTCCTTCGCATGACCTTCGGTGTGCCCGCCGAAGAATATGAAGTGCATCCCGCCATCGAGAAGGCGATGGATCGCATTTTCATCCTGCATGCCGACCACGAACAAAACGCTTCAACTTCGACTGTCCGCCTTGCTGGCTCGTCTGGCGCAAATCCGTTTGCATGTGTTGCTGCGGGGATCGCATGCTTGTGGGGCCCGGCACATGGTGGTGCGAACGAAGCCGCGCTAAACATGCTGCAGGAAATCGGTTCGCCCGACCGCATTCCGCACTATATTGAGCGCGCGAAGGACAAGAATGATCCGTTCCGCCTGATGGGCTTCGGCCACCGCGTCTATAAAAACTATGATCCACGGGCGACAGTCATGCAACAGACGCTGCGCGAGGTGTTTGACGCACTCAAGGTCGATGATCCCGTATTTGAGACCGCACTCCGCCTCGAAGAACTTGCCCTGAACGATGACTATTTCAGAGAGAAGAAACTGTTCCCGAATGTAGACTTCTATTCGGGCATTATCCTGAGCTCGATCGGCTTCCCGACCACCATGTTCACTGCTCTTTTCGCTCTTGCTCGCACCGTAGGCTGGGTCGCTCAGTGGAACGAAATGATTTCCGATCCCGCACAGGTAATCGGCCGCCCGCGCCAGCTCTACACTGGGCCGACAGAGCGCGATTACGTGCCTGTCGGACAGCGCTGAGCCATGGGCACTCGCATTCTAAAGTTCGTCATGATGGTATTCGGCGTCGCGCTGGTGCTGTCAGGCGGATTGTGGGCCCTTCAAGGCCTAGGTATTGTAATGTGGCCGGCAGAAAGCTTCATGCTCGCAGATCGCAGCTGGGCGCTCTATGGTGGCATCACCGTGCTTGTCGGACTTGTGTTGCTATGGGGCTCAAGCCGCGCCGGCCGATGAGCTGACGCAGAGAAGCCTTACTGCTATTCAACGGGTAATTCGAGCGTGAATGTTGCGCCTTGCTTAGGTGCACTTTCAACGCTGAGCGACCCTGACATTGCTTCGGCCAAACGGCGAGAAATGTAGAGCCCCAGACCTGATCCACCATCTCCAGAGCGCCCCAGGCGCTCAAACTTAGCAAACACGCGCTCTTGTTGCTCTGGGGTCAATCCGGGGCCTTCATCATACACAGAAATTGTGGCCGTACCCGCCGCAGGATTGGATACCCCAATCGCCACAGTGCTGCCCTCTGGAGAATAGTTGATCGCATTGCCCGTCAAATTGAGCGTCACTTGCAATACGCGTTTGGCATCGCCGCGGGCTGTCACATCATCGCCACCAACCGGCCCAACCAATTCGATCGACTTCGATTGCGCCTTTGCATGCAGCATCTTTACCGCCTGACGTGCAATATCGGCAAGATTCACGCCCTGTGAAGCCACGGTAAAGCCTGGTGACTCCACAGCTTCCAGGTCATTGAGATCATCCAGCAAGCCGGCCAAGTGACGTCCTGCTGATGCGATATCACCGGCATACTCCGCGTATTCTTGGCGAATTGGCCCGGCCAATCGCCCGCGGATCTTGTCGGCATTGGCGATAATCCGAGCTACAGGCTGCCGCAGCGCAGGAGCAAGGGCATCTCCGACAAGCCGCGAGCTAGCGCTCTCATCATCGGGCTTTTCGATCTCGATCAACGGCTGCTCCGCAACCAGCAGCAACTCAAAGCCACGCGGAACAATTTGATCGCTCCCCACGGGGATTAGTCGCGCAAACCAATTGCGCTGTGATCCCTCAACGGAGCATTTTGCGCCATCCAACAAGCGCCAATGAAGCGGTTGCTTGTGCGCAATATCGACTAGCGAGACGTACTCGGTCCAAATTTTACCCGAGGCCTTGCGTGTTGCGCTGAGTAGCTGCGCCAGATCCGGTGCATCCCCCTCGCCCGCAAGCAGCCGCTGCTTTCCATCGAGACGCGCGGAGAACTCTGCAGTCGCACGGTCAATCGCGTCCTGACGCGACGCCGCTTCTCGGTCCTCTTCGGCACCAATGACCTCCCGGCGCCAGTTCTCAATCAATATTTCACAGCCGCCGCCTGACTCATCGCCAGATGGTCGAATCCGGACATAGCCTGTTATGCGGCCATCGCCGTCTGAAGCACTGAATTCGCGTGCCAAACGCAATCCCATCGCGCGACCTTGCTGAACAAGTTCGAGCAATTCTGGTATGGCGAGCTTGCCTGGCACCGCACCACCGCAACGCTGCTGCAATTCAGCCAAGGGCTGATCCGCTGAAAGCAAACGATCCTCATGATCAGTTACGCCGCGAGCAGCCAAAAGAGTGTCTGGAGTTTCCACTGGCGCTTATCCCACCCCACCGGCGGGGGCGCCAGCAATCAACGACAGAGCTCTTTCTCGCGAAATTGCATCTGCACCGTTTGGCATGGCCAAATCGCTCTGAATCAAAAGAAACTGTTTGCGCATTTCCTCTGGTTTGAGGCCGGCGGCGCGCAATGCCAAGGCTAATCGTGTGGCCTGCCGCTCATGACACGACAGAACAGCCAATTCGCGCGGCTGTCTCGATGCTCGGGCTAGACCGCTCGCGAAAAGCGCGAATCCAGCATGTTCCAAATCGATCGCAGCACGCAATCCGTGGCCAAGCGAGCCCATCAGTCGGGTTAACATGCCTAATCGCGAACTGCTCTCGTCATAGCCGCCGCGCAATAACTGAAAGACGCGCTCTTGCCGCTGGGATTCGCGATCTCCACCCATTGCAGACCATTGGGCCAATACATCGTGAAAGAGTTCCGCCGGAAGTTCAGCAAGCGGCAAGTTCATCCGACGCTGCGCTTGAACAAAACGTGCCTGCGCAGTCATGGCCCCCATGGCCAACTCCGCCATGTTCTCATCCGGCGACGCGATGAGCTCTTGCAGCAAAGGTGTAAGAACTTGATCAATCCCGTGTATCTGTTCCAGTTGCTCGGCCAGCTGGCTTTCCATGGCGATTGCGTAGCAATGGCTGACCAGAATGCTGCTGCTGGCGAGTTTGCCAGCTAGTTCATCCGTGACTGTCGGTTCAAGCTGGCGCGAGCCGCCCGAGACCTTGGCTTCGGTTCGCAGAATCTGGATTGCAAGATTTCCAAGCATCCCGCGCATCCGTGCGACCAGATCTTCGCTGACCAAGGCCTGTCCACTGGATGCCAGCAAATGACTGAGCACAGGTGCAACCCCTGCAAGCGCAACGTCCCCTCGCGCCAACTCATGGCGCAATTCGGCCACAGCCGCTTGGGATTCATCTGCTTGTGTCACAGCATTGCTCATCGCCCGCGTATAGCGCGGTTTGGTTAAGCCCGCGTTATCTGAGAATCGCGCTGGAAATACAGCGACAAAGCCATGATCACGAGGGATATTCCGCCCAATCCAAGATCGACCAGATCAAAAGTGCTCATTCCCGCCATGGCAAGCGCAAAAATTGCCCGGTCAGTTAACAAGCGGGACAACGGTTTTTTCCAAACTGTTTCGCCCAATCGCAACATTCCGATGGCCAGAACAGGCAGGAATAGCTCTGTGACA
>JABDKI010000083.1 GCA_013002295.1 Altererythrobacter sp.
GGCGCTAAACCGTTCAGATCGACTAGGAAATAGAACAGGAAGAAGCCGAAAAAGTTGAGATATAGCCCTGAAGCGAGGTCGCCCACACCATAGCCCAGCTTCTCTTTCAGCTTGATACGCTCAGGCGGGGCGTGGTCCAATCGGATCTCCAATAGTGGCTTGGCGGCTCAGGCCAAAGACCGGAGCCACCAAACCCTAACGCACCGATGGCGTCAAATATCCCGGATCAAACGTCCTTGCCCTCGAAGTCCGCTGCTGAGTGGCGTTCAATCAGCTGCTGGTTCTCTTCGCCCCAAACTTTGTTGACGATGCGGCCACGCTTGACCGCGGGGCGCGCGGCAATTTCCTTAACCCAGCGACCAACGTTTTCATACTCGTCGATCGATAGGAATGTCTTGGCATCGTTGTAGATGTCGCCAGTGGTGAAAGGCGCTAGCCACGGGAAATTGGCCATGTCAGCGATGGTATACTCGTCGCCCGCAAGGAAACGGCTTTCCGCCAGGCGCTTGTCCGCAACATCGAAGATACGCTTTGTCTCCATCGCATAGCGATTGATCGGATATTCGTATTTCTCTGGCGCATAGGCGTAGAAGTGGCCGAAGCCGCCACCGATGAACGGTCCAGTGCCAACCTGCCATGCGACCCAGCCTAATGTCTCTGCGCGAGCGGGGGGATCGGTTGGCAGGAATTCACCGAACTTCTCTGCCAGATGGATCAGAATCGCCGCAGATTCGAAGACACGGAACGGCTTGTCGCCGCTGCGATCCTCCATCGTTGGAATCTTTGAATTCGGGTTGAGCGCCACAAAGCCGCTGGTGAACTGTTGACCTTCGCCAATGTTCACCGTGTACGCGTCATATTCCGCGCCTATGTGACCCAGCTCGAGCAATTCCTCGAGCATGATGGTGACCTTTACGCCATTGGGTGTCCCAAGCGAATAGAGCTGAAAGGGATTTTCACCGACCGGCAAGTCTTTCTCTTCGCGGGTGCCCGCAGTTGGACGGTTGATGCTGGCAAAGCGTCCGCCGCTTTCCGTGTCTGCTGACCATACTTTGGGCGGGGTGTAGGTTGGATCGGCCATGAATTTTGGGGTCCTGTCTCGTGAAGCTCTCTCTGAATTCGAGAGGTGGGGCATCGAAGTTACGAGTGCAAGGCGCATGTCCGCGACCGTCCGTCGCGAATTGCTTTCGATATTGGTAGCGAAACTTGCCAAGTGTATCATAAAAGGATACTCACTAAACGATGCACTTGGCTGGATATAAGATTCGCGCTTGGCGTGACGCGCACAAACCCCCGCTTTCAGCGGAGGAGTTTGGCATTCAATTTGGCGATCCCTGGCCAAGCAGGACTGTGTACGGTTGGGAATCCAAGGGGAAAGTCGCGCGTCCCCCGGTGCAACGCCGTTTGGCTGATCTTGGAATATGTTCGCCTGAAGACTGGCTTGAACCCGCTCCCGAGCAGGATACTGAGGATTCGTCAGTAGTATCACAAAATGATCAATTTGATCGGGATACTCGCGATCACCCCTTCTTCGACCTGCGCCAGCACGGGATGGTTCGCGTCGCAACGAGTACGCCTAAAACCCGCACTGCGGATATAGACTACAACGTAGAGGGTATTCTGGCCGAGGCCGAACGCGCGCACGATGCAGGCGTCGATCTAGTGGTATATCCAGAGCTTTGCGTGTCATCTTACGCAATCGATGATCTGCACTTGCAGTCCGCTTTACTGGATGCAGCGGAAGCAGGCATTGCGCGTATTGTCGCCGCAAGTGCAGACATTGATCCGGTTTTGCTGGTCGGCGCGCCATTGCGTCACAACGGGCGGGTGTACAATTGCGCGGCGGTCATAGCACGCGGCCAACTGCTGGGTGTGGTCCCCAAAAGCTTTCTGCCCAACTATCGAGAATACTACGAAAAACGCTGGTTCGCGCATGGAAGAAAGATCCGTGGCATGGAGATCACCGTGGCGGGGCAGACCGTCCCGTTCGGCGCTGATTTGATCTTTGCGGCATCGAACCTGTCCGGGCTCAAACTGCATGTTGAGATTTGCGAAGATTACTGGGCGCCGACACCGCCTTCAACGCAAGGGGCGCTGGCAGGCGCAACCGTGCTCGCCAATCTCTCTGCCAGCAACATCACAATCGGCAAGTCGGATGAGCGGCATCTATTGGCGCGGGCGCAAAGTTCGCGCGCGGTTGCAGCCTATCTCTATTGCGCCAGCGGGCATGGCGAAAGCACCACGGATCTCGCGTGGGACGGGCAAGGCATGATCTACGAGATGGGCGACCTGCTGGCGGAAAGCGAGCGCTTTAGCCTCAATGCAGAGCTGTGCATCGCTGACGTGGACTGCGAACGGATACTCGCCGAGCGCGCACGGATGCAGACGTTCAACGACGCTGCAGAGGCAGCCGGACGCCCTGAAGACAGCTTCCGTACAATCGGTTTCGAACTCGCACCCAGCGATGGAGATCGCGGTCTGGTGCGTCCGGTCCGGCGGTTCCCCTTTGTGCCCAATCGCCAGCACAAGCTTGATGAAGATTGCTATGAAGCCTTCAACATTCAGGTTGATGGTCTGATGCGCCGGCTGGAGGCTACCCATGCCAAGAGCATGGTTATCGGTATCTCCGGCGGGCTGGACTCTACCCACGCGCTGATTGTTGCGGCGAAATGTTGCGATCGTCTGGGCCTGCCACGCAGCTTTATTCGCGGCTACACCATGCCGGGCTTTGCGACGTCCGATCACACCAAATCAAACGCGTGGAAGTTGATGAAGGCGCTGGGGATCACGGCGGAAGAGATAGACATCCGTCCCGCCGCTACGCGCATGTTCGAAGACATGAAGCACCCCTTCGCCGACGGGGAACCGGTGCACGACGTGACTTTCGAGAATGTACAAGCTGGGCTGCGCACCGATTACCTGTTCCGGCTGGCGGGGCATCATTCAGGCTTTGTGATCGGGACGGGCGATTTGAGCGAGCTCGCGCTTGGCTGGTGCACCTACGGCGTGGGCGACCAGATGAGCCACTATGCCGTCAATTCGGGCGTGCCGAAGACTCTGATCCAATATCTGATCCGATGGGCTGTCAGCACCGAGCAGTTTGATGCGGATGCTGACCAAGTGCTTCTCTCCATCCTCGATACGGAGATTTCACCCGAGCTCGTTCCCGCAGACGAAGGCGGCGAGATCCAGAGCACGGAAAGCATTATCGGGCCGTATGAGCTCAATGACTTTTTCCTGCATCACACCATTCGCTGGGGGCAACGGCCCAGCAAGATTGCATTCCTTGCCTGGCACGCATGGAAGGATACGAAGGCGGGGATGTGGCCGGCCGAGTTCCCCGATCCCAAGAAAAACGAATATGATCTCGCAACTATCCGCGACTGGCTTGAGAGATTCATCAAGCGCTTCTTTGCGTTCAGCCAATTCAAGCGCAGCGCCATTCCCAATGGTCCGAAGGTAAGCGCGGGCGGGGCGCTGTCTCCGAGAGGTGACTGGCGTGCACCCTCAGACGCTGTGGCGGATGTGTGGTTGAAGGAGTTGCGCGATAAAGTGCCGGAGAACGCGAAGCTCCCCGGCACCCGATAATTCTATGGTGCGACCCGAAGGCCGCAGTGGTCTCGCTACCCTTTGTCGACTGAGTATCGGCCCGGTCCGAATGTGGCGACCAAGAACATGCCGCCGCCAATGGCGAGGTTCTTGAGGAAGGAAGTCATCTCGATTTGCTGCGCAAAGTCATTGTGGAAGATGATCGCGGCGAGGACGCTGAATACGCCCAACGCGGCTGCGGCGTAGCGAGCCTTGAAACCGGCAGCGAGCAACAATCCGCCGCCAATTTCCAAGACAACCGTGCCGAAATAGACAAGCTCAGGAAAAGGCAGACCCATGGCTGCGATATAGCCCACTGTGCCTTCCATTCCGCTCAGCTTGCCCACACCTGCAAGTATGAATAGCTCGGCGAGCAACACTCGGCTGATGAGCATCACGGTGTCTTGTTTTGCGTTGATTTCTTTAGTCATTTCCCGGTCCTTTATCTTTTGAGTTGATCTGGATTATGCTGCCAAGCGCTCGACAGCTGCGTGCGCGTCAGCGATCTTTTCTTCACCGCCAGCGCCCATGATGCCGTCTGCTGCAATCAAATCGACATCGGTGATACCGACGAAGCCGAGGAAGAATTTGAGCCATGGCGTCATGAAGTCCATGTCGCTGCCAACGGGTGTGCCGCCGGAGGCTGCTGTGATGTAGACCTTCTTGCCGGTCAGCAGGCCCTCGGGACCATTCTCGGTGTATTTGAACGTTGTGCCCGCGCGGGCGACCAAATCGGCCCAGGCTTTGACAGTCGCGGGTACGCCGAAATTGTAGATCGGCACGCTGAACACAATGGTGTCCGCCGCCTGCAATTCCTTGATCAACGTGTCGGCAATCGCAGCGAGTTCAGTCTGCGCAGGGGTGCGATCAGCGTGCGGTGCAAGGTTGGCTGCAAAGCGGTCTGCGTCGATGAATGGCAAGTCGTTGTTCGCCAGATCGCGGCGCGTGACGCTGGCTTTGTGCTGCGCTGCGAAACCTTCGACAAGCTTTGTGCCAAGCCTGTTCGAGACGCTTTCGTCGCCGCGAATGCTGGCGGTAATGTGGAGGATGTTGGGCATTGTAATGTCCTTTGCTGAGAGAGAAGGAGGTGCCGACCGGGCGGGGAGAGAGAGGGGGAATGCCCGGTCGGCTTGGGGTCAGGCTGCGTCGACGAGCACAAGCTCGCTGTCTTCGATCGCGGTGATGGTCACGCTTTCACGCTGAGTGATGGCCACGCCATCGCGGGCGTTCGCCTCTACATTCTCGATCTTCACCTTGCCGGTGGCGGGAACGAGATAGAGGTGACGTGATGGATCGTGCGTTGTGTAGGTCACGCTTTCGCCGGCCTTCACCGTTGCGCCCAGCACGCGGGCATCGGTGCGGATCGGCAGTGCGTCATCATCATTGGCGACACCACTGGCGAGCGGAACGAAATCACCTGCGCGGTCCGCCTTTGGAAAGGGGCGTGCGCCCCAATCCGGCTTGCCGCCGCGCTCTTCCGGGATAATCCAGATCTGGAAGATCTGCGTTTCTTCGTCTTCCAGATTGTACTCCGAATGCTGGATGCCAGAGCCTGCGCTCATCACTTGAACGTCGCCCGCTTCGGTGCGGCCCTCATTGCCCATGCTGTCGCGGTGCGTGATTGCGCCGCTGCGGACATAGGTGATGATTTCCATGTCGTTGTGCGGGTGAGTGGGGAAACCTGTCTTCGGAGCGATTGTGTCATCGTTCCACACGCGCAGCGAACCCCAATTCACGCGTGACGGATCGTGATATCCGGCGAATGAAAAGTGGTGGTGCGCATCAAGCCAACCGTGATTGACGGCACCGAGAGAGTTGAAAGGGCGTAGTTCGATCATTTCTTGTCTCCTGTTGGAGTGACGTTGTGA
>JABDKI010000111.1 GCA_013002295.1 Altererythrobacter sp.
TGGCGGATTATTCTCCGCCGGACGGTAAAAATGGGGCAAGCCATCGCAAGGGCGGCAAGTCCGGCAAAGTAGCCGATTTTCGCTACAAACGCCCAGGTAAGCCCAAACAAGACCGCGCTTCGCGCAACGGTAATGCGCGTGCAGGCGGTGCATCGCGCAACCAGAAGCAACCGCGCGGCAAAAATCCTCCGAAGCAACACAAAGGTCCGCCAAGACCCTTTGTTTCATCCGGCCCGCGCCCGGGGCAAGCCTATGCTGCCATTGATTTGGGCACCAATAACTGCCGGCTGCTAATCGCAAGACCCTCTGGTGAGGGATTCACTGTCATCGACGCTTTCAGCCGCGTGGTGCGCCTTGGCGAGAACCTGGCGATGTCTGGTAAGCTGAGTGACGATGCGATGGATCGCACCGTCGCCGCACTGTCCGTGTGCGCAGACAAACTGCGCCGCCGCAATGTCTATCTCGCGCGCTCGGTCGCGACGGAGGCTTGCAGACGTGCTTCCAACGGCGAAGCATTTATCGAGCGGGTGCGCGAAGAGACCGGTATCGCGCTCGACATCATAAGCGCAGAGGAAGAGGCTCGCTTGGCAGTTCTAGGCTGTCAGATTCTGCTCGAGCAAGGACTAGGCCCAGCGATCATCTTCGATATTGGTGGCGGCTCGACCGAATTGGTCTTGCTCGAACAAGGCAGCGGTGTGCCGCAAATGGTCGATTGGCTGAGCGTGCCCTGGGGCGTGGTATCGCTGACCGACACTGTCGGCAAAGTTGAAGGCGATGCAGACCAACGCGCTGCCGTCTATGCCAAAATGCGCAGGGTTGTTCGTGAAAGTTTCTCTCATTTCGCAAAGCGGATTGGCCCGGCAGCGGAGCAAGGCGATCTGCGGCTTCTCGGCACAAGCGGAACGGTAACAACGCTTGCCAGTTTGCATCTGAAGCTACCGCAGTATGATCGCAATGCCGTGGATGGCCTGATAGTGCCAGCGCAATCCATGCGTGGCATCACACAGATGTTGGCCAGCAAATCACCCGAAGATCGTGCGGAAGTACCTTGCATCGGCAAGGACCGCTCAGAGCTTGTGGTGGCTGGTTGCGCTATCCTCGAATCGATCCTCGATATTTGGCCAGCAACACGGCTGGGAGTGGCAGACCGCGGCATTCGCGAGGGCATTTTGCGCAGTTTGATGGCGAACGAGCTGGCTCACCCCCACCCGATACATGAAGATCGGCCCAGTTGGCCCGCCCGCGATCCAAACATGGGATATGACGCATGAGCCGCTCCGGAAAAGATCCCATCAAACGTGTGCGCAAAGCCAAAAAACGCACCGCGTCCTCGACCCGTTGGCTCGAACGACAGCTCAACGACCCCTACGTCAGGCAAGCCAAGGCGGACGGCTATCGCAGCCGCGCCGCCTACAAGCTGATCGAGCTGGATGAACGGTTCGGCTTGATCCGCGGCGCGACCCGAGTTGTTGATTTGGGCATAACACCGGGTGGATGGAGCCAGGTGGTGCGCAAACTCACACCGAAAGCTGAAGTGGTTGGTATCGATTTGCTCGAAACCGAACCGATTGAAGGCGTCACAATCTTCCAGATGGACTTCATGGATGATACTGCGCCGGCAGCGCTGGAACAGGCGCTGGGCGGACCCGCCGATCTGGTGTTGTCGGATATGGCCGCCAATACGGTTGGCCATAAGCAGACCGATCATTTGCGCACGATGGGGCTGGTTGAAGCTGCGGCGTGGTTTGCGGTGGAAAACCTGTCCGAGGGCGGTGCATTTGTCGCCAAGGTGCTCGCAGGCGGAACCGATGATGATCTGCTCAAGCTGCTGAAGGCACACTTTAAGTCGGTCAAGCACGCGAAACCGCCTGCAAGCCGCAAAGGCTCATCCGAATGGTATGTGGTCGCGCAAAAGTTCAAGGGCCGCAGCGAATAGTTCGCCACGGCCCTTGGAAATCTCTTTGAAATTCAAGCGTGCTTTACTCGGCTGCGACGGCTTCGCCTTCCGCGGTTTCTTCAGCAGCCAGTTCGCCAGCAGGATCTTCGCCCTCGCCGCCATCTTCAGCGAGCACTTCCACATATTCAGGAACCGGCAGGTTCGAACCCAGGCTGTTCATATACATGGCAACAGCCGCGCGGTCTTCGATCTTCGGAAGACCAGCGAAGCTCATCTTGGTGCCATCTGCAAAGCCGCGCGGGTTCTTGAGCCAGGCGTCCATGGTTTCCCAATTCCAAGTGCCGCCAACACCAGCAAGAGCATCGCTATAGGCGTAGCCCGGTACATGATTGCCGATCCCTGCGCCCATTACCGCATAAAGATTGGGGCCGATGCCGTTTGCGCCGCCCTGCTCAACCGTGTGGCAAGCCGCACATTTCGCAAACACGCGTTCGCCAGCCGCAATCTGATCGTCGTTTGACATCATGCTGAGAGCTTGAGCCATTGTCATCTCAGCCGCTGCTCCCGCATCTTCAACTTCAACACCTTCGATCACATAGCCAAGCTGTTCCGGGCGTTCGCCCTTGAAATACTTGTAGCTAAGTGTTGAAGCGCCCAGCGCGATAATGCCTGCGAACAGAACCCAACCAGCGATTGTATTAAAACGATCATCCATGATGCGATGTAACCTGAAATTTGCCCTGCAATAAACGCTGGCCGCATTAGTCGCGCACGCGCCGCTTAGCAAGACCGATCAAAGCACTATCTGTTGCAGCATGTGCAATAGGCTTGCGACACATCAAACACCGCGATAGGCGCTAGAGCGATGCAAAGCTTTCCTGCCCCTGCCATGGCAATGGTCGAGACCATGCAAGCCGCCGCGCAAGCCGAGCCAGAACGCGCCATCGCGTTTCAGGGCTCTCCCGGTGCAAATTCACACCGCGCCGCGATGGAAGCATGCCCCGACCATCTCCCGCTGCCATGCTTCAGTTTTTCTGATGCGCTTGAAACAGTGAAGGCGGGCAAAGCCGCATGCGCGATCATTCCGATCGAGAATTCTCAGCACGGACGCGTGGCTGACATCCACTTTCTTCTGCCGGAATCCGGCTTGAAGATCGTTGGCGAGTATTTCATGCCGATCCACCATGCGCTGATGGGAATCACCAAGGGGCCGTACACCGCAGCTTACAGCCACCCGCAAGCACTTGGTCAATCACGTCATTTCCTAAGGGAGCGCGGGATCGTGCCATTGAGCCATGCCGATACGGCCGGTGCCGCAGCATTCGTGGCTGAAAAGCAAGACACCGACCTTTGCGCCATTGCGCCAGCGATCGCAGCCGAACTCTACGGCTTGGAGATTGCCGAGCACAATGTGGAAGATGCCGCCGACAATATGACACGCTTCGTCATTTGCGCGCGCGAGGACGTCGACCCAGCCACACTTGCCGGCCAAGATGCAATCACTACTTTCGTATTCGAAGTGAAGAACATCCCCGCCGCGCTTTACAAAGCGATGGGCGGCTTCGCGACCAATGGCGTCAACATGACCAAGCTGGAAAGCTATCAGAAGGGCACGAGCTTCTCTGCGACAATGTTCTACGCTGACATCATAGGTGCGCCGGGCGATCCGGCGGTCGATCGCGCGCTTGAGGAGTTGGCTTTTCACTGCAAGGAATTGGCAATCCTTGGCAGTTACCGCCAAGCTCGTGCCCGCGGATAGAACACCCCTACAGAAAAAAGCACTAGGAAAGACAGTTGGCGGCGGTTGCCTAGTGTTGCACAGCGTGTCACCACATCTCCGATGAGCGCGGTCGCTTCACCATCACCGGTTTCACAGGATACGGCGAGCAGCTGGGAGCAGTTGCGCGCGAATGAAGATATCCAATTTGCGCCTTTGGAAGTGCCGCAGCAGGCCCCAAGCGAACCCAATTTCATAGAGCGATTCTTCCAATGGCTAGGTGAGATATTCGGAGAGACTCTCGGACGGGCGCTAATCGCGAGTTGGCCGGTTCTGCAGTGGGTTTTGTTGGCGGCGCTGATCGCCGCGGTTGTTTACATGCTGTGGCAATTGTTCGATCCCTTCAGCAGAGGCGAGCGAAGTCAGGCAGAACTGGAAGAGGAGCCCGAATGGCGCCCGGATCAAAACGCAGCAGCAGCCCTGCTTGAAGACGCCGAACGGCTCGCTGGCGAAGGCAAATTCGGCGAAGCCACCCATCTGCTTTTGCAGCGCAGCGTCAGCCATATGTCCTCTGCACGGCCCGATTGGGTTGAGCCATCCTCAACCGCGCGGGAACTGGCGCGCACCCAAGGTCTGCCGGAAAGTGCAAAAGCCGCATTCACGGTAATCGCTGAACGTGTGGAACGCAGCTTGTTCGCTTTGACCAATCTCGATCGCGCTGATTGGGAAGCGGCGCGCGATGCATATGCCGAATTCGCGCTCAATCGCTTTGAGAGGCAGCGCACGTGAGTTCGCGCGCACCCTCTGGATTCAATGCGCGGACGGTTCTGCTGACGGTGCTCGCGAGCTTTGCCGCGTTCATTGCGACACTCTATTTCATCGGGATCGGTGATACCGGACGCGGCGATGATGACGGGCGGGCGCATGCCGCATCCAATGGACTCAATGGCTATGCCGGCCTGGCCAAGCTGCTCGAGTTGGAAGGCCACGATGTCAGTCTGTCGCGCAATCGCGCAGGGCTAGAGACGTATGAACTATTGATCATGACGCCGCCGATGCAGACCGATCCGGAAGAGTTTGCGCAGATATTGGAAGAGCGCTTCTACGCTGGCCCAACGATCGTCATCCTGCCCAAGTGGTGGGCAAACCAATTTCCAGATCAGTTGCCTGTAGAGCTGCGTGAAGATGTAAAAGAGGGCTGGGTGCAGCTTGCCTTTGCTGCGAACTCGGATTGGACCAAAGAGTTACCTGATCTGTACGCCTTTGAGCACGAGGTCGATTCAGAGCGCAAGGAGCCCGCCCGGTGGAGCGGAATGGGGCTTTCAGGCGCACTCCCTGCAGGTCCAGTCTCCTTCATGAAGCCCGGGGCCACGCATGAAGTTTTGGTCCGCGGTCCAGACGGCAGCGCACTGGCATTTGAGCTGTATGGAGAAGAAGGAAGCGAGTTCTTTGAGGACGCTTACCGGATGATTTTCATCGTCGAGCCCGATTTGGTCAACAACTACTGGCTAGCGGACAGGAGCCGCGCGGATCTGGCGCTGCAATTGGTGCGAGAGATCGTATACGAAGACAATCCGAGCGTTACATTCGACCTCACTTTGAACGGGTTAGACGGCGCGAAGAACCTGCTGACGCTGGTGTTCACCCCGCCGTTTCTGGCTGCAACACTGTGCCTGATCGCGGCAATGATCATGATCGGATGGCGCGCATTTCGCCGGTTCGGGCCGGCACGGGCTGAAAAGCCTGTGCATGCATTTGGCAAAAGCACTTTAGTCTCCAACAGCTCGGGCATGATCCTACGCGCAAAACGCTTTCCCATGCTCACGGCACCTTACTCCGAGCTGATGAAGCGCCGCATCGCGAAGAAGCTGGGGCTGGTCCGATACGACAGCGAGGCATTGGACGCCGCCGTCATGCGCTCATTACCAGACGAACCGCCCCTTACATCTCTTGCAAACACCTTGCGCGAAGCGCGCTCACCCAAAGACATACTCAGCGCAGCCGAAAGCCTGCACGATATTGAGAGGAAGCTGACCCGATGACTGACACTGCAACCATGACGCTTGAGGAGCTGAGCGATCTCGCCAATGCCATTCGCGGCGAAGTGAGCAAGGCTATCGTCGGTCAGGACGATATGATCGAGCAATTGCTGGTTGCCATGGTCAGTCAGGGTCACGTTCTGCTGGAAGGCCCGCCGGGAACAGCGAAAACGTTTCTGGCTCAAAGCTTTGCGACTGCGCTTGGCCTCGACTTTGGCCGAATCCAGTTTACGCCTGACTTGCTTCCGGGTGACATTCTGGGCTCCAACC
>JABDKI010000127.1 GCA_013002295.1 Altererythrobacter sp.
GTGACCGAGATCGGCGTCTTCCAGTGCCGGCATCATGCGGACCATGGCACGCTTGATGATATCCGCGCTAGTCCCTTGAATCGGGGCATTGATCGCGGCGCGCTCGCTACCCTGGCGTTCTGCGCCGTTCTTTGAATTGATCCGCGGGAACCAGGTCTTGCGGCCGAATAGCGTCTCGGAATAGCCGCGGGCGCGAACCGTCTCCAGCGTTTCATGAATATAGCGCTGGATGCCGGGAAACCGCTGGAAATAGGTGTCGATCATTGCTTGCGCCTCATCCGGCTCGACCTCCAGCCGTCCGGCCAATCCCCAGCGCGAAATGCCATAGAGGATCGCGAAATTAATCGTTTTCGCCTGCGCGCGAGTGTCTCTGTTTACCTCGCCAAACATCTCGTTGGCTGTGCGGGAGTGAATGTCTTCGCCTTGCGCGAACGCCTCTTTCAGCGTTGGAACATCGGCCATATGCGCGGCTAGCCGCAGTTCGATTTGACTATAGTCTGCGGCCAGCAAGACGTTGCCGTCATCTGGCACAAAGGCTTCGCGGATCTGGCGCCCTATCGGCGTCCGGATCGGAATGTTTTGCAGATTGGGGTCAGTTGATGACAGCCGGCCCGTCTGCGCTCCGACCAGTGAATAGCTGGTATGCACGCGGCCCGTGTCCGGGTTGATCGCTTCCTGCAAAGCGTCGGTATAGGTCGATTTTAGCTTGGCGAGCTGACGCCATTCGAGCACTTTCTTCGCGATTTCCGCGCCTTCCCCGGCGAGTTTTTCCAATACGCTGTGGTCGGTTGAGTACTGCCCGCTCTTGCCCTTCTTGCCGCCTTTGAATCCGAGCTTGTCGAACAGAATTTCACCCAGCTGCTTGGGGCTCCCGACCGTGAATTCCTGCCCGGCAATCCCGTGAATCTCCCCTTCGAGCCGCGCAGTCTCGTTGGCGAATTCTTCTGAAAGTCTGGAAAGGCGTGCACGGTCCACCTTAATGCCGTGTCGTTCCATCTGCGCCACGACAGGAATGAGAGGGCGGTCGACCCGCTCATAGATACGTGTGCCACCTTCATCAGCGAGCCTAGGCTTCATGTGGCGATGCAAACGCCAGGTTACATCTGCATCCTCGGCGGCATATTCGGTAGCACGATCAAGAGCCACTTCGCCAAAAGGGATTTGCTTCTTGCCCGTCCCGCATACTTCCTTGAAGGATAGCGGCGTGTGGCCCAGATGGCGGTCTGACAGTTCGTCCATGCCGTGCCCGCCCATGCCGACTTCACCGCGACCGGCATCAAGCGTGAAGCTGATCAGCATGGTGTCGTCAACCGGCGCGATATCGATCCCGTAGCGCGCTAGAACGTTGATATCGTATTTGATGTTCTGTCCGATTTTGAGGACTGAATTGTCTTCCAGCAGCAGCTTGAGTGCCGCCACCGCTTTGTCGCGATCAATCTGCTCTGGTTTCTCAGCGAACATGTCATTGCCGCCATGCGCAAGCGGGATGTAACATGCGTCGTTCGGGCCTAGCGCGAGGCTTACGCCGACCAGCTCTGCACGCATAGCATCCAGGCTACTGGTCTCTGTGTCAACGGCAACGAGGCGTGCGGCAGTTGCGCGTGTGATCCACGCATCAAGACGCTCCATGGTCTGGACTGTCTCGTAAGAGCTACGGTCCACCGCGGGCATCTCCGGCAGCGGTTGCCGGCTGCCATGCTCTGAATCAGTTGCGCCTTCAGTTTCCTGTTTTGCGGGGTTGAGATTGTTAGGCCGCTCAGGGCTTCCTTTCCCGGAATCGAGCCTTCGCAAGAGCGAACTGAACCCATGCTTTTCCAGAAACGTCGCCAGTGGATCAGGTGGCACGCCATCGAGCTTGAGTTCGTCGAGCGGTTGCGGAAGATCACAATCCTCTTTGAGAGTGACCAAGACACGGCTCATCTCTGCGTCTTGTCTGCTTTCCAGCAGCCGCTCTTTCAGCTTCGACTTCTTCATCTCCGGCGCAAAATCGAGCGCTGCCGTTAGCGAGCCGTGTTCTGCGATCAGCTTGCTAGCGGTTTTGGGGCCAATCCCATAGATCCCGGGAATATTGTCGACACTGTCGCCCATCAGCGCCAAGACATCCCCGACAAGCTCGGGCTTTACGCCGAACTTCTCCTCGACTTCTTCGACATAGATGCGCTGGCTCTTCATCGTATCGAGCATATCAATGCGCGCCGGACCATTTGGGCCGTCTCTCTCGCCGACAAGTTGCATCAAGTCTTTGTCCGAAGACACGATCGTAACGTCCCAGCCCTGCGCTTGCGCGGCACGGGCATAGGTTGCAATCAGATCGTCCGCTTCCAGTCCCTGCTCTTCGATGCAGGGCAGGCTGAATGCGCGAGTCGCATCGCGAATCAGCGGGAATTGTGGCACCAAATCTTCAGGAGCAGGTGGCCGGTTCGCTTTGTACTCGGGATAGATTTCGTTGCGGAAAGACTTGCCCGAAGCGTCGAGAATGACTGCGAGATGGGTCGGGCCATCAGCTTCATCAAGGTCAGTGGCAAGCTTCCAGAGCATTGTGGTGTAGCCATAGACTGCGCCCACCGGGGTGCCTTCTGGATCGGTAAGCGGCGGAAGCCTGTGATAGGCGCGAAAGATGTATGACGATCCGTCGACGAGATAGAGATGTTGCTGCTCGGCCATATGCGCTTGCTAGCAGCGCTTTGCCCCGTGTGTAAGCCGTCATTCGGGCGATTTGCCCACACGGTGCACTCGGGATGAGGTGGTTTGCCGGCGGGGTAGAATAAGGCGGGAAAGAGGCGAAAACATGTAATTTAGCTTGCATCGCCACATTCCGGCCATTATTTAGCCACTCGAAGCGATGCGAGAGGCTCGCTTTGGCAGATCCAATTTGGTTCCGCCTTAAACACTCGCTGATCGAGGATTTATATTATGCGTAAGATCGTACTTGCTGCTGCTGTTGCAGCTTCTGCACTTGGCCTGGCTGCTTGCTCAGAAACTGCTGATTCGGCTGCTGAAACTGCAGACGCAATGGCTGCAGACGTTGAAGCAAACACCGACGCAATGGTTGAAGCTGCCGAAGGCGCTGCCGACGCAACTGCTGAAGCTGCCGAAGGCGCTGCTGACGCAACTGCAGAAGCAGTAGACGGCGCTGTTGAAGCAGCTGAAGAAGCTGCTGCTGAAGTTACTGAGTAATCTCAGCACAAATCGATTTTTCGATTTTTAAGAAGGGCGGTGTCAGCGATGGCGCCGCCCTTTTTCTATGTCACGGCTTAGGCACCGTGATGTTGCGCTGTGCGTTTAGCCGCCGGGACGGGCGGTACTGGTCCAGACTCGCGGCCGCGAGACGCCAGCTTTCTCTGCAAATCCATCATAAAGCGCGCGCGCAATTGAAGCGATCCGTGCCTCTCGCGCCCTTCGTGCACCCTGGCCCGTAACATAGATCGCGACAGCAATTGCGTGACCGTTGGGGCCTTCGAGAATTCCAATGTCGCTGGATGTGTTGTTAAGTGATCCGGTCTTGTGCATCACTTCTACATAATCCGGCATGTCCGCAGGAATGCGGCGCGTTCCAGTCCGGGTCTTTGCCATAGCGTCAAGGATCACTTGCCGGCTTTGAGCTGAAAGAAATTTGCCCTGATAGAGGCCCTGCAACAGTTCGATCATGGCTTTAGGTGTGGCGGCATCGCGCGCGTCGATATGTGCGGATGGATCGAATTCTCCGTCATCGCGAACTAGAGTAGCGATATCACGGTCAATGCTGAACTCTTCTATGCCCTGGCGGCGCATCCAGCCATTTACCGCCTCGGGCCCGCCAACGACGCGCAAAAGCGCATCGGTTGCGGGATTGCTTGAGCGGGATATCATGATCTCGATCAGTTCATTTGCCGGCATATAATTGCCTTCGCGAACTGGCGCAGCGCGCGAAGAAAACTTGGCCGATCGGACCGGGATCAAGAGCGGAAACTCGCTGGTCAGCGAATATCTGCCTTGCTCAACCAGCTCCAGATATGCCGCCGCGACGGCGATCTTGCTGGTCGATGCCAGCGGGAACAACTGATCGCCAAGTATCGCAATCTCTTCACCAGTGTTGAGATCAATGGCGGCAACCCCGATGCGACCGCGACTTCCGTCTGCCAATTGTGCGATCCGCCGCTCGAACGACGTCTCGTAGATAGCTTCAAAGCTTTCCGGCGCACGGACGTCAGTACCAAATGTACTGTCGAAAGCGGCTTCGAGGTCATTCG
>JABDKI010000154.1 GCA_013002295.1 Altererythrobacter sp.
CGCACAAAGTCTGTCCCGGCAGGATCTGCGATCATTCGAGCTAGCCCGCCGTCATCGGTAACCTCGTGCACGACCGCGACAGCAAGGCCTGGTTTAAAATAGCCGCCTGCGCCACTGGTCACAAACACATCGCCCTGTTCCACTGGATTGATTCCGAGATTGATCAGCCGGATTCGGATCAGACCGTCCCCACGTCCCTCCGCGAATGCAATAAGATCATCTCGCGCGCGCCTTACCGGAATAACGCTCTCGCTGTCGGACAACAGAAGGACCCGTGCGGTTGACGTCGCTGTTTCGAAAACACGGCCAAGAATTCCTCGTTCCGAGCGAACCGGCATACCAACCTGCACCCCGTCTCCTGATCCCGAACCGATATAGGCAAACCTGCGCGCGCTGACAGCGCTGGATCCAACAATGCGGCTGACAGTGACGGGCGCACCACTTTCCTCGGTTAAATCGAGCAGCGCCTTCAGCCGCGCGTTCTCCTGCTCTGCCGCCTCTAGCTCCTTCAGCCTGATTCTAGCTAGCTTAAGCTCTTCGCGCAGAGCAGCGTTTTGATTGCCCGCATTCCAGAAACCGGCAATGCGATCGACCACATTTCCGCTTCCTTCGCGAGATACGGCGACGGCCTGTCCTCCGGCCTCGCCAACATCACCCGCTACTCCGCGCAATGGTCCAAATGTGGCTGGTTGCCAAAGAGAAACGCCGAGCAGAACCAACCCGAGGGCCGCGCCGACTGCGGCGATCAGATAACTTGTGAAACGTGAATATTGCGCTTTGCGAGAGTGGCCAGAGCGCCGGGACGTTGGCGGCGCCATGACCTACGCCGTGTGCAGAACGCCGCGATAGATTGGGTCCTCCATCGCGCGGCCTGTCCCGATTGCAACACACGAAAGTGGATCTTCGGCAATGCTTACCGGCAGCCCGGTTTCTTCCCGAAGATGTTCGTCAAGTTTGCGAATAAGCGCACCGCCGCCGGTTAATACAATGCCTTGGTCGACAATGTCAGCCGCCAGCTCAGGCGCTGTGTTCTCAAGTGCAATTCGTACACCTTCCACAATGGCCCCGATCGGCTCGGACAATGCCTCTGCAATGTGCGCTTGATTGATTGTGATTTCCTTGGGAACGCCGTTGACCAAGTCACGCCCCTTGAGGGTGAAGGTTTCGCCCACGCCATCTTCAGGAATGATCGCGATGCCATAATCCTTCTTGATCCGCTCAGCCGTGGTTTCGCCGATAAGAAGATTGTGATGTCGACGAACGTAGGAAACGATTGCCTCGTCCATCTTGTCGCCACCCGTACGCACTGAAGTGGTGTATGCTAGGCCGCGAAGCGAAAGCACGGCGACTTCAGTCGTGCCGCCGCCGATATCGACCACCATCGATCCAACGGGTTCGGTTACCGGCATGTCCGCTCCAATCGCAGCAGCCATCGGCTCCAGGATCAAGTAAACCTCCGAAGCGCCAGCATTTGAGGCAGCGTCGCGGATCGCGCGCTTCTCGACTGACGTGGCGCCTGACGGCACACAGATCGTGATTTCGGGATAGCGGAACAGCGTGCGCTTGCCGTGCACCTTTCGGATGAAATGCTCGATCATTTTTTCGGCCACTTCGATATCGGCGATCACGCCATCGCGAAGTGGGCGGACCGCTTTGATCGTATCGGGTGTCTTGCCCATCATCATCTTTGCATCGTCACCCACGGCTTTGACCCGTTCGATGCCATTGATCGTTTCAATCGCAACCACAGAAGGTTCGTCAAGTACGATACCTTGATCTTCGACATAGACCAGCGTGTTCGCCGTCCCCAGATCGATAGCCATATTGTGTGAACCGAATTTCAGAAATTTGGAAAAGAAGCTCATTTGACCATGCAATTCATGTGTAGCGGACCGCCTTGGCAACCCCCGCGGCGCCTCCCCTGCGATCCCAATTTGACAGGATGCTCTTCGTCTAACGGATCGCTACGAAAAAGGCCAAAATAATTGTTCGATCCGCACAGGATTTTCCACCGCTGGCCTCGAATTTGCAGCGATTGGTCGCTACCTTCCCAAAATGCCGCAAATTCGCCGCCTTCCTGAGAGCTTGATCAACCGTATTGCGGCGGGTGAAGTTGTCGAAAGGCCGGCCGCTGCGCTTAAAGAATTGGTCGAGAACGCAATTGATGCCGGGGCGAGTCGCATCGATGTAAAACTGATCGAAGGTGGGCTTGGCAAGATCGAAGTTGTCGATGATGGCTGTGGGATGAGCGCCGAGGAAATGTCCGTCGCACTTGAGCGTCATGCCACGTCCAAGTTACCCGATGAAGCAATTGAGCTGGTCAGCACCCTGGGTTTTCGCGGCGAAGCGCTGCCATCGATCGCTAGTGTTGCACAATTGACGATTGAGAGCCGTGTTAGAGGTGAAGCCGACGGTTGGCGAAAGGTCGTCGATCACGGTCAAGTAGTCGAAGAAGGACCCGCTGCACTGCCACCCGGCACGCGCGTGAAGGTGGAAAAGCTCTTCGCCAAAGTGCCCGCGCGGCGCAAATTCCTTAGAACAGCGCGTAGCGAATATGCCGCATGTCTTGCTGTCGTACGTCGACTTGCGATGGCGCGGTCTGACATTGCCATGTCTCTCACGCATGGCGAGCGCCGGATCTTTGGTCTGCAAGCCGATGAGCCGTTGATCGACCGCGTCTCGGGCATCATCGCGCGTGAGCTTAAGG
>JABDKI010000161.1 GCA_013002295.1 Altererythrobacter sp.
AGACCGCCCCGTTCGACCACTCCGGCATCTCTCCGCATTCTTGTCTGCAATCGGTCCACGCAGCTCGACCGCGCGAAAATATCGTTGACTTGGTCCAGCCTGCGACAAGAAGCGCGCCAGTTAGCTGACCCCCTTGCCCTTGCCAAGTGCAAATTCGCCGCAAAACTGGGGACGGTTTGCCGATGCTCCCTTGTCTCTCGCGGCTTATCGCCCATATCCTCTCCCGCTATGGACAGAGCTGTGTTCTTTTCCAGTCAGGCTGGCCGCACGATAGAGGCCCCGCGGCACGTCAAATCGCGTTTTGGGATTGGCGATGTTGTGCGCCACCGGATGTTCGATTTTCGAGGTGTGATCTTTGACGTTGATCCGGTCTTTGCCAATAGCGAAGAATGGTACGAAGCCATCCCTGAGGATATCCGTCCGAGCCGCGAGCAACCATTCTATCACTTGCTGGCCGAGAATGACGACAGCTCTTACGTCGCCTATGTCAGCCAGCAGAACCTGCTTGCCGATGCCAACAGCGGCCCGATTGATCATCCGCAAATCGCACAGTTGTTCGAACAGTTCGATGGCAAGCGTTATCGCATGCGCCGGGCATTGACTCACTAACGCGCCTGATCGTCGCCTGCGGTTCAATTAACTTGAACCTCACAAATATCTGCTAAAATGTCCGGCATGGACAGAATGACTATGCCATCAGCCGTCGCAGGGCCTGACCCGCTTGAGCTAGCGCTTTCACGTGAAATGCGCAGCGGAGAGCGGGTAGTCTGGCAGGGCCGCCAGATCGCGCGCGTCGCATCGTCGGGCTTTGGCATCTACTTCTTCGCAATCCCGTGGACCGCCTTTGCCCTGTTCTGGACTGCGATGGCGAGTTGGGGTGCCAGTGAGATGCAAAGCGGAACAGGCGCGTTGAGCTGGGCCTTTCCGCTGTTCGGAGTCCCTTTCATCCTTGTTGGTTTGGGTATGCTGTCTGCCCCGTTTCTGCCTCTATTCAACAAAGGCAAAGTCCTGTTCGCGGTTACGAACCAGCGGCTTATCCGCATCAGGCTAGGCAGGAAACTGGTTACAAAATCAGTCCCGGCACGCCGGATCGGCCCAGTCGAACGCAGTGAAAACCGCGATGGCATCGGCAGTTTGAGGATTGCTGTGAAAGTCGGAATCGATAGTGACGGGGATCGGCAAACGGAATATTTCGAGATCGGAGAAGTCCACGACGTGCTTGGCGCACATGACGAAGTGGCCGAACTAGGCCGCCGCGCTGCTGATCGCGCTTCCTCTTAGTCCTTGAGTTTCCAGCCGGACCGCAAGACCAGATAGACGATGATGGCAAAACCAAGGTTCAGCGCCCCGAGCCCAACAGCCGCCTGTAGAACTGCGCCGGAACCCTCGCCGATATCGCTTTCCCCTAGAAAGCCATAGCGGAAGCCGGAGATCACATAGAAAAACGGGTTCGCGCGGCTGACGGCCTGAAACGCCGGTGCAAGGTTGTCGATGACGTAGAACGTGCCGGAAAGCAGGGAGAGGGGCGCGACTACAAAATTGGTAATGGCCGCGTTGTGATCAAACTTTTCAGACCAGATCGACGTTGCCAATCCCATCAGCGACAGCATGATCGCGCCCATCAGGCCGAACCATATCACCGCCCATACATGCGCAATGGACAGTGAAACTCCCGGCCACAGCACCATCGCAAGTGCAACCGTGCTGCCCACCATTACCGCGCGGGTCACAGCTGCGCCGATAATGCCTGCCATCAGTTCTCCATGCGAAAGCGGCGGCATCAGCAAATCCATGATTGTCCCTTGGATCTTGCCAGCGAGCAGCGAGAAAGACGAGTTTGCAAAAGCATTTTGCATCATGCCCATCATGATCAGGCCTGGCGCGACAAAGCTGGCGAATGGCGCGCCCAGCACTTCCCTTCCGCCACGCCCCAAAGCGACCGTGAAGATGATCAAAAACAGCAATGTCGTGACTGCTGGGCCCCAAACAGTTTGCGTGTGCACCTTGAGAAACCGCCGAACCTCCTTAATATAGAGACTCCACAAGCCAACGCGGTTGACGCCGGAGATTACCGGCACGCCGCGGGGCGCAAAACGGGTCCCTTCGCCCGATTTTCTCTTATCGAGGGGTGCCTCCGAATTCGGAACGGCAGCAGGTGCTTGATCGGCCATGCAGGCGCGCCTAGTGCGATGCAGCGGCTGTGACAAGTCACGCAGTGAGATTCGCTGCGCTGTTGACAGATCGAAGACGGGCAACCAGCGCGGGACACAGGAACTGGAATTTAGATGAGTTGGACTGACGAGCGTATCGCTACGCTAAAGAAAATGTGGGAAGGCGGATCAACCGCTAGCCAGATCGCCGAAGAGCTTGGCGGTGTTAGCCGCAATGCCGTGATCGGCAAGGCGCATCGCTTGGGCCTGAAATCGCGCCCTTCTCCGGTAAAAGCGGGCGAGAAAAAGAAAAAAGCCCCGCCCAAGAAAGCGGCGACGAAGCCAGCGATCAAAAAGACCGCTGCTAAGCCTGCCGCCAAACCGGCCGAAAAGCCTACCGCCAAACCTGCAACCGCGCAGTCATCGGGCGCGAGCATTCCATCGCAGCCAATCCCGAACAAGGCACCTGACCTGCCGAAAATCGTATCGGTCGGGCCGGGCGGATTCTTGCGTCAGGGCCCTGGTGATCAGCAGGCGCCGATCCCACCTGCTCCACCGCGCCGTTTGGTGCCAGCGAAACCAAGCCCGGATATCGCTGACAAAACGAGCCTGCTCGATCTGAGCGAGAAGGTTTGCCGTTGGCCGATGGGTCACCCGGGCGAACCAGACTTCCATTTCTGCGGCGAAGCAGTGAACCCGGGATATCCCTATTGCGTTGAGCATTGCGGGCGCGCCTATCAGGCGCAGCTGCCGCGTGGTGCGCGCAGACCCCCTCCGCCGCTGCCATTCGGTGGCCCCCGCGTCAGATAGAGCGGGTGCGTTGAGCTAAGACTATCGAGGCCCGGTTGTCCCAGTGGATCGCCGGGCCCTTTAATTTTTCAAGGAGAATTCGCATGGCCATCACCCTTTACGACGCCTTCGTCCCGAGCTGCCAACAGATTTTGGGCGGGCTTTCGGGCCTGATCGACAAAGGCGAAGCGTATGTCAAAGAGCACGGGCTGGATGACAACGATCTGATCAACGCAACATTGGCTGACACAATGTGGACGCTGCCGTGGCATGTTCGCGCATGCTGGATGCATTCAGCCTACACATTCGACCAAATGCCGACGGGCGAATTCACTCCTGATTTCACATCTGTGCCTGATAGCTGGGACTCGATGCGCGCTATGGTTGCGGATGCGCAAAGCAAGCTGGCAGCGCTCAACACCGATGGAGTCGAGGCATTGGCTGACAAGACAATCGGTTTCGTTCTCGGTGGTAAGCGCCTGATGGAATTCAAGGGTCAGGATTTCCTGCTCAGCTTCAATCAGCCCAACTTCTATTTCCACGCAACGACCTTTTACGACATCTTGCGTCACAAGGGTGTAGCTCTGGGAAAACGGGACTTTATGGGAACGCCGCGCTTGATCGGCTGAGCAGGGACCTTCGGAACCAGCAAAGTGCCCGCTCATTGATCGGGCAAAGGGAAAACTGATGCGATTTTTCAAATTTGCTTTGCCGCTGTGTGCGGTGACCATCGCCGCGCCTGCACTGGCCGATGTTCCAGAACCGGTGCGCGCTATGATCGATGCGGCGATCGCCAGCGGAGATGTAGCGAAGGTCAAGACAGTCATTGATCTTGCCAAGCAGACGAACCCGGACGACATTGAAGAGCTCGACGCAATCGCCGCCGAGTTTACAGCTCAACATGTGGAGCCCGCGGCGGCGGAAGCTGTCCAACAAGGTGAACTGGCAGTGCCGGAATCTAACGGCCTGTTCGACAATTGGTCGGGCTCAGGTCAGTTGGGTGCGTTCCACTCGACCGGCAACTCGAGCAATACGGGTATCAGTGCGGGACTGGAGCTTACTCGCACAGGCGAACGCTGGAGCCACCGCCTCTCAGCTCAAGCCGACTTCCAACGCTCCGAAGGGGTGACGACACGCGAACAGTTCTTGCTCGCATACGAACCACGTTTCGAGCTGTCAGAGAATTTCTACGCTTATGCCCTCTCGCAGTATGAGCGCGACCGTTTTCAGGGCTTTAGCGCGCGCTATGCCGCTTCTGGTGGCTTTGGCTATATCGTGATCAGTGAAGATAATATGACATTGAGCCTGCAAGGTGGCCCAGCCTGGCGGCGTACTGACTT
>JABDKI010000172.1 GCA_013002295.1 Altererythrobacter sp.
AGCGATGCAAGCAGATGATCAAGCATCGCCTGCCCAGCAATCGGGTGTAGCACCTTGTGCAGGTCGCTCTTCATTCGTGTGCCCTTGCCCGCAGCAAGAACGATCGCAGCTAAATCGGTCATGTGGGCGATATGGCACCAAACGCTTGCGGTTTGAAGAACCATCCGCCACGGCGCGGTGCATGACTGATTTTCCCTTTGATGGTGTCGGGTTCGATCTCGACGGGACCTTGCTCGACACGTTTCGTGATTTGGGCGCAGCGGTGAACCATGCGCTGAAGCTAGGCGGCATGAAACCCGTGCCGGTGGACAGTTCGAAAGACCTGATCGGCGGCGGCGCAAAGATCATGCTGGCAAGGGCGGTCGAGGCTCAAGGTGGCATGCCCGAAGACGATTTCCGCGCGCTCTATAAGGAGATGCTGCGATACTATGCGGAGCACAACGCGGTCTATACCGCTCCATACCCACACGCAGAACGCGTGTTGGATGAGCTCGCCATGCGCGGCGTCAAAATGGCGGTGGTGACCAACAAGTTTGAAGAGTTTGCAACGAAAGTTCTGACCGAGCTTGGTTTGGCTCACCACTTCGTTGCGATCATTGGTGGGGATTCGATGGGACGCGGTGTGGACGGCAAGTTTCTCGCGAAACCCGCACCTGACCCCGTGATCGAGGCGCAAAGGCGTTGTGCCGCGGATCGTTTCGCATTTGTCGGCGACTCGACATATGATGTAAAGGCAGCGCAAGGAGCGGGAGTGCCGGTGATCGCTGCGGCATATGGCTATTGCGACATGCCGCCTCAAGAATTGGGCGCCGATGCGGTGATTGATTCGCTCGACGCGCTCATTCTGGCGTTGGAAGCGCTCTAAGACGCACGATTGCCGCTACGGAATGCAGCTTCGCTGCAACCGCCTGTTGCAACGCAGCAAAGAAAGTGCCACGCAGGCCGCACATTACGTAAACGGAAGGCCTGGGAGGGCCGGATAAGCAGGAGAGAATCCCCTATGAGCATCAACTTCAAAGACAAAGTAGCCATTGTAACCGGCGCTGGCGGCGGTCTTGGCCGTGAGTATGCACTGGAACTGGCGCGTCGTGGTGCGAAGGTCGTGGTGAACGACCTTGGCGGTTCGCGCGATGGCACAGGCCATTCGGACATGGCGCTGAAAGTGGTCGAGGAAATTGAGGCCATGGGTGGCGAAGCCATGTCGAACGGCGGCTCTGTGACTGAGTATGACCAAATGGTCGAAATGGTTGCCAAGGCGAAGGAAAAGTGGGGCGGCGTTCATGTCCTCATCAACAATGCCGGTGTGCTGCGCGACAAGACATTCATCAAAATGGAGCCCGCGGACTTTGAATTCGTGCTCAAGGTTCACCTGACGGGTTCTGCGTTCGCCACCAAGGCGTGTTGGGAGCTATTCCGTGAACAGGCCTATGGCCGTGTTCTGATGACCGCATCCTCAACCGGCCTGTTCGGCAACTTTGGCCAGGCCAACTATGGCGCAGCCAAACTGGGCCTGGCTGGCCTCACCAAAACGCTTCAGCTCGAAGGCGCGAAGTACAACATTCGCGTGAACACGCTGTCACCGGTTGCGGGTACCCGCATGACCGAAGACCTTTTCCCGGAAGAAGCCTTCAAGCTGTTCGATCCGGTGAACGTTGTCCCCGCTGCGCTTTTCCTGGTCAGCGAAGATTCGCCCACCAATGCGATCGTTGGCGCGGGCGCAGGTGGTTTCCACAGCAGCTGGACCGTTATGAACGATGCGGTATGGCTGAATGAAGAAGACCGTACAGTCGAAGGCTTTGCTGCAAACTGGGACAAGATCAACGACTTTTCCAACCTCACTGCCCCGCAGAGCGGAAGCGAGCAGAGTGGCAACATCCTGAAAGCCATGCAGAAAGTTCTTGGCGCGGATGCTGCACCATCCAGCGCACGCGGATAAATCTCGCTGTATTGACACAGTAATACACTAGGCGTATCTCTTCCCTATCAACAGGGAGAGGTACGCCTCATGTACACAGAAGACGACTTACGTCAGGCCGTGGCGAGCGGTGCGATCAGCGCCGACGCCGCAGACGCCTTAAGAGAATCAGTCAGGCAGACGCGCGAAGCGCCTGCAACCGACGAAGAACATTTTCGGCTAATCAACAGCTTCAACGACATTTTTGTCACCATAGCCGCCGTGCTGCTGCTGGTTGCTATGGGTGGCATTGGCGATGCTCTGTGGCCAGTTAGTGACGGACCATCGCCGCTTGCGGGCCTTCTGGTTGCAGGTGCAGCCTGGGGCATGGCGGAATACTTCACACTTCAACGCCGTATGGCATTGCCCAGTATCGTGCTGCTTCTCGCCTTTGTCGGCGGCGTGTTCGCGACACTAATCGGTCTGATCGTCGCTAGCTTCGGAGGCGACAATTTCGACCAGAACCAAGTGCTGGCCGGGCTGCTAGTTTCCGGCGCTGCTCTGGCGACCGCGATCTCCGCATGGGTCCATTGGCGCCGCTTTATGGTGCCGATAACTGTTGCGGCAGGTGCTGCATCATTGGCCGTGACTGCAATTGCACTGGTGGCGACAGGCATTGGGCCGGACAATCTCAATGAGAATACGATCCTGATGCTGGTGTTTACCGCTGGCTTGGTAATTTTCGGATTTGCCATGCGCTGGGACATTAGCGACCGCGAGCGCCAAACGCGCCGCAGCGATGTCGCTTTCTGGCTTCACCTGATTGCAGCGCCGATGATCGCACACCCGATATTCGCGCTTATAGGCGTGACAGATGGCGACAACATCGGTGTAAGCGCGGCCGTGGCTGTACTTGCAGTGTACATCGCATTCGGGCTGGTCGCTCTGGCGATTGACCGACGCGCACTGCTTGTTTCGGCCCTGGCCTATGTGCTGTTCGCACTAACATTCCTGTTCGATCGCTTCGGCGCCGTTGAACTGAATGTTGCGCTAACCGCGCTGGTAATCGGCTCCGCCCTTCTCACACTGTCGGCGTTCTGGACACCGATCCGCCGGGCCGTGGTTCAGCCTCTGCCGCAGGATCTTCAGGCCCGTCTGCCGATAACAGCAGCGGCAACGTAGTACTCGATAACCTCGAGTTAGACCAGAAAGGGCTCGTGCTTAGGCGCGGGCCCTTTTTCCTTAAGGCTTAGCTGTCGATTGCTTTGACCAGGCGCCGCTCGACAGTTGCAAGCACATTTGCAAGTTCATGCCCGCGTTTTAGCACCTGCCCATGTTCGCCATACAGCGCCCACATGCCTTGCTTACCGCGCAATGCAGGGCGTTTCTCGATCCGTGTTTGAGGTTGCTCGGCTGTGCGGCGAAATGCCGCAAACACCGCCACGTCCTTCGCGAAGTCCATCGCATAGTCTCGCCATTCACCGGCCGCAACCATTCGGCCGTAGAGATCGAGAATGCGCTGTAATTCTTCGCGGTCAAAAGCAATTTGGTTCGGGACACGTCCGGGAAACGCGACGACTGAGCCAGGCATCCCCGAACGCATACCCGAATTCATCAATCGTCGGTCCCGCTACGTTGTGGACGCGTATCGGGCTCGCGTTCAGCCCTTAATGCTTCAACTTCCGCTTTCAGGACATTCAATTCGCCCTCCAGCTTTTCGATGCAATCGATTCGATTGCCTTCAGCATCTTCGCATTCCGGCGTAATGCCATAAGGAATAAACTCGCGCATCCATTCCTCGGCCGGGATCAGAGTCGAGCGTGCCTTGAACCCCACCATGGTGGCCCCCGCAGGCACATCTTCCATCACCACCGCATTCGCACCGACGCGTACACGTTCACCCAAGGTGATCGGCCCGATGATCTGCGCGCCAGAGCCAATGATGACATTGTCCCCAATGGTCGGGTGACGCTTGCCACCCTTCCCGTTGGTAGGGTTGGTCCCGCCTAAAGTGACATTCTGATAAATCGTGACATTGTCACCGATATGCGCGGTTTCTCCGATCACAGTAAAACCGTGATCGATAAAGAAGTTACGTCCAATCTCAGCGCCCGGATGAATATCGATTGCTGTCAAAAAACGTGAAAAATGGTTCACGAAGCGCGCCAAAAAATAGAGCTTTGCACCGTACAACCAATGCGCAATGCGATGCAGCCCCAGCGCCCAAACACCTGGATAAAAAAGGATTTCCCAACGCGAACGCGGTGACGGATCGCGCGCCTTGACTGAGTCCAGATAGCCTTTGAGCCGGTCGAACATATTCAAATACTCCCACCAAACGGCCTTTAAAGCAAGCGTGCCTGCTCTGGGCCCCGTGTGGCTTCTAATGCGTCCCGCCACAGCGACATGGTGGCAGGCACTTTGCGTTCAAGGCTCAAACGATCAATTGCGACCACGAGTCGCGCTATTCCGGCAAAGCTGCGCTCGGCCCGTGGCACCAGATACTCAACGGCCCCGTCAGCCAGAGCAAGCCCGCGCTGAGCAGCGATCGCTTCGATCAAATGCGCTGCCATATCGTCGTCCGGGACACCAATCTCGAGCTGCAGCGAACCTCCAAGGCGCGATTTCAAATCGGGCAGAGTGATGTCCCAGGGCTGTCGGTCCGAAATCAATAGAAGTGGCTCACCTGATTCTTGCGCGCGGTTCCAACGGTGAAACGCTTCCGCTTCATCCCAGGCGTCGGCCCCGTCGATTACCGCAATACCCTGCCCCAGCGCCCATTTGCCGAACAGGCTTTTTCCGGAACGTTCCGGTCCGGTGAGTACCGCG
This sequence comes from Altererythrobacter sp., assembly GCA_013002295.1. Taxonomy (GTDB): domain Bacteria; phylum Pseudomonadota; class Alphaproteobacteria; order Sphingomonadales; family Sphingomonadaceae; genus Erythrobacter. The sequence continues at coordinate 4,724 of JABDKI010000172.1, forward strand.
GTATTGAAGGGCCAGCTTTCGGGTTTCAATAAAGCTTCATAGGCCGCTTTGTTCGCGTTCCCGATGACTATGCGAGAGGGGTCGCCCGAACCGGCAAGTGATAAAGGAAGCGCAATTTGAGACGGCATAGTAGGGCTCTTTCGAACCTATCGACTGATTGCGAGCGCGTCTGCGCCTTGCGTCACATTGTAGCCGCGCTCTCGCAGACCTTGCGCCAATGCATCAAGCGATCCGCCAAAACTGACGCGCATGACCGACGTTCCGCCGAAAGCCAGGCTGGTTGTCGCGGCCCCGCGAACACCGGGCACACTGCGAACGGCGGCCAATGTCGCGTCGATCGAGGCGGCATCAGGGCTGGCAAACTGTACGACGTAAGAGTTGACTATTGCTGGTTCCTCTGTGGTTGGCGTGATTGCGGGAGCGGCGGGATCGATCTCACCCGCAATGATGGCCGCCTCGCGTTGCTGAATTGCGCGCCCGATGTCGATCAGCCGTGCCAGCGCGGGGTCCATCTCAACTGTCGTATCGATGTTCAAGGTCGGGTCGGGCCGCAATACACCTTCGGCCAAAGCCGTTTCGAAAATACTGTCCATGCGCGACACTGCTTCAGATAGCATCTGGGGCAATTCGGCGGGAGATCCCGCTTCCATGGTAAAGCTTTCAAGATAGCGGTTGTCAGGACCGTAACGTGCAGTGAACGTCCCCTCTACCGGTCCGCCAGGATAAGAATACTCAAGCCGCGCAATCGGCACGAGCACGTCAGCTGCAGTAAATTGATCGAGAATCACCCGCCACCAGGTGCGGCTGCGGCGCATGCTCTGCCCATGGTTGAGCAGTAGCGAATCTCCACCAGCTCCGGCGGGGCGAACATAGTTGATGCGGCTCGTCCCCGGATTGAATTCCGCCCAAGCTCGCTGCCATGGATTGCGAACTTCAAACATCGTGTACGTGCCCGCACTCGCAGTCACCGGCAACAAAAGCATCGGTGCAGAAGGCCTGCCACGCGAACCACCGCCAAGGTACTGGCTGGCGCGATTGCGATCAAAAATAACGCCGAGGCTGGCGCGGTAACGGCGCGGCCCGATGAGTTCCCGTTCAATCACAATTGCCGATACCATGCTGTCGATCTGCGAATCCGGAAGGTTTGGACCGCCAATCTTCGCCCAGGCATCGCGCTGCGCTTTGCGCCAACCGGCAGAGCGCGCCTCTTCCGCATTGGCGCCACGCACATCGACTTCGATGCCCGTTACATCGACATCACTGCTCGACGCGACCGGGGCGATTCCGCGATCTCCGGTTACTTGCGCTGTCAGCGCCGCAAGGCCCGCGACGAGCGCGATTACACCAAGAATCGCGACCGCAATTGTGCGGCTTGGAAGCAGTTGCGTCAGGCGCGTAGAGGCAGATGTTACAGTCATCGGGGAAAAGCTGATGCCTTTTGCCTAAAGGCGAGTGGAATTCCAAGCGCGAAAGGCTAAAGCGGTGCACATTATGGCCAATGATAATCCGCCCGAAAGCTACACTTACGAAGACGCCGGCGTCTCGATTGATGCAGGCAACCGCCTAGTCAAGGCCATCGGCCCCTTAGTCAAAGCTACCATGCGGTCCGGTGCGGACGGCGAAATCGGCGGATTTGGCGGTTTTTTCGATCCGAAGGCGGCTGGATACAAGGACCCATTGCTTGTCGCGGGCAATGACGGCGTTGGCACCAAGCTCAAACTGGCGATCGACCATGACAAGCA
>JABDKI010000183.1 GCA_013002295.1 Altererythrobacter sp.
CACCGCCTGCCTGACGGATCGCTTCGGCGATTGCATCACGTCGATCCGCGACTTCGTGAGCATCCGGCGCACCTTCCAGCACAGCTGCGCGGATTGTCGCAGGATCCTCACCTCGTGGATTGTCATCTGTTACAATCACGAGTTCGCTATCTTTTGCAGCGGCTTCGCCCATTGCAGCACGCTTTCCCTGATCGCGGTCTCCGCCTGCGCCGAGCACGGTAATGAGCTTGCCTTCGACATGCGGGCGTAGCGCCGCAATCGCGGCCTCAAGCGCGTCTGGCGTATGAGCATAATCGACATAGACTGGCGCGCCCTTTGCGGTGATGACTGCGCGCTCAAGCCGGCCACGAACCGGTTGCAAGCGGCTTGCGGCGTCGAAAACTTGGGGTGACGATGCGCCCGTCGCGATAGCGAGCGCGCAAGCAGTCAGCGCATTGGCCGCCTGATAGGCTCCAATCAGCGGTAGTTTGATCGTTCGAGATGAGCCATCATGCTCGATTTCAAGCATTTGCCCCAGCTGCGTTGGCGTCCTGGTCTGAAGCGAAATGAAATCGCCATTCGGGCCAACAGTATGGACATTCAAGCCGCGCTTTTGCGCGCGCGCGATAGCCTTGCTTGTCCACTCGCCCGCATCGTCGTCATGCCAAACAATGGCAGTTGCTCCCGGCTTGAGCACTTCGTCGAACAGGCGCATCTTGGCTTCGAAATAGGTTTCCATGGAGCCGTGATAATCCAGGTGATCACGGCTGAAATTGGTGAAGGCCGCCACAGATACTGGCACACCTTCGTTGCGAAATTGGTCCAGCCCGTGGCTGGACGCTTCAAATGCGACATGGGTTACGCCCTCACGCGCGAGGCCGCTCATATTGCTCAGGAATGTGACGATATCGGGCGTCGTCAGGCCAGTGGAAACGCTTTCGTCGGGCGTAGTCACGCCCAGCGTACCAATGCTCGCCGCCCGCTCTCCGCACATCCGCCAGATCTGGCGGGTCATTTCAACGCAGGATGTCTTGCCGTTGGTGCCCGTCACCGCGACAACGTGCTCAGGCACAGGCGTGAAGAATGCCGCGGCCAGATGGGCAAAGGCACGGCGTGGTTCCGGGTCGGCAATGTGCGCCGCGCCCGAAACGCTTGCTTCGGGTCGCGCAACAACTGCCACAGCGCCTGCTTCAACAGACGCAGGAATGAAATCTTCGCCGTTGAATTTTGCGCCTTGGAATGCACCGAAAACCGTGCCGGGAGCGACCTTGCGATTGTCGATGGCAAAGCCGGTGACCTGCGCCTGATCGCCTGTTGTCAGCGCAATGCCTGCCGCCTGTGCCAGAGCCCCCAGCTTCATCACTTCTTCTCCGGCACTAGACGATCAATGTCAGATAGATCGACATCGCGGGTGTTGTCCGGACGCACACCCAACAGTGGCCCAATGCGCGGGACGAGGCGCCCGACGATAGGCGCCGCGGTCCAACCGGCTGTCCGCTGAAAGGAGCTGGCGACTGTGCCGCGCGGCTCATCAAGCATGGCGACCACTACGTAGCGCGGACGATCCATCGGAAAGGCGGAGGCAAATGTCGAGATGAGCGCGTTCTGGCGATATCCGCCGCGCGTCGGTTTTTCAGCAGAGCCGGTCTTACCGCCCACTCGGTAGCCCTCGGCATCAGCAAACCGTCCGGTGCCGTAAAGCGCGGTCATGCGCAGCAGTTGACGCATCTGAGCAGAAGTAGATGCCTTGAACACCCGGCGGCCGCGCGGCACATCTTGCGGCGCGAGCTTGTGCAAGGTCGCCGGTCGCCAAATACCACCGTTAACCATTGCCGCATAAGCGCTCGCCAAATGCAGCGGCGTGACCGAAACCCCATGACCGAAGCCAACGTTCATCGTCTTCAGTCGGCCCCAGCGCGATTCTTGCCAGATCGGATGGCCCCGCGCGGGCAATTCGATATAGGGCCGTTCGCTCATGCCGAGATCGGTCAACGAACGGCGAAGGCGCTCTTCACCCAGCTGATCGGCAATCCGGACAGTGACAGTGTTGGATGAATACATCATCGCTTCGGCTATATTCAGCGTATCGCCGTAATCCTTGGAATCGGTGAAAGTCTTGCGCCCGATTTCTGCCGGTGTTGCATCCCAGCGCGCGCCAAGATCGCGCACGATACCTGCATCGATTGCGGCGGCGAATGTAATCGGTTTGAATGTCGAACCCAGCTCGTACACCTGATTGGTGACACGGTTGAACACAGGAGCATTCTTGCCTTGCGCCGCTGCTTCCTCCGACTGCATCAGATCGTTTTGTGTGACCGCGTTTGGATCAAAGTCAGGCAAGGACGCCATCGCCACGATCTCGCCGGTATCAACGTCCAGTACCACGCCGGCTGCACCCAGCGCGTTTACGGCTAACATGCCGCGGCGCAGTTCGTCCTCCAACGCGCCTTGGACGCGAATATCGAGAGCCAGCGGTACAGAATCGCCGCGTAACACTGGATCGGCAAGCCGCTCATGCAGAACTTGCTCCATGCCGATTTTGCCTTGTCCATCGGCGTCAATATAGCCCAGAACATGCGCCGCCAGCTGGCCTTGCGGGTAGTGGCGATCGTTCTCGCGCGGCATTTCAAGCGCGAGTTCGCCGATAGCTTGAACTTTGTTCGCGTCTTCGGGAAGCACGCGGCGGCGCAGATATCCGGATTTGCCAGACGCCAACCGCTCAGCCACATCAATCTCGTCGATCTCGGGGAAGATCGCCTTTAGACTAGCCGCGACTTCATGAGAGGACTTCACAAGCGCTGAGCCCCCCTCGCCCATCGCCTTTGGATTGAACCACAGGGCATAGGCCGGAAAAGCTCGCGCCAGCGGCACGCCGTTGCGATCGGTGATCTCGCCACGCGGCGGAAGCAGCGCCTCCTCCAAGGACGTGCGCACCGGACCGTGATCGGCCAGGCCCAGATACGCGATACGCACCAGGGCAGCCGCCGCGACCAGCGCAAACATGATCGCGATCCAAAGCACACGCCAGCGCGCCTGAAACAGCGACTGTTTGCGAAGATTTACAAGGTGGGCCCTGCCGCTGCCGAATGCTGCATTGGCCGAAAGTGCGTTCATTCAGCAGCCTCGGCGCTCAGGAAAGTGCGCGCTTGCGCAGGCCGGATCGGTGAAGCTTCGGCGACGAACTCACCCAATGCTTCTGCAAATGTAGTCGCTGCGTCAGGTGTGTTGACAGCCGCCAGCGTAACCGGCTTGCCGGACACTGGCGAAATCATTGCACGCGGCTGGATAGCGCTCGAACCCTCGACCGGAATCTCTGCCACGGCCACCCTGATCGGATTGGGCGCAGTCGGTGCGCGGTTCCCGCCGTAAGCCGCCAATTGACGCTCGTTTTCAATGTATTGATCTGGGCGCGCGGCCTGTAGCCCAAACTCGACAGCGTTCCAGTTAGACAACTGTCGCTGATTGGCGCGCGCCTGAAATTCGGTTTCCAGCATCATGGTCTCGCGCTTGAGCCGGATCAACTCGCGCTCAGCCAGCAGCACTTCGCTCTTCACAGAGTGGACCTGAAAACTCAGTGCGACGAACAAACCGACGACCGCGGCCAATACAACCGCCCAACCGACTTGACGCAAACGAGAACCAGCGAGTGTCATGCGGCAACCTTTCGTGCAGGAGTATCGCTG
>JABDKI010000195.1 GCA_013002295.1 Altererythrobacter sp.
ATTGTGTCGTAGCCAATCACCCAACAGATACAGCCCGCATATAGGCACGCCAGCGCATCCCAGTTATCCAGGCGAAGCTGCGTCCAACCGACCAGCAGGCCCCAGTTGAATACCAGCCCGAGCCACGCCTGCGGCCACCAGGTAATACGTTTCATGAAAGGATAGGCTGCCACCAAAGCCAGGCTGGCGAGCGCAACCAGCTGCGCCTCAAAACGCAATTGCACCAGCACTATCAGGCCGATCAGGCAGAGCGAGGCGAGCCAACCCCATGCCAATTGCTTGCTGACCCGGCCGCTCGCGACAGGGCGCACTGCTGTTCGCGCGACGCTGGCATCCAGCTTCGCATCGACGATGTCATTGTAGACACAGCCCGCCCCGCGCATCGCAATGGCACCCAGCAGCAGCCAGCCGAGCAAACTAAGCTGCCAGCCTGCTCCGGCCAGCCATACGCCAAAAACACATGGCCAAAACAACAGCCACCAACCAATTGGCCGGTCAAACCGCGCCAATTGTGCCAGATCACGCGGCAATTGGGGCAGCCGCGCGATGAGGCCGCGATGCTCGCTATCGGGGACGATCTGATCGTTCATGCTTGCTCACTAGCGGCAGGCGCGCCTAGTGAAAAGCCATGCCAGCTACGCACGATCCGAAGAAACCGGCCTGGCCGCCCCGAAGCGCTCCGCGCTTGTTTGTCAGCGACGAGCTTGGCGAAGGCCGCTCCGTCTCTATCGAGGGGCAACAGGCGCATTATCTGGGCAAGGTCATGCGTGTGCGTGAAGGCGATGCGGTTATCCTGTGCGATGATGTGACAGGCGAATGGGCTACGCGCGTCGGGCATGCAGACAAGCGCCGTGTTGAGCTGACGGTGGTTGAAAAACTGCGGAAGCGTGAACACGTGCCAGACTTCTGGCTCTGCCCAGCCTTGCTGAAGAAAGACCGGTTTGATCTGGTGCTAGAGAAGGCAACCGAACTGGGTGCGTCGAGAATTCAGCCCGTCCTCATGCGGCGCTGCGTAGCAGACAAACTCAATCTGGATCGCGCGCGGACCATCTCCACCGAAGCAGCCGAACAATGCGCGCGAACAGCGCTGCCTGAAATACAGGAGCCGGTGAAGCTAGAGGCGTTGCTGCGCGATTGGCCTGAAGATCGCATTCTCTACTTCGCAGATGAGTTGGGCGGCGCGCCAGCAAGCGGAGTATTTGCCGCCCAGTCCGGCCCCGCCGCCATGTTGATCGGCCCTGAAGGCGGATTTGATGACGCGGAACGGGAAATGCTTCGCTCGCACCCGCAAGTGAAACCCATCTCGCTCGGCCCGCGAATACTAAGAGGCGAAACCGCGGCCATTGCCGCAACCGCGCTATGGATGGGAAACAAGGGTGACTGGACGAATTAGCGCTTCCCCAACGGCGGTCAGTTTTCTAGAGCAACTGGCATGAGCACGCGTGAAGCATCAGGGGCGGAAGACCCGATCATCGAATCGCGCGACCAATTGGTCGCGCCTATGCAAGCTGGCGAAAAGCCGCGCGAGCAATGGCGGATCGGGACCGAGCACGAAAAACTCGTCTATTGCCGCAAGAAATTCACTGCGGTCTCTTATGATGAACCATGCGGTATCCGCGATATCCTGCTGAATTTGCGCGAGTATGGATGGGAACCTGTCGAAGAGAACGGCAAGGTTATTGCGATGAGTGGGGCAGACGGCACAGTCAGCCTAGAGCCCGCCGGGCAACTTGAACTCTCCGGCGCACCGCTTGAAAACCTGCATCAGACTTGCGCGGAAACCGGGCGTCACTTGGCGCAGGTAAAGGAAATCGGCGAAAAATGCGGCGTTGGATTTCTCGGCCTTGGCATGTGGCCGGACAAGACGCGCGAAGAGTTGCCGATCATGCCAAAGGGCCGCTACGAGATCATGATGCGGCACATGCCCAAGGTGGGCAATCTGGGCCTCGACATGATGCTGCGCACCTGCACGATCCAGGTGAACCTCGACTATTCATCCGAAGCCGACATGGCGAAGAAGTTCCGCACCGGGTTGGCGTTGCAACCTCTGGCGACTGCTTTGTTCGCCAACTCGCCATTCACCGAGGGCAAGCCCAACGGATTCCTGAGTTATCGCAGTCATATCTGGTCTGACACGGACCCACACCGGACCGGCATGCTGCCTTTCGTGTTCGAGGAAGGTTTCGGCTATGAGCGCTGGGTCGATTACATGCTCGATGTGCCGATGTACTTCGTCTACCGCGACGGCAAATATATCGATGCTGCGGGCTTAAGCTTCCGCGATTTCCTTGATGGCAAGCTCTCGGTTCTGCCCGGCGAAAAGCCCACGCAATCCGATTGGTGGGATCACCTTTCAACCGCATTTCCTGAAGTGCGCCTCAAGAGCTTTCTTGAGATGCGCGGCGCCGATGGTGGGCCGTGGAGCCGCATTTGCGCCCTGCCCGCGTTCTGGGTCGGCTTGCTGTATGACGATGCCGCGCTTGATGCGGCGTGGGATCTGGTCAAGGACTGGACCATGGAAGAGCGCGAGAAGCTGCGCAATGACGTACCCCGATTGGCACTCGATGCGGAAATACCCGGCGGCGGCCGCCTACAAGACCTTGCGCGTGACGTGATGAAAATCTCGCGGCAGGGCCTCAGCGCCCGCGCCCGCCTCAACAGCTCCGGCGACAATGAAACAGGTTTCCTCGAGACCCTCGACGAGATTGTCGAGAGCGGCAAAGTGCCCGCTCAGCGTCTGCTCGACATGTATCATGGCGAGTGGAATGGCGATGTCAGCCGGGTGTACAAATACAGCTTCTAAGGGAGATTACGCATGATCCAGATCAATGGCACTATCACGTTGGCCCCAGGGACCATCGCGGACAATCCCGACACTGTCGAAGCAATCAAGACAATGGTAGCGGCCAGCCGTGCAGAAGACGGCTGCCTGACCTACACCTTCGCGCAGGATCTTTCCGATCCGGACAGCATCATCATCTATGAACGCTGGGAAAGCCAGGAAGCGCTCGCTGCACATGGCAAGAGCGCGCATATGGCAGAATTCCAGAAGGTGATGGCCGCGAACCCGCCCGTCGGGCGCGATCTGCGCATCTATAACACCGACGAAGGCAACCCGCTTTAAGCGGGCTTCATTTGATCAGCGGAACGCGGAAATCCGCCCGCTATCATCCAGAATATAGAGCGTATTTGCGGCTACGATGGGCGGGACTGTAATCGGCTGTTTCAGATCCGCATATTGCTGCGCTGAACCCTCGCCAGTGCTCACCTTGTAGAGCAGCCCTTCCGAGCTTGCGACCCACAGGTTGCCGCCCGCAAGTACCGGTCCGGTCCAGAAGATCGGTCCCGTGCGGTTCTTCTCTTTCTTGAACTGCTGTAGCTGCGTCATCCAACGCACACGCCCGCTAGAGCGCGCAATCGCGAGCAACCGGGCGTCATCGGTAAGAGTAAAGATCCATTCGCCTGCAATCGCGGGGGTAGAGATTCCGGCAAGACTCAATTCCCAGATACGCTGTCCTGTGAGCAATTCGTAAGCTGCCATCCGGCCGCCCTGCCCCAAAGCATATACGCGGCCGTCGGAAATAATCGGATCGGCATCGATATCGCTGATCGCGCCCACTTCGGTAGAGATCGACGTCCGTGCCAGCGCATCCGCCCAAAGCACGCGGCCGTTCTCATAGCGATAAGCGCTGAGCTCTCCTGAAGAATAGCCCGCAATCACCGAGCCTTGGCCTGCGGCAGGCGCCGCAACACCAAACACGCCCGCCTGTGTGGCAGAGCCTGACTCTTGCCAAATCTGCTCACCATCATTCGCGTTGAGCGCGAAAATCTGGTTGTCCTGCGTCATCACGAAGATCTGGCCAAAGGCAATCGTTGGAGAACCGCGCAGCGGACCCGCCGGTTGCACTTTCCAGATTTCCGCCCCGGTATCAGCATCAAGGGCAATCACTTCGCCTACACCATTGGTTGCGAAAACGCGGCTGCCTTCGATGCTGGCGCCGCCGCCGAAGGCAGAGCCCGACAACTCGTTCGGGATGTCCATCCGGTGCGTCCAGACTGATGCGCCAGTTGCGGCATCCATGGCATGCACCACGCCCGATGTATCAACCGCGATCAGCTTTCCACCACCGACGACAGGTGCCGCGGCAAGGCGGACGCGATTGGACGAACCGGCAATGTTAGAAGTCCAGATGCGGGTCGGGTTCTCGGCCAGGCTCAAATGACCATATGCCTTGCTGGCAGTGTTGCTGACCTGCGACCAATCGGCATTGGTCTGCGCGGCTGGCAAGACGACTTCAACAGCGGCCAGGCTTGGATCGACCTTTGCTCCGCTCTCGATCCGGGTCAGCACCGGTACGCGTTCACCGATTGTCGGGGTTGTGCGCTTGCTGCCCCCGTCGCCCGCGCAGCCTGATAAGACCGTGCCAATCAGTGCGACTGCGAGTGCTGAACGTGAAAATTTGCGTGTCATAAGTGTATTCGATCCCGGTCGAAATTATATTCGATTTACTGCGCCGAAGCGGCGCCGCCGTCTGGCAGCTCCTGCTCAGCCATGAATTCGTCAGCGTCCTCGATGGCATCAACCCCCATCAGGCCCGCCATTTGCCGCGCACGCGCACGAAGTGTTTCAGGCACATCTTCATTGCGAGCAATCTCGCCGAACAAAGTGCCGGCCTGCTCGCTGTTGCCCTGTTCTGCATGCGCCATTGCAACCAGCTCGCCCGCACTGCCGAACCAGGGGTTGCCCGGTACCGCAAGAGGGGTCAGTTTCGCGACCACTTCTGCAGGGTCACGCGTATCGAAGCTAGCCCCCATTTCGCGGATCAATGCCAGATCGCGCAAAACAGGTGGGGTAGATTCGTCGGCTGCAATTTGCGCATATAGCGCAACCGCGTCCGAAACCCGCTCCTGGTCCATTGCGATACCCGCTTGTGTCAGCATCGCCGCAGATTTCGCCGCGCCTTCGCTTTCCCCGCCCAGGGTCGCCGCGCTTGAGTTGGCACTGTCGAAATTGCCTGCTTCGGCTTGATCGAGAACAGCTGTCAACGCTTCGCTATCAGCCTCCATCGCGGCTTCTTGTTGGCCATCCCAATACAGATAGCCGCCAAAACCGGCCAGCCCGAGCACGACCGCCGCAATCAGCGGCTTGCCGAATTTTTCGCCGAACTCCCGATACTGGTCTTCACGTACAGCATCGTCGATCTCGCGCATCAGGACATCGTCCTGAGCCGCTTTCTCTTCCTCGGGGTTTTTCTTTTTTCCGGGTACTAGCGCCACAATCTGGCTCTTCCTCAAACTGATTAACGTCTTGGGGCGGGCTTTTAGGGGGGCGAAGCGCCAACCGCAATGGCGCTTTACATGTGTCCCCCACGAGTTGAACGCTAGGTGAAGCGGATTGCGCCGGATTATCCGGCAATTGCGGCTTGATAGAGCGACCCGAGAGTTCTGGCCGTCGCCGCTTTGTCGAATTGGGCCAAGGCCGTTTCGCGGTTC
>JABDKI010000238.1 GCA_013002295.1 Altererythrobacter sp.
GCATCAATGATCGACTGGAAACGGGCCGGATCTGTGTAAGCCAGCTCGCGCGTTGCATGCTGATCGCGGCTGCCCTCTCCATTCACCATGTAAGTCGCGACAGTCCACGGACTGCCCGCAAAACCCAGCATGGTCACATCATCACCGATCAGCGCGCGACATTTGCGCACTGTCTCGTAGATTGCCTCGAACCGCTCAGGTTGCGCTGTGAAGCTCTCCAACCGTGCATCAAGCAAGCGCGGCGATAGTTTGGGTCCTTCGCCAGCCAGAAACTCCAGCCCCTGGCCCATCGCATGTGGGACAATCAGGATATCGGAGAACAGGATTGCTCCATCAAAGCCAAACCGGCGCAGCGGCTGGATCGTGATTTCCGCAGCCGCATCGCTGTCATAAACCAAATCGAGAAAGCCGCCCTTCTCTGCTCTCAATTCGCGATACTCAGGCAGGTAGCGTCCAGCCTGGCGCATCAGCCACATGGGTGGCCGTGACGCCTTGTGACCGCGTAAGGTATCGAGAAGCAAACCAGGCATAGGTCTAAGTCCAATCAACTATAATTATATTATATATAAGGATTGTAGAGTCTGTTGGCCCTGTGGATTTCGGGAACAAGTGGCTCCTGCCCAATTTCTCCCTTTATTGCAAAGGCTGTAATTGACCTCGACTCGCGACTCTGCGGGAGTCGAGTCAAACTTTTGCTTGCTATCAACAGGCTGGGGACAGCTCAGGCAGAGTGTTCACAGACCCCCTTATGGAACCCTTGATAGTGGGCATGGATTGGTTCCACGAACTTGTCCTCAGACTTCTACCGTGGTTTATGCCGGTTCTCATCCACAGGCCCTAATCGTCAGAGATCGTATCCAATCGGAATGCCAAATATGCACCTACATCTTGTCTCTGACTCGACCGGCGAAACACTGGAGATGATTGCGAAGGCAGCACTGGCCCAATTCGATAGCCCCGAGGTTGTGCGCCATTTCTGGCCGATGGTGCGCTCGCGCCAGCATCTGGATCGGATTGTGCCTTCGCTGGCGGATAGCCCTGGTTTGGTCCTGTTCACCCTGGTCAATCCAGACACACGTGCTCGCCTGGAGGAGCACTGCCGCCAGATCGGTTTGCCTGCCGTGCCGGTACTGGACTCGGTCACGGCTGCACTCGAGGTGCAGTTGGGTGAAGAGGCGCATGGAAGGCCCGGCCGTCAGCATTTGATGGATGAGGCCTATTTCAGCCGTGTCGACGCGATTCATTATACGATTGCCCATGATGATGGGATTGGCTGGGAAGATTGGGAAGAAGCGGACATTGTGCTGGCCGGTGTATCGCGCAGCTCGAAGACGCCAACCAGCATCTATCTGGCCAATCGCGGGTATAAGGTTGCGAATATCCCGTTGGTAATCGAATCTCCACCGCCAAAGGTTTTGTTCGGGCTTCGTCACCCCATGGTGGTGGGCTTGACCACTGCCCCAGAACGGCTGGTCCAGGTGCGCCGCAATCGGCTCTTGTCGCTCAACGAAGGGACAGAAACATCCTATGTCGATGACGAGCGTGTGCGTGAAGAAGTGCAGTTTGCGCGGCGGATGTTTGCCGACAATGGCTGGCCGGTGATCGATGTAACAAGGCGCTCAATTGAAGAGACTGCGGCGGCCGTGATCCGTTTCATGCAAGAGCGGAAAGACAAAGCGAAAGCGCCGGATGAGAAGGGCGAAGGCGCGATATGATTATCTTGGCCTCGAAAAGTGCGTCACGGCGCGCGATGCTGGATGCACCAGGGGTCGTGTATGAAGCCATACCGGCACACATAGATGAGCGCGCTGTCGAAGCGGCGCTTGCTGGATGCGCCCCGGGCGAGATCGCCGAGGCTCTGAGCGTCGCTAAGGCGCAAAGTGTGGCGGCTGATAATCCCGCACGGCTGGTTCTGGGTAGTGATAGTTTGGTCGTGTGCGACGGTCAGCGCTTTGACAAGCCGATCAATCGTGAGAGCGCCGCTGAACATCTCCGCTTTTTCTCAGGTAAGGTGATGGAACTGCACAGCGGTGCGGCCATTGTGCGCGACGATACGTGTGAATGGAGCACAACAGCTTTGGCTGAGCTTCATGTGCGCGAATTGAGCGAGCAATTTATCGAGCAGTATCTCGATGCTGAATGGCCAGCGATCAGTTATTGCGCAGGCGCTTTCCGGATCGAAGCCATGGGCCCGCAATTATTCGAACGGATCGATGGAGATCAATTCACGGTGCTGGGAATGCCGTTGCTGGGTGTGCTCGGCGCATTGCGCGAATTGGGTGAAATCACATCATGAGTGGTCAGTATGCCGAAGTCATTGGCGACCCAATCGCTCACTCAAAATCTCCCGCAATCCACAATTTCTGGCTCGAGAGATTGGAGAGTACGCCGAATTATCGTGCCAAGCATGTAGAAAGCGGCGACCTCGAGGATTATATCACAGCGCGCCGCGGTGATCCCGACTGGCGCGGTTGCAACATCACGATGCCGCATAAGCAGGCTGTGATTGACCATGCTGACCGACTGGACCAGGTCGCCACACAAATCGGCGCGGTCAACACCTTGGTTCGCGAAGGTGACCAGCTCGTCGGTTACAACACCGACGCGGCCGGATTTCTTGAACCACTCCGTGGCGAGTTATCGCAAGAGCACTATTTTCGGATGGCTCGTGTTCTCGGCACAGGCGGCGCGGCACGGGCAATTGTGGCGGCGCTCGCGGCACATGGCTTCACCATTGTATTGGCGGGGCGCAATCCGGACAAAGCCCGCGACTTGCTGGATGAATTGGCACCCGACGGCGAGCATCACGCTGTCCATCTCAGCCACTTTGCCGAACCTACCAATTTCGTATTCGACGATCGCGAGGGGTGCTTGGACCTGGTGGTCAACGCGTCACCTCTCGGAATGCGCGGACAACCCGAACTGACATTTGACTGGAGCCACGCACCGCCCGGCTCGATTGCCTATGACATCATAACGGACCCTCTTGAGACCGAATTCCTGAAGAATGCGAGGCAGGCGGGCCACAGGACGATTGATGGCTATGCCATGCTAATCGGGCAGGCAGCAGCAGCGTTTGAAAGGTTCTTCGGGCAAGCTGCGCCACGTACCCATGATGCACAGCTACGGGAGCTTCTAACGCGATGAGCAAACCCCTCATCATTGGCCTCACCGGATCCATCGGAATGGGGAAATCCACTGTCGCCGATATGTTTGAACGCCATGGCGTACCGGTGTTCGACGCCGATGCAGAGGTCCGCGCGATGCAGGGCCCCGATGGTGAACTACTTGAAGCAATCGAGGCTGCGTTTCCTGGCTCAACCGGATCTGATGGAGTGAAACGCGACACTCTTGGCCAGCTGGTTTTTGGCGATCACGATGCCCTCTCGCGGCTGGAGGCGATCGTCCACCCCGCTGTCGCGGCCAAGCGCATGGAGTTTATGATCGAGCACGGCGGGGCGCCGATGGTGGTTTTCGACATACCCTTGCTATTTGAGAAGGGTGGCCACGAAAGCGTGGATACGATTGTTGTTGTGTCAGCCCCGGCCGATATCCAGCGTGAGCGAGTGCTTGCCCGCGAAGGGATGACGCCGGAGAAGTTCGCGCATATTCTCTCGTTGCAAACCCCGGATGTAGAGAAGCGCGAGCGCGCAGACCATGTGATTGATACTGGCGTTACTCTGGCTGAAACTGAAGCTGCAGTCGCCGATTTGATCGCACAACTGAGCGCGGAGAAATAAAGCTCCGCTTGCGACCCGGAATCGCTTGCCAAATCAAAATGCGAGTCCGATAGTAACATCAATGCGGGAAATCGTTTTCGACACAGAGACCACCGGCCTGGACCCTGCTTCGGGTGACCGGATGGTTGAAATGGGATGTGTGGAAATGATCAACCGGGTGCCCACCGGGGCCACCTACCATGCTTATTACAATCCCGAACGCGATATGCCTGCCGCCGCAGAAGCGGTGCATGGATTGTCTATTTCCTTCCTCGAAACAAAACCGCTTTTTTCTGCGCAGGTCGATGAACTGATCGCGTTTCTGGGGGATGCGCCGCTGGTCGCGCACAATGCCGGCTTTGACTTTGGCTTTCTCAACAATGAGCTGAAACTTATCGGGCGTGAACCCGTCGATATGGGCCGGATGGTCGACACCGTTGCTATCGCGCGCAAACGCCACCCGGGCGCAAAGGTATCGCTCGATGCCTTGTGTACGCGTTACGGCGTTGATCGTAGCCACCGTGTGAAGCACGGCGCGCTGCTCGACGCTGAATTGCTGGCTCAGGTTTATGTCGAGCTGATGGGCGGGCGCCAGATCGGCTTGGAGCTGGCGGCCGACAGCCAGAACGATAGTGTCGTCCCAACAGCCTCTGCTCGCCCAACCAAAGCATCTGGACCGCGGCGCGAGGCTAGGCCGCATACGGCGAGTGAAGCCGAGCTTGCACGCCACAAGAAGTTTCTCGAACGGATCGAAAAGCCGATCTGGTCGAACTGAATACCGGGGCTTTTTGCCCCCTGCCAACCTTGAGGAGATCCCACATATGGATATTCGCGTATCGGGCCATCAGATCGAAACCGGCGATGCCTTGCGGGAGCATGTGGACAGTCGGCTGGGCGGGATAGTCGAGAAGTATTTTGATCGGGCTATCTCTTCGCATGTGACCTTCGGCAAAGCGCCAGCTGGCATGTTCGCTTGCGATATTGTTACGCACGTGATGCAGGGGCTGATTCTGAAAGCACATGCTGATGCGGCGGATGCACATCAGGCGTTGGATGCCGCGTCTGCCAAGATCGACAAACAATTGCGGCGCTACAAAAGACGCTTGAATGACCGCCATGAGCAAGCCGATTTCGCCCGTGCAGAAGAAGCTGCGGCCTATTCTGTCGAAGAGGCTGGCTACACCATCTTCGCTAGTGACGAGAGCGAGGAAGAGCTTGTCCACGATGCTCCGCCGATCATTGCAGAGACGAGTGTTGATATTCCCGAAGCCAGCGTAGCTGACGCGGTCATGATGCTCGACCTGCGAGACACCAATGCGCTTTTCTTCAAAAATGCTGGAACCGGACGCCATAATATGGTTTACCGCCGCTCTGACGGCTCGATCGGTTGGGTTGAGCCGCGCTAGGGGTCAATCCGCCGTTACATAACGGTCAGCGCGACAACAATGGACACCATTTGGACAAATTCATCCTGCATGGGGTGTGTACCGAATGTTGGGGTCGCTGAAATAGAATATCGGACGTGAAAACAGCTTAAAATGAATGTGAATTTTCAATTGCTTCCAGAGGCGGTTGCTGCTGCCGGTCTGGAATCCAAGGAATTGGTGCTAGAGCGCGTGAGCGAGCTTTTTTCGGCTTGCTACAATGCGAACGCATCTGATGTGCTTGAAGGGTTGGAGGAGCGTGAGAAACTCGGCTCTACCGGATTCGGCAATGGTGTTGCGATTCCCCATGCCCGCTCTTCGCTGGTGAACCGCCCTGTTGCGGCTCTGCTTCGTCTCGAAAGTCCGGTTGATTTCGCAGCGGCAGACGGGATGCCCGTCGAGCTTGTATTCGGATTGTTGTCGCCAGAAGATGCCGGCGCTGCGCACTTGCATGCCCTGGCTGCGATTTCGCGATTGGCACGAGATGAGCAAACACGCGAAGCTCTGATAGAAGCGCCCAATGCTGAAGCCATGTATGCGCTTCTGGCCAGCCACCTTGAGCGCGATGCCGCCTGAGGGACGCACCAAAGCAGAGGGCGTCGGAGTTGGCGCCGATTTGCATTATCGCGCTTTGGAACGGCTGTACGCTTCCGCGCCGATCAACGAGAAATTCAACTCTCGGCTCGAAATTCCAGGCGAAGGCCGTTCGCGGATTATATTCCAGATCGACGAAAGTGTCTTTCATGCGGCTGGCGCGGCGCATGGCACCATCTATTTCAAAATGCTCGATGACGCGGCGTTCTACGCTGCGAATTCCCGCACGACTGACCGCTTTCTTCTGACAACTTCGTTCAACCTGCACTTCACCAAACCTGTGCGGTCAGGAGAGGTGGTGGCCGAAGGGCTCTGGATAAGCGGTAAACGCCGCGTTTTCGTGGCTGAATCGCGGCTGATCGATGCAGAGGGCGAGGAAATCGGCCGCGGGACCGGCACATTCATGCGATCACGCATCGCCTTGTCCGGCTTACCTGGATATTCGGCGGGGGCGGAGTAAGCGCCGTGGACGCGCGCTTACCAGCACATCTGGAAGTATCGGCCATAATTCGGCTGGTTGAGGCCGCCGGAGGTTTCGCAGTGGTTACCGCCAAGGGCGAAAGAGATGCAGGAACGATCCTTGTCTTAACTATCTATCGCGGTGATAACGCAGTTCTTTTCGAAAAGATGCCGCAACTGGATGGTTCGCGACCATTTGTTGCCGCAAAGCAGCAAAACCCTGAAAAACCACAAGAAATTTTTGAATATCTTGAGCGACGCAAGCAACAAGACCCCGATATTTGGGTTTTGGAGGCAGATATCGCTGATGGCGCACAGTTCATCGCATCCCTGCCGCGTTAACTTGACCTTCGCGGAAAGTCGCCTATTTGCCCGCCCAGCTTCCAGGCGCGTAGGCGGCGCATGCTCGGCAATGAGGTCGAGCTCGCTAGCACGCAGACGGGGGGCGGCCGGCAGGCCAAACAACCGGACCACCGATTGAATGCCAAAAGGCATCGGTCCCAGCCTGCGACGGAGCTAGCTCACCGCCTAAAATAACGGACAATATGACTCGTAGGAGCCATGGGCTCGGGGTTGCCGCTGCGGCGGTTGCACTCGGCCTTACATTTGCAAGCGCTGAAATCTCAGGCGCTTTCGCTCAGGACACAGATCCTGAGGCTGCAGTGGCCAATGGTGCCACCGCTGATGCCGATCGGGCATCGACCCCCGTATTTGTCGCACAAGAAGTGGTTCAGCCTGTCGCTGAGCCAAGCGAAGACGTTATCGCTGAACCGACCGCGACTTCGCTGCGGGAACTTGTTTCTCAAACCGACACCGATTTTGCTCTGTCAGAGCAGATGCGTTGCCTCGCCGGCGCGGTCTATTTTGAATCGCGCGGAGAGCCGCTTCCCGGCCAGCTGGCTGTGGCACAAGTTGTGATCAACCGTGCGGACAATTCGCGCTTCCCATCGAGCTATTGCGGCGTTGTTTATCAACGCGCGCAGTTCTCATTCGTTCGTGGCGGCGCAATGCCCCGCATCAACACAGGTTCGAATGCATGGAAACGCGCCAAGGCAATTGCACGCATTGCGCATGAGGGCATTTGGGAATCTGAAGTTGAAGACGCGCTCTATTTCCACGCGAAATATGTAAGTCCGAGCTGGAGCCGCAAGAAAACGGCTCGCGCTACGATCAACCAGCATATCTTCTATCGGTAAGAGATTGATGCATTCAGAATTCTGAGAGGGCTCGTCTGGCAACAGGCGGGCCCTTTCGGTTTCTGAGCTTTTCAGTCCCGCAACACTGCCCAAACAGGTGCGTGGTCGCTCGCCTTTTCTCGTCCGCGATGGTCTTTATCGACACCTACAGCCTTTAGCCTGTCCGCCAATTCCGGGTTAAGCAGAATGTGATCGATGCGGAAGCCGTGATCGCGCTGCCATGCGCCCGCTTGATAATCCCAATATGTCCAAACGCCGCCGCGCGGATT
>JABDKI010000078.1 GCA_013002295.1 Altererythrobacter sp.
CCACTGCAGCGCTCCACGCGTTGGCCCACGCCGCGCGCGAACGGTCTGAAGCCGTGCGCATCGGCATCACTGGATCAGTCGGCAAGACCGGCATGAAAGAAGCCATCTTCCTCTCGCTGGATCGCGCAAGCCGGGGTAGCGCGCATCGCAGTATCCGCAGCTATAACAACCATGTCGGCGTGCCGTTGACGCTCGCTCGCATGCCTGCACGCAGCAAGTTCGGCGTGTTCGAAATGGGCATGAACCACGCAGGCGAGATCGCACCACTTGCTGGTCATGTTCGCCCGCATGTCGCGCTGATCACGACGATCGCACCCGCGCATATCGAAAATCTGGGCAGCCTTGAGGCGATTGCGGAAGAGAAAGTCTCGATCTTCTCTGGCCTGATGCCCGGCGGCACAGCGGTGATCCCCGCAGACAGTCCCTATTGCGAACAGATGCGCAAAGTGGCTGAGAAATACGGTGCAAAGATTGTCACTTTCGGTGCGGCCAAAGACGCAGGCGTTCGTTTGCTCGATGCTATCCCCAGCGCCAATGGCGGCTCGCTAGTCACAGCCGATCTGGGCGACGCTCGCGTGTGCTTTTCAGTCGCCGAACCGGGCGAGCACTGGATTGCCAATTCTCTCGGAGTGATGGCGGCGGTGAAAGCCGCAGGCGGTGACTTGGGTGCAGCTGGTCTTGCCCTTGCTGAGATGGGCGGTCTCAAAGGGCGCGGTGCGCGCCATAATATCGCGGTTCCGGGCGGCAAGGCTCTGATGATCGATGAAAGCTACAACGCCAATCCAGCCTCCATGCGTGCGACGCTGCGCGCGCTGGGCCAAACACCGGCAACACGCCGCGTTGCTGTGCTTGGTAGCATGAAAGAATTGGGCGATTTCACCGACAAGTTCCATGCGCAGCTGACCGAGCCCCTCTCTGAAGCAAAAGTGGACTATGCGGTGCTGGTGGGTGACGAGATGCGCGCCCTCGCTGCGGAGCTGGGGAAACCCGTTGGCATGTCGCTTGGCATTACCCATGGTTTCACGCATTGCGATAACCCAGCCGAGGCGATTGCGGCGCTGAACGAATTCGGGATCACGCAAGGGGATGCGATCCTGGTCAAAGGCTCCAATTCGGTCGGGCTCGGTGCGTTGGTGTCACATTTTACAGGGATTGGCGGGCCGCTCGTCCAGTGCAAAGCCTAGGGCTAGAAAATGCTTTATCTGATCGCCGAATGGCTGGGTTTCGAAGGTGTGCTGAACCTCATTCGCTACCAGACCTTTCGTGCGGGCGCGACGTTGATCACTGCGCTGTTTTTCGGCCTTCTGATTGGTCCGCGCTTCATCAATCTTTTGCGCGTAAGGCAGGGCAAGGGGCAGCCGATCCGCGAAGACGGGCCACAGTCGCACTTTGCGAAGCGTGGTACACCTACGATGGGCGGGTTGATGATCCTTGTCTCGCTCAGCTTTTCGTTGCTGCTGTGGATGGACATAACCAATCCGCTTGTTTGGGCGTGTTTGGCCGTGACAATTGGTTTCGGCCTGATCGGTTTTCTCGACGATTATGACAAAGTGTCCAAGGCTAGCCATCGCGGTGTTTCGGGCAAGGTCCGCTTGCTGCTGGAGTTCATCGTTGCTGGTGTCGCAAGCTATATCATCGTGAGCCAGGTCAGCACCAATCTCTACGTGCCGTTCTTCAGCGGCGTTTCGATCCCGTTGGGGCCGTTCTACTTCGTCTTCGCAGCTGTGCTGATCGTGGGATTCGGCAATGCTGTGAACCTGACCGATGGACTGGATGGCCTCGCGATAATGCCGGTCATTATCGCCGCGGGAACCTTTGCAATTATCGCATATCTTGTGGGCCGCGTGGATTATTCCGAATATCTCGGCATTCCTTATGTGGAGGGGGCAGGCGAGCTGGCGATATTCTGCGCCGCAATCATGGGAGCGGGGCTTGCCTTTCTGTGGTTCAACGCGCCGCCTGCTGCGGTCTTCATGGGTGACACCGGATCGCTGGCATTGGGCGGAGCCTTGGGCGCAATCGCCGTGGCGAGCCATCACGAGATTGTACTGCTGATTGTCGGCGGATTGTTCGTCGTCGAAACGGCCAGCGTCATCATTCAGGTGTTCTGGTTCAAGCGGACGGGCAAACGCGTCTTCCGCATGGCACCGATCCACCACCATTTCGAACAGCTCGGCTGGAGCGAGAGCAAGGTCGTTATCCGTTTCTGGATTATCGCGATTGTGCTTGCGATGGCAGGCCTAGCTACGCTCAAGGTCAGGTGACGCACACGTGATCACCGCGAAGGCCTTTGCAGGAAAATCTTACGCGGTGCTTGGCCTCGCGCGCTCTGGCGCGGCGACGGTCGAGGCATTGTTGGCGAGCGGCGCGAATGTAACCGCATGGGACCGGCAGGATGTGGCGCGTGAACCGTTTGAGGGGCGTTGCGATCTGGCTGATCCGCTGGAAATGGACCTGACCGGTTTTGACGGCGTGGTTGTCTCTCCAGGCGTTCCCTTGAACACCCATCCGATCAAACCGCATGCCGAAAAGTTTGGCGTGCCGGTGATCGGCGATATCGAGTTGTTCGCGCTCGCGCGCCCAGAACTGCCGCCGCATAAAGTTGTCGGGATTACGGGCACCAATGGCAAATCGACCACAACCGCGCTGGTGCACCATATCCTTAAGACTGCGGGCGTGCCGACCACGATGGGCGGCAATATCGGCCTGCCGATCCTGGCGCAGGAGCCTCTGCCTGAGGGCGGTGTCTATGTGCTGGAGCTGTCTAGCTACCAGATCGACCTGACCTATTCGCTCGATTGCGATGTCGCGGTGCTGCTCAATATCACGCCCGATCATCTGGATCGGTACGATGGTGATTTCGAGAAGTATGCTGCGAGCAAGCTGAGACTGTTCGAACTGCAGATGTCAGCCAGCCCTATGCATATCGCGGTGACAGGCGAATCTCAGCCGCTAGAGCCTGATGGTCTTCATACGCTAATTCCAAATCACAGACTGATGTGTTCGCTGGATTATTCTGATAGGCAATCGAACTGGCCAGCTTTGCTCGGCCCCCACAACCACCAGAACGCGGCCTGCGCAATCGCCACGTGCGAAGCGCTAGATCTCTCTGAAATCGAAATCGAACACGGCCTGCGCACCTTCACCGGCCTGCCCCATCGGATGGAGCTCGTCACGCGCCACGACGGCGTGCTTTATATCAACGATAGCAAGGCGACCAATCCAGACAGCACAGCGCCAGCACTCGCAGCCTATCCGTCGGAAACGAGCGGCAAACCCCGAATTCATTGGATTGTCGGCGGACTGCCCAAGGAAGACGGGCTCGGGCCTTGCGAGCAGCACCTGGGCAATATCGCCGCCGCTTACACCATTGGCGAAGCGGGCCCGCGTTTTGCTGAATTGCTTGAACCGCATGTGCATGTCGAGCGCGCCGAGATGCTTCAGGATGCAGTCAGCCGCGCCAAGGCATCGGCGCGCGAGGGAGACGTTATTCTGCTTTCACCAGCCTGCGCCAGCTTTGACCAGTTTCGCGACTATGAAGCGCGCGGAGATCACTTCCGTCAGGCTGTCGCCGCGCTGACCGGTGCGCGCGAAGAGATACAGTCCGCCTTGCTGGCCGGGGATGCCAAATGAGCACCGTCAAACCCTATATTCCCCGTCAGGGCGGCACTGCATCAAGCGGCGCGCATATGAAGCTGGATTGGCGCGATCATCTGCGCATTTGGTGGCGAGAGATCGACAAGGTTCTGCTGACACTGATCCTGATGCTGATGGTGTTCGGCACCGCGGCCGTTGCATCCGCATCGCCCGCCAGTGCCTCACGGCTTTCCACCAGCGAGGTGCAGCTGAGCGAATTCTACTTTCTCAAGCAGCATATCGTGTGGCAATTTCTGGGCCTGATCGCGATGATCGGCGTGTCCACGCTGACCCGCGAACGCGCGCGGCAAGCAGGCATCATGCTTGCCTCTGTAACGCTGGTTTTGCTCGCGCTGGTTCCGATTTTCGGGTTTGAGCGCAATGGTGCGCAACGCTGGCTCGATCTGGGTTTTTCGCTTCAGCCGTCAGAATTCCTCAAGCCCGGTTTTGCTATTCTGCTTGCGTGGATTTTGAGCTTACGGCTGCGCGATCCCGAACTGCCGGTCGTGCCGATGGCGAGCGTGATCATGGGCGTTATTGCACTGTTACTGATGATGCAGCCGAACTTGGGCGCGACACTGTTGTTTGCAGGCATCTGGTTTGTGCTGGTTCTGCTGTCTGGGATCAGCGTACAACGTTTGAGCATTATCGTAGGGACTGGGATTGTCGGGCTGACGGCGGCCTATTTCCTGTATGACAATGCGCGGCACCGGATTGATGCCTTCCTGGGTGGCGGCACGGCGTTTGATCAAGTTGATCTGGCGCAGCGGACGTTGATGGCGGGCGGCTGGACCGGCACAGGATTGTGGCTGGGCGTCCGCAAAATGAACCTGCCCGAAGCGCATACGGACTACATATTCTCTGTCATCGGGGAGGAGTTCGGTCTTATCACCTGCGCTCTGGTAGTTGTGCTTTACCTTGCGATCGTGTGGCGTGTGCTTGTGCGGCTGGTGGATGAGGAGAACCTGTTTGCTGTGCTCGCAAGCGCGGGTTTGATTGCAGCCATAGGCGGGCAAGCCTTCATCAATATCCTTGTCAATCTGCAGCTCTTCCCGTCTAAGGGCATGACCTTGCCGTTGATCAGCTACGGCGGATCATCAACTATCGCCATGTGCCTTACAGTTGGGCTATTGCTGGCTATCACGCGTCGTAATCCGTTCCTGAAGCGGGAGACTCCTGGTCTGAAGGCGATGATGGAACGCAAGGAGGAAGCTGCATGAGCGGCTCGACACGCACAGGCTCAAGCCGGCATTTCGTGCTGGCGGCGGGCGGGACAGGTGGGCACCTGATCCCGGCATTCGCCCTTGCGACAGAACTGGATCAGCGCGGGCATCACGTGGCGCTGATTACCGATGAGCGCGGCGCGGAAATCCCCGGCAAGCCGGATTTCCTGACGTCGCATGTCATCCCGGCCGGGCGCTTTGGCAAGAACCCGCTGCGCTGGTTTGGCGGGCTGAAGGCTTTGCTAGAGGGGCGGCGTATGGCGCTGCGCCTGTTTGAAAGCTTTGAACCGACCGCCGTGGTTGGATTTGGCGGATATCCGGCGGCCCCGGCCATGCTAGCGGCGACAAGTGCAGACATTCCCAGCGTGATCCACGAGCAAAATGCAGTTTTGGGCCGCGTGAACCGCATGTTGGCCGGACGCGTAGATGCGATTGCAACCGCGTTCACAGAGATCGAACGACTGAAGCATAAGCATATCGACAAGGTGCATCTGGTCGGCAATCCGGTCCGCCCCGAAGTGCTGGCACTGCGCGATGAAGATTTCCCGCCGTTTACCGAAGACGGCTTGCTGAAAGTGCTGGTCACCGGCGGCAGTCAGGGGGCAAGCATCCTGTCAGAAGTTGTGCCGGATGGACTGGCCATGTTGCCACCGGCGCTGCGCCAACGCTTGCAAGTCACTCAGCAATGCCGCGCGGAAGACCTCGACCGCGTTCGTGAGCGATATCGCAGACATGACATCCCGGCAGAGCTGGGCACCTATTTTGAGGATATGGAAGCGCGGCTGGCGGAATGTCATTTGTTCATTGGCCGCGCGGGAGCTTCGACGATAGCTGAGCTGACCGCTGTGGGTCGCCCGGGTATTCTTATCCCACTGCCCATAGCGACAGACGATCACCAGGCTGCGAATACCCGCGAAATGGTGAAGGCGGGCGGAGCGCGCATGATCCGCCAGCCGGCGGTTACGGTTGGCGAAGTCAGCGGCCTGGAAGACAAGGACAATCGAGAGCGCATTGCGCAATCTGATGCTCTGCAAAAGCTTTCCAAAGACATCTCGCTGCAAATCCAAGCCATGGCGAAAGCACCGCAATCGCTGGCCAATGCGGCCCATGCTGCATGGAATTGCGGGCGACCCGATGCGGCCAAAAACTTGGCCGATCTGGTGGAAAGCTTTGGCGGCGCGGATATGATGGACGTCATCCGTGTTGGCGAGACTGCCAAAGATATCGCTGCGGAACGTTCGGCATCTGCTTCGCCCGCTACTCGCGATGTCGGGAGTGACGGCAAGTGAAGGGTGTCGGCACCGAGATTGGCGTGATCCACTTTGTCGGCATTGGCGGGATCGGCATGTCCGGCATTGCCGAGGTGATGCACAATCTCGGATACAAGGTTCAGGGTTCTGATCTTAATGAGGGCCCCAGTGTCGAGCGGCTGCGCGCGCAAGGCATTTCGGTGCACATTGGGCATGAGAAGGAAAATGTCGAAGGGGCTGCCGTGGTGGTCACTTCAACCGCAGTGCGGCGAAGCAATCCCGAAGTCGCACATGCGCTCGAGAACCGAATTCCGGTGGTGCGCCGCGCGGAAATGCTCGCGGAATTGATGCGGTTGAAATCGACCGTTGCGGTCGCGGGCACCCATGGGAAAACCACCACAACCAGTATGATCGCGGCGTTGCTTGATCGTGGGAACATTGATCCCACAGTGATCAATGGCGGGATTATCGAGCAATATGGCTCCAATGCGCGCATGGGCGACAGCGATTGGATGGTGGTTGAAGCTGATGAAAGCGATGGCAGCTTCCTACGGCTCGATGGCACGATTGCGGTTGTTACGAATATCGATCCCGAGCATCTGGATCACTACGGTGATTTCGACGGCGTGAAGCGCGCATTTGTCGAATTCATTCACAATGTCCCGTTTTACGGCGCAGCCATTCTGTGCATCGACCATCCCGAAGTTCAGGCCGTGATCGGGCAGGTTCGCGATCGCAAAGTCGTGACATATGGATTTTCGCTTCAGGCGGATATTTGCGGCGTAAACATCCGATCCGAAGCTGGCGGCAATGTATTTGACGTTATC
Organism: Altererythrobacter sp.; assembly: GCA_013002295.1. Lineage (GTDB taxonomy): Bacteria > Pseudomonadota > Alphaproteobacteria > Sphingomonadales > Sphingomonadaceae > Erythrobacter. The sequence goes on from JABDKI010000078.1 coordinate 6,937, forward strand.
GTGCGTCAGCGCGGTGAGGAGGATCGCCAGATCGAAGGCGTTCACTTGCCTATGCCGGGCCGTCACAATGTGCAGAATGCGTTGGCGGCGATTGCTGTTGCGATCGAGATGGGCTGCCCGGACGATGTAATCCGCGAAGGCTTTGGTCAATTCGGCGGCGTTCGGCGGCGCTTCACAAAAGTCGGCGAAGTGGCCTGCAACGGCGGTATCGCTGCAATCATTGATGACTACGCTCATCACCCGGTTGAAATCACAGCCGTGCTCAACGCAGCACGCGAAGCGGTAGGCGGCGATAATGGTGGCCGTGTGTTCGCCGTTGCGCAGCCGCACCGCTACACGCGCCTTCGGGATCTGATGGGCGAGTTTCAGGCATGCTTCAACGAAGCCGACCATGTCTATGTTACGCCGGTCTACACAGCGGGCGAAGACCCCATCGATGGCGTGAACGCCGCTGCCTTGGTTGCAGGATTGAAGTCGCGCGGGCACCGATCGGCTGTGGCCGTAGCTGACCAGACCGAGCTTGCGGGAGCTCTCGCCAGTGAACTGAACGCTGGAGACATCGTCGTTTGCCTGGGTGCCGGTGATATCACCAAATGGGCTGCGGGCCTCGCAGGCGCGATCGAGAGCGCGCGCGGAGGCAAGCCATGATGGCTGACACGCTTCCAAAGGTGCGCGGCAAACTCGCTCCGAATGCGCCGCTCGCAAAACTCGTTTGGTTCAAGACTGGCGGTAATGCAGACTGGCTGTTCGAGCCCGCCGATATTGACGATTTGCGCGACTTTCTCAGCGCATTGGATCGCGCGATGCCGGTCATGGCTCTTGGCCTTGGGTCGAACATGATCGTGCGCGATGGTGGCGTCGAAGGCGTTGTTGTTCGTTTGGGCAAGGCGTTTTCAGGCGTCAAAGTTCTTGACGATCATCAGCTTGAATGCGGCGGCGGTGCCAGCGGTATCCTTGTATCTTCCACTGCCCGTGATGCCGGGATAGCCGGGCTCGAATTTTTGCGCGGCATACCCGGTACAGTGGGCGGGTTCGTGCGTATGAACGGTGGCGCTTACGGGCGCGAGGTCGCGGACATCTTGATTGATTGTGACGTGATGTTCCCATGCGGAAAACTGTCTCGCGTGCCGGTTGAAGAGCTGGCCTATTCTTATCGCCATTCGGAACTGGCTTCAGGAGCGATCGTCGTCTCGGCCCGTTTTCAAGGCACTCCGGGTGATCCAGCAGCGATTGGCGCAGAGATGGACCGCATCGCGAAAGCGCGCGAAGAATCGCAGCCACTGCGTACCAAGACCGGTGGATCGACTTTCAAGAACCCGGATGGCCACAAGGCCTGGGAACTGGTCGATGCGGCGGGTTGCCGCGGGCTGACCATGGGCGGCGCTCAGGTGAGCGAGAAACACACCAATTTCCTCATAAACACTGGCGATGCGACCAGCAGCGATATCGAAGCGCTGGGCGAAGAGGTGCGCCGCCGCGTGCGTGCGAACTCCGGCGTCGAGCTGCAATGGGAGATCCAGAGGGTGGGGCGGCCATGAGTTTGCTACCCAAACTTCATGTCGCGGTCCTGATGGGCGGCTGGGCCAATGAACGCGAAGTCTCGCTGATGAGCGGTAATGGCGTTGCCGATGCGCTCGAAAGCAAGGGCCACCGAGTCACCCGGATCGATATGGATCGGCAGGTTGCTGCCCGTATTGCAGAGGCTGCGCCCGATGTGGTGTTCAATGCGCTGCATGGCGTACCTGGTGAGGATGGCAGCGTGCAGGGCATGCTCGATCTGATGGGTGTTCCTTACACACATTCAGGCCTTGCGACCTCGGTCATCGCGATCGACAAACAGCTGACCAAAATGGTGCTTGGGCCGCACGGCGTGCCTTTTCCAGGTGGACGGATTGTGAGCCGTGAAGAGATATTCGAGCGTGATCCGCTGCCGCGCCCCTATGTGCTGAAACCGGTCAATGAAGGTTCCTCGGTCGGTGTCGCCATCGTCACGGAGACAAGCAATTATGGCAATCCGATCGCGCCTGATGCGACCGGCCCATGGCAGGATTTTGAAGAACTGCTCGCAGAGCCGTTTATCAAAGGGCGCGAGATGACGACAGCTGTGATTGATACGCCCAAGGGCCCGCGCGCGCTAGGCGTCACCGAGCTGGTTATCGACGCAGGTTTCTACGACTACGAGCACAAATATACGAACGGTAAGACAGTCCATGTTTGCCCCGCGCAAATCCCGCCAGAGATCGCAGCTCTGTGTGAACAATACGCTCAAACCGCGCATCAGCGGCTAGGGTGTAGCGGAGTTAGCCGTACCGATTTTCGCTGGGATGATGAGCAGGGCGAGGATGGCCTGTTTGTGCTCGAAACCAATACCCAGCCCGGCATGACACCGCTCAGCCTGGTGCCAGAACAGGGCAAATTTGCCGGGATGGAGTATGCCGATCTGGTGGAAACGGTGATCGCAGCAGCCTTGCGCAAGCATGCGCCGGAAAAGCTGATTGGAGGCACTTATGGCGACGATTAAACGCTCTGCCAAAGGCGCTCGCCGCACCGCGAAGGCCAATGCGCGCGCCAACACCGCGCGCAAGGCGAAGAAGACAACCGGCGGGTTCATCGATTGGCTGATGGGCTTGCTGCCGTTCACCGAAGAGCAGTTGCAACGCATTTTCCTGTGGTTGATCATTGCCGCAGCACTTGTTGCAGCATGGTTCATTGCAAGCATCTCTGGGGCGACTGCTCTGGTTCAGGCGCAGATTTCTCTGTCCGCTGCCAATGCTGGATTTGAAGTGCGCCATGTGCGGGTCTCTGGCGTCGAACGGATGAATGAAGACCGTGTCTACGAACGTGTGGTTAGCCAACGCAACGAGCCTATGCCGGACGTGGACGTCACCGCAATTCGTGAGGAGCTGCTCGAATTGCCTTGGGTGAAGGACGCTCGCGTTTCCCGGCAACTTCCCGGGACGCTTGCGATCGATGTAGTCGAGCGAGTGCCGCATGCGGTGCTGCAAAGGCCCGATCGCCTCGTGCTGGTTGACGTTGAAGGCAACGAACTTGAGCCGATCAACCGCACCGCAATTGGCGATCGGTTGGTAATTTCCGGCCCTGGCGCCGTGCGGCAAGTCAAGCAGCTCGAAAATCTGCTCGAAGCTGCACCTGCGATCCGTCCGCAAGTGCGCGCGGCAGAATGGGTCGGCAATCGCCGCTGGAATTTGACCTTCAAAAGCAATCAGGTATTGGCGCTGCCGCAAGGCGAAGACGAAGCCGCAGTCGCGCTGGTGTCCTTTGCACGGCTCGACGGTCAAAACCGTTTGATTGGCGGTGAGGTGACGACATTCGACATGCGCGCACCGCCGCGCATCTACATGCGTATTCCTGGTAGGGCAGACCAGGTTTTGGGCGACAGTGATGACGGAGAAACCACCCCTGATGACTAGTAAGCGCTTCACCCGCTATTTTGGCGCGGTCAATACGGGTTCTTTCCGTATATCAGCGATGATCATGGGTCTCACCGAGGATGGTGAGTTGCAGGTTCTGGGGTCGGGCCACCGCGCATCCAACGGAATAAAGCGCGGCTATGTAACCGATATGGCGGCCGCCACCTACGCCATTCGTGACGCAGTGGAGCGCGCAGAAAAGAATGCTGGCACCAGTGTGCAGAGCGTTTGGGTGGGTTGCGCAGGGGCAGGGCTTGCGAGCCAGGTTTCCAAGGTCGAAATCGACATAAATGGTCGGCGGATCGAAGAAGAAGACATCGAACACCTGCTGATAGCCGCACGTGACACAATTCAGCCGCACGGGCGGATGGTGTTGCATGCCCAGCCTGCCCATTACACGCTTGATGGAGCCCATGGTGTGGCGAACCCCAAAGGTCTTCATGCAGAGCGGCTGGGCGTCGATGTGCATGTTATGCTGGCGGATGGTGCGCCGGTGCGGAACCTCACCGAAGCGGTGCAGAACGCGCATCTGGACGTCGAGGCCGTTGTCGCCGCGCCCTTGGCTGCTGGCTATGCCTGTTTGAGCGAGGAAGAGCGTGAGCTTGGTGTCGCGATGGTAGAGATCGGCGGAGAAGTGACCAATGTGGCGGTTTATGCGGGCGGCATGTTGCTCGGCCTGAAGGCGCTGCATTATGGCTCAGGCGACATTACAGATGCGATCGCATCGGCTTTTGGCATTCGCCGCTTTCAGGCGGAACGTCTAAAATGCGTATCCGGTTCAGCGATCGCAAGTCCAACCGATCACCGCGAAATGATTCCGGTAAACGGTCCGGGAGATGATCAGGCAGGGCCGGTTGCACGCGGTGCCGATGACAAGAACCGTATCGCCCGTGCAGAGCTTGTTTCGATCGTTACGCAGCATTTGTCGGGCCTGACCGATGAGATTGGTAAAGCGCTAAAATCAATGGGATTTACCGGCGCAAGTGGTGGGCAGGTCGTTTTGACCGGTGGCGGCTCTGAGCTTGCTGGCCTCGCAGAATTCACGCAAAGCGCATTGGGCATGCCGGTAAGGATTGGCAAACCTCCAGCACTTATAGGCTTACCTGAAGCGCATGCGACACCCGGTTTTGCTACATTAGCGGGCCTGTGTCTCTATGCGGCCGATGATCCGATCGATATCCGCAGCGTTGGTGAGAGCCGCGCGCCGATTTCGCGCGTAGGACTGGGATTAGGTGTTGGCCGCTTGATACGGGCATTGAAAGAGAATTTCTAAGTTCAAATACGTAGGAAACGGGTCGGTTAACCACTGTGGATAAGGGACAATGCGCTATCAACCGCGCAGCACCTTTGTGGCAATGTGAATCGCAAGGAAATGGGCCAATACGCCCGGAGGAAAACTGATGAGTATCAATATCGGACCAGCTTCTAGCGACGAGCTTCGCCCCCGGATCACTGTAGTCGGGATCGGCGGGGCCGGCGGAAACGCAATCGCCAACATGATCGAGTCCGAAATCGAAGGCGTCGATTTCATCTGTGCAAACACAGATGCGCAAGCGCTTGCGATGTCAAAGGCGGATGCTAAAATCCAGCTTGGGCCGGAAATTACCGGCGGCCTTGGTGCGGGCGCAAGACCCGAGGTTGGCAAGGCTGCAGCTGAAGAAACGGTCAAGGAAATCGAAGACGCGCTGGAAGGCGTGAACATGGTCTTTATCGCCGCCGGTATGGGCGGCGGCACGGGTACTGGCGCCGCACCGGTCATCGCGGAAGCTGCACGGCGCAAGGGCGTGCTGACGGTTGGTGTCGTGACCAAGCCATTCTTGTTCGAAGGTACACGCCGGATGCGCGCGGCCGAGGCTGGCATCGATGAGCTGCAAAAGCATGTTGATACGCTGATCGTGATTCCGAACCAGAACCTGTTCCTGATCGCTAAAGCAGAGACAACTTTCAAGGAAGCGTTCCAGCTGGCTGACGAAGTGCTGCAGCAAGGCGTGCGCTCGATCACCGATCTTATGGTTATGCCGGGCCTCATCAATCTCGACTTTGCCGACGTTCGTTCTGTGATGAGCGAGATGGGCAAGGCGATGATGGGTACGGGCGAATCCGAAGGCGAGAATCGTGCGCTCGAAGCCGCAGAACGTGCGATTGCGAACCCGCTGCTTGACGGGGTCAGCATGCAAGGCGCCAAGGGCGTGATCATCTCGATCATTGGTGGCGAGGACATGAAGCTGCTCGAAGTGGATGAAGCAGCCAACCATATCCGTGAGCTGGTTGATGAAGATGCAAACATTATTTGGGGATCTGCGTTCAATCCAGACCTCGACGGCCAGATCCGCGTGTCTGTCGTCGCGACCGGTATTGATCAGAGCGCAATTTCGGCAACCACCGAGAGCGCTCCGATCAACTTGAGCGCATCGCGCCCGCCCAAGCGACCGGTCATTGCCCTGTCGGAAGAAGAGCCGGAAACCGTTGAAGAGCCGATCATCGATGAGCCACTGGAGCTCGCGATGGAGGCTGAGCCGGAAACAGAGCTATACAGCGAAGCGGCAGAGGTTGAGGAGGCCGAACCCGCTATAGAGCCCTTCGATCTAACCGGTATGCAAGTCGGCGACGATATGGGTGTGAGCGAGGAGGACGATGACGTCGATGGCATTGTCGATCCGCTTGCGGGCATGCGTAATGAGGAGAATGATCCTTACGCCGATGATGTGGCTGATGAGCTTGCTGAAGAAGCGCCCCTCGATTTGACATCTGAAGCCTCGCCAGAACCAAGCGAAGGTCCTGCATTTGCTCCTGCTCCGCCTGAGGGATCAGGTGGTGACACATCAGAAACGGGATCTTCCGGCGGAAGCGGTAGTGATGGCGGTTCCGGCGGAGGCGCTGCACCAGCTGCAGCGTCCGGCGGCGGAAGCACACTGTTTGAGCGCATGGCAAATCTGTCACGCGGAGCCAGCGATTCTGATAGTGATGAGGACGATGACGAGGATGACGACGAGGGCGGTTCTTCGCTCAGCATCCCGCGTTTCCTGGGCCGTCAGAACAACCAGTAATTCGGCTCGTCTCACCGCGCTGTTGTTGCAAGGTTCACATGCGCCCGCGTAGTGCAGCGCTTTCTGATGTGAACCTTGTTAGGGCTATGTGATGGCTGTCCTCACCTACCTTCGCGTGCTTGCTGTGACCGCCCTTCCGGTTTTGGCCGTCCCGGCCAACGCTCAGCAAAGCTCATCGCGAGAGGTTTCGCAGGCCTTGCCTTCGGCTGAAGTCCAGGCATTGCGCAACGCATTACAGCGACTGGCGCGGCAGCCTCAAAGCGCTCAGGCATTGGTGGATGCAGGCGATGCATCGCTCGCACTGAATGATTATAGCGCTGCGGAAGGGTTTTACGCGCGCGCACTCCAGCTATCGCCTAATTCCGCAGCAGCCAAGCTTGGTCTGGCCTCCGTCTATCTGAAAACGCGGCAACCGGTAAAGGCGCTACAAATGTTTGCCGAAGCAGAGCGTGCGGGTGCGTCTGTCGATGCGATTCTGGGTGATTGGGGATTGGCGCAGGATCTGGTGGGCAATAACGAACTTGCGCAACAAAGCTACCGCACGTTCTTGGCAAGGGGCAATGACGACGAAGTTACGCGTCGTTTGGCGATAAGCCTCGCAATCGCCGGTCAGCGCGATGAGTTTGAGGCCGCTCTGCGCCCGCTTCTTGCGAGGCAAGATCTCGCGGCGTTCAGAGCGCGCGCGTTTGGTCTCGCCATACTTGGTGACACCGATCAAGCGGCAAGGCTGGCCAATCAGCTGCTGCCGCCCGATCTGTCCAGCCGCATGGCCCCCTATTTTGAATTCATGCCGCGCCTGACCAAATCGCAGCAGGCGGCGGCCGCGAATCTGGGCATTTTCCCGCGTGCAGCCCAAATTGGCCGCGATGATCCGCAAATGGCGAGTTTGGGCCGCGACGAAGATCCGCGGATGGCCCGGGTAGATGAACGGCTTGCTCCGCGCGGAGCTCCGCTTGGAACGAGGGTTGATAACTCGCCACCTGAGCCCAGCGGCGAAAGCAGGCTTGCGCGCATTGCACGTGAGCAGGCTTCGGTTGCAGATGCGTTTTCAGGATTTATCGCGCCTGAGGAGCTTCCCGCAGCAACGTCTGATGGGGCAGTCGACATTTCCACGATCGAGATTCCGCGCGAACAAACCAAACCAGAACCTCCGCAGCATCCCAGCCGTCACTGGGTGCAAATGGCGACAGGACGCGATATCGGCGCATTGCGATTCGATTGGCGCCGGATGATGCGGCGCGCACCGGAGTTGCTCGACGGGCGTGAGGCCTACACCACGCGTTGGGGGCAGGCGAACCGGCTTTTGACCGGGCCCTTCGCTTCACGAGACGATGCCAGGCAATTGGTCCGTGACCTGCGGCGTCAGGGTTTTGACAGCTTCAGCTACACTAGCCCCGAAGGCGAAAAGATTGATATTATTCAGTAGTATATAAGTTGTTCACTGCTTTCTTTGCACAAGCTTTGAACAAGCCAGTCGCGTTCTCCCCAAGAGCTGACATCGCGCCCATTGCATTCAAAGCAGGGACAAGTGCAATCAGCACTCGATGCGAAGTGAAAGCCCCAATTCATGAGAGCCCGCGAAGTCGAATATGGCACCGGTGACGATGCTGCCCCGGTAGAGATGCTGGCAGCATTGTTCGATGCGCGCGGCTGGGCGTGCGAGATCACCAGTGAAGACGAAATCGCTGGCGAGGTGCAAGGCAGCTGGGCGAAGTACCAGATCAAGGCAATCTGGCGCAGCGAAGACAATGTGCTGCAACTGCTTTGCCTGCCTGAAATTCGGGTGTCTGAGGACAAGAACCGGGCGGCCTATGAGCTGCTCGCCATGGTCAATGAGCAAGTTTGGCTTGGCCATTTTGATATCTGGTCCAACGGCAATGTCCTGCTCTACCGACATGGCGCATTGCTGGGCGACGAAGGGTTGCTCAGTATTCAGCAGGCCCAGGCCTTGATCGAAACGGCGATTGACGAATGCGACCGCTTCTATCCTGCATTTCAGTTTGTGTTGTGGGGCGACAAAAGCCCGCGTCAAGCCTTGGAGAGCGCGTTGGTCGACGCGGCCGGCGAGGCTTGAGCGCGCGCGCGCCTGCTGTAAACGTGGCTCCATGAAGATTCTGATCTACGGATATGGCAAGATGGCCGGCGCGATGGTCGATGGCTGGTTGCGAGCCGGTATGGATGCGTGTGACATCACCGCTTATAATCCACGGCACAAGGATTGCGCCGATGGCGTGACATTGACAACCCAGCAACCTGAGGGCGAATTCGATGCCGTGGTGCTTGGCTTCAAGCCGCATATGCTGGGCGACATAGCGCCGGGAATGCAGGCAATTGCCGGTCCTAACACGCTGGTTCTATCGATCCTGGCAGGTGTCACACTGGCGCAGCTTGATGCGGCGTTTCCCGATGTAAAGGCCAATGTGCGCTTCATGCCCAATCTTGCCGTTGCGCTAGGAAAATCGCCCAATGTGCTGGCCGCGCGCGACCTTTCCGATTCAGACAGAGCGGCCGTGACGGAACTGGCGGCCAAGCTGGGCACGGCCCAATGGCTAGCGGATGAGGCCCTGTTCGATCTTGCAACTGCGCTGGCCGGATCTGGTCCTGGCTTCGTCTATCGCTTTATCGATGCACTGGCAGAGGCAGCAAGCGAATTGGGTCTACCAGCCGATATGGCAGGCCGGCTTGCGACAGCGGTGGTTGACGGAGCCGGGTCTTTGGCCGGCGATTCAGACTTCACCCCCGATGAACTGGCTGACCGGGTTGCCAGCCCCGGCGGCATGACTCGCGAGGGTCTGAATGTGCTTGATGAGAACAAAGTTCTGAAATCGCTGCTATTTCACACTCTGAAAGCCACGGCCGATCGCGGCACGGAACTGTCAAGAATGGCCGGAAAACAGCCTTAAGCAGTTGCAAGGAATGCAATCCGGTTTTGCTTGAAAATTGCACGCAAACACCCGATATTTGACCAGATGGCGCTGAATGTGCGCCCGATTTATTATCGGAGTGACGATTACAATGGCTGATTGGAACGAACCCCGGAGCATGGAGCAGCAGGAGGCGGCTTTCACTGGTGCGTCCGTACCGCGCTCAGGGACTGTGTTTGACGCAGGGCTGCGCAAGCACATGCTCTCGATCTACAACTATATGACCTCAGGCATCTTGCTGACTGGCGTAGTCGCGCTGCTGACCGCGAACACAGGCTTGGTCTACAGCTTTGTTGGCTCGCCGCTGATGTGGCTCATTATGCTTTCGCCACTGGCGATTGTGTTTGCAATGAGTTTTGGCGCGAACCGTTTTAGCAGAGGAACGCTCCAGATCATGTTCTGGGGCTTTGCGACTTTGATGGGTCTTTCCATGTCGACTATCTTCTTGGTCTATACGCAGGGATCGATCGCGACGACATTCTTTGCAACCGCTGCGGCCTTCGCGGGGCTTAGCCTGTTCGGCTACACCACCAAAAAGGATCTCACCGGCATGGGCAGCTTCCTGATCATGGGTGTGGTCGGCCTGATCGTGGCGATGCTTCTCAACCTCTGGCTGCAGTCACCCGCGTTGATGTGGGCGGTAAGCTTCATCGGCGTGCTGATCTTTGCTGGTCTGACAGCCTATGACACACAGCGTTTGAAGAACCAGTATACGCAGCTGCGCGGAACAGACTTTGCTGGCAAAGCTGTGATCCTTGGAGCGTTGAGCCTGTATCTGGATTTCATCAACATGTTCCAGTTCCTGCTCTCTTTCATGGGGTCGCGCGAGTAACCGCTCATGTCTTGCGATCGTCTGGTCGCATAAAGGACTCAATTCAACGATGCCCGAGGTGCCCTGTGCATCTCGGGCATTTTCTTTGCTGCATTTGAGCGATATGCCTACGCGATAATTAACTTTCGGGATTCAGGCGCGGTTAGGGATCGCTTTTGTAGCTTGCTCGGAAGGACAGCGAGAGGGACGCGAAAAATGAGCCAGTCTGGCATTGTGAAGATCAAGATCGTCGCCATTGCAGTTGCTAGCGCGACACTGGCTGCTTGTGGAACGGCAGCTCCGCCGCCACCGCCGGTCGTGGTCGCTCCCCCACCTCCACCGCCCATCGTGATTCCGCCGCGCCCAACAGCACCTGCTGGTGCATTCGCAACCATGGCGATCCCGCAGATGGCTGCAGACGGTGTTCGCCAGACCGTTAACTACGGGATTTCTGACGAGCAAAGGCTTTGGAATGTCCGTTCGGGCCTAAATGTTGCTGCGCTTAATTGCCGTAGCACGTCACACTTGGCACTGGCCGACAATTACAGCGCTTTCCTCAAGAAGCATCGCCGTCAACTATCGCGTACTAATCGCACTTTGGCATCACAATATCGCGCTGAGCATGGGCGCAGCTATCGCGATCAGCAAGACGCATACATGACCCGCGTTTATAACTATTTTGCCTTGCCGCCTGCTTTGCCAGTTTTTTGCGACGTAGCCCATCAGATCGGGCAGGAAATCGTAGATGTTCCCGCCGGCCAATTGCACGTTTTTACTGAGACTGCCTTGCCGCGGATGGAAGCGGTCTATGAAGAGTTTTTCTCCTCTTACGAGCAATATCGCGTCGATTTGGCAGCGTGGGAAGCGCAATATGGCCCGAACAGAAGCCCGGTCACGCTTGAAGCCAATTATGGCCCGCCGCAGAGCGCCGCCGCGCAGAACAACTGATCCGTACCCGGGGCAATTTAGGGGCGCTGTGCAATCTTGCACCGCGCCCTTTTGCTATCTAGAGCAAGCATAGCGAACCGGTAACGGGAATGCGGTGCGGGTGTTCTTCACTCAATTCCGCAGCTGTCCCTGCAACTGTAAGCGGCGAGCATTTGTTTCATGCGCCTGTTGATGAGGCGCTCCCACTGGATCTGAACCGATCTGGGAAGGGGAAGCAGAGGCACTGACCCGTGAGCCAGGAGACCGACCGGAGCGCGTCGTTCTAGCTTGGCTCAGGGATTGGTCCGGCGCGAAAACATCCATGTGGATGGGCTTTCGTTTTGAGCGGCATTGTTGGGCCTTGTGGGGATCTCTCACGGGGACCTGTCGCTTTGAGACGGAGTATTTTTGATGAGTACACGAAGTTTGTTGTGCAGTGCGGCTGTAGCTGCGCTGGCATGGAACGCGCCTGCGGCGGCGCAAGAGACGCAGACACGTATCGCGGTTATTGAGGATGATGATGGAAGTGACGTCAGCACAGTATCTGGCGCTGTACCGATAGTCGTGATTTCGAGCCGGGGCGGCCCCGTTGACCTCTCTGACAATACTGGATCACTGTCATTCCTTGATGCTGAGGATCTTGAACAACGCCAAGTGCGCGATGTCGCCGATGTACTGCGCGATGTGCCGGGCATAGCGGTTGCTAGCGTTGCGGGCCAGACCCAGCTCCGCTTGCGCGGTTCGGAAGCCAATCATGTGTTGGTGCTGGTGGACGGGATCGAAGTGTCCGATCCCTTCGCGGGCGAATTTGATGTCGGCACTTTGCAGGCGGAGATCGGCAGCCGCATAGAGGTTTTGCGCGGACCGCAGTCAGCGCTCTATGGCTCGGACGCAATCGGCGGCGTGGTCGCATACGATAGCGGTCGGTTTGACGGAATCTCAGCCTTTGTCGAGGGTGGGACCAATGAAACCGTCAATGGCGCGATCCGGCTTGGAACCACTGGTGAAAGTTGGAGCGGTTCATTTTCGGCCGTGGCCGTAAGTACGGGCGGCGAACCCAATGCACGCGGCGGGACGCGCGAAATTGGACGGAATGGCTATACGCTGTCAGGCAAAGCCGAAACCGAGCTTAGTCTGGAGCTTTCTTTACGCGCATCAGGTCGATTTGTTCGCACCGAGGGCGAATTCAACGACAGTGATTTCGACACCACAAGTCCGACCTTCGGCTTCGTCATCGACAGTCCCGATACGCGCTTTGAGAACGAGGCGATTTATGCGTTGGTCGGCGCACATCTTGAAACCATGCGCGGCGATTGGACGCATGATCTCTCGATACAAATGGCTGATATCGCGCGTGACACTTTCGGGAGCTTTGGACGCACATCCGGTAGCGATGGAGACCGCCTGAAGGCGTCCTATGTATCCGGTCTGCGGATCAAGAATGCTCATTCGCTGACTTTTGCCGCCGATTGGGAGCGTGAACGGTTTCGTAATGACGATCCATTCGACTCTGCATTCACTGGGCGCCGCTCGATCGAGAATGTCGGGCTTGCTGGCGAATACCGGTTCGATGGGCGTAGATTCGATGCTTCCGCAGCGATCCGGCACGATATCAATGATCGGTTCGCTGATGAGACTACGTTCCGCTTAGGAACGGGATATGATCTGACGATCTATACTCGCCTTCGTGCAGCATTCGGAACAGGCATGAAGAACCCCGGATTCTTCGAGCTGTTCGGATTCTTTGACGGGCAATTCATCGGCAATGAAGATCTGATGCCAGAGAAATCCGAAAGTTGGGAATTGGGCGTGGATCAGCGCTTTCCAGACAGCGACATCTCCCTCTCTGCGACTTACTTCAACAGCCGCTTGAAGGATGAAATCTTCACTACTTTCCCAGCTCCATTTTTCATCGCGACGCCTGCCAACCGCGATACGCTGTCAAAACAGCAGGGCGTCGAACTAAGCGTTCATGCACAGCTCGGCACGCAAGTGTCACTGGACGCGGCCTATACCTATCTCGATGCGGAGGAGAACGGCGTCGAAGAAGTTCGCCGCCCCGGTAATGTCGCGTCTGCCGTGCTCACGTGGACCGCGCCGGGTGATGCAGGCTCAGCCACGCTGGTCGTGCGGCACAATGGTGCAACCGATGATGTGGCGTTCACTGATCCCAGTTTCATCCCGGTTACCGCGCGGCTGGATGCTTATACGCTGGTCAATTTCAACGCAGAGGCGCGCTTGACGGGCCGGTTCAGTGTGTTCGGCCGCGTCGAAAATCTGTTCGATGAAACTTACGAGCAAGTATTCAGTTTTGTCTCGCCCGGTCGTTCCGCGATCGTTGGCGTCAGGGCAGACTTCTAAAACACTCGCTTTTTTCGGGGAAATGCATAGGTAGCGCCCATGCATTTTCTCGACCAAGCCAAGATCTATCTCCAATCCGGTGCTGGCGGCCCAGGGGCCGTCAGTTTCCGGCGTGAGAAATACGTTGAATATGGGGGACCCGATGGCGGCAATGGCGGCAAGGGCGGCGATATCGTGTTCGAGGCTGTGCAAGGTCTCAACACGCTGATCGACTTTCGTTATTCGCAGCATTTCAAGGCAAAGCGTGGAAATCACGGGCAGGGGCGCGACCGGACAGGTGCGGGCGCGCCAGACCTTGTCATCAAAGTACCCGTTGGCACGCAGGTGCTGTCTGAAGACAAGGAAGAGATTCTCGCCGACTTCACCGAGGTTGGTCAACGCGTCGTTTTCCTTGAAGGCGGCATGGGTGGCCGCGGCAATGCCAGTTACAAGAGCTCCACCAACCGCGCCCCGCGCCAGCATCAGCCCGGCGAACCCAGCGAAGAAATGTGGGTGTGGCTGCGGTTGAAACTGCTTGCAGACGTGGGGCTGGTCGGGCTGCCTAACGCTGGAAAATCTACATTTATCAATGCAGTATCCAACGCGCGGGCCAAGGTTGGCGACTATGCCTTTACAACATTGGTCCCCAAACTGGGGGTTGTCCGCCACAAGGGCCGCGAGTTTGTGCTTGCGGATATTCCGGGCCTGATCGAAGGCGCAGCAGACGGCGCCGGGATCGGAGACCGGTTTCTTGGCCATATTGAACGGTGCCGCGTGCTTGTTCATCTGGTCGACATTACAGGGCAGGGTGATCAAGACCCGGCTGAGGCGATGCGCGTGGTAGAGGAAGAGCTGGAAGCATATGGAGAGGGGCTGGAAGGCAAGCCGCGATTGATTGCGCTCAACAAAATCGATCTTGCAGATGGTGAGCTGGCAGAAGAGTTTGCCAAGGAGCTGATGGCGGCCGGTGCGGACGATGTGTTCGCTGTGTCGGGTGCCACCGGCCAAGGTATCGAAGCGCTGATGGATGCGGTGCTAAGCTACCTGCCTGACCGGACTTCGACAGAGACCAAAGGCAATGAAGTCGAAGATATAGAAGAGGAGGACGGCGGCAATTGGTCGCCTATCTAAGCTGATGTCCTTTACTGCGCTGAGCGAATTGACTTCGTGCCGCCGATTGGTGGTGAAGATCGGCAGTGCATTGTTGATCGGCAATGGAAGCCCTCGCAGCATTTGGCTTGAAACGCTGGTGCAAGACCTGGCCATGTTGCGGAACGAAGGCGTGGAGCTGGTTGTAGTTAGCTCCGGCGCGATTGCACTGGGCGCTTCACGGCTGGGCTTGCCGTATGGCGGGCGCGCGAGTTTAGCGGACGCGCAGGCAGCGGCATCAGTCGGCCAAATCACGCTGGCGGGATTGTGGGCAGACAAACTGGCGCAATCTGACCTGACAGCCGCGCAAATGCTATTGTCTTTGAGCGATCTTGAGGATCGGCGGCGGTATCTCAATGCGTCGGCGACGCTTGCTCGATTGCTCGAGGCGGGGGCTGTACCGGTCATCAATGAGAATGACAGTGTTGCAACGGAGGAAATTCGGTTTGGCGACAATGACCGGCTAGCGGCACGGGTTGCCCAAGCGGCCCAAGCGGATGCAGTATTGCTGCTATCAGATGTTGACGGTTTGTTTGATCGCGACCCCAAAAGGGATGATGCCCGCCTGATCGAATCCGTAAAGGGGATCACGCCCGAGGTGTTGGCGATGGCAAGCACGGAATCGTCCTCGGGCATTGGTTCAGGCGGCATGGCCTCCAAACTTCAAGCGGCACAAATAGCAGAGCGTGCCGGCATTACGCTTGCGATCATCAACGGCACGCAGAACTCACCAATCTCGAATGCGATCTCAGCCAATCGCGGCACGGTTTTCCGCCCCCAGCGCAGCGATACCGCGCGCAAAGCATGGCTTGGCGGCAGGCTGATTTCGGAGGGTTCGCTGACCGTAGATGAGGGCTGCACAAAGGCGCTGCTCAATGGAGGAGCGAGCGTCTTGGCAGTTGGAATCACTGCCGTTGACGGTGCATTTGAGCGCGGGGCTTTGGTTGAAGTGCTTGATACAAAAGGTAAATCGATAGCCAAAGGTTTGGTCGAATATGACGCGGTGGTTTGTCGCAGGATCGCCGGCCTGCGCGAAGATCACCAGGCCAAGATTCTGGGCTATGCTCCGCGCGCAGCTGTGGTTCATCGCGATCATATGGTGCTGCTGTGAGCGGCGACGTGCCCATCGCGATAACGGGAGCCACCGGCTTTGTCGGGCAAGCAGTTCTCGATGAGACCATGCACCGCAACCAGCCAGTCAATGCACTGGTCCGGCGCGCGAGCGATCACAGACACACCCGTGTCGAATGGGTTCTGGGTGACCTTGCGAACACGCAGGCTCTGGGCCACCTTGTCGCGGGCACAAAGGCTGTGATCCATATTGCAGGGCTGACCAATACGCCTGATCCGGCGGATTTCGTTGCGGTCAATGTGACGGGTACTGCGAATGTGATTGCGGCGGCGAAGCAGAACGGTGTGAAGCGGTTTGTGTTTGTGTCCTCGCTTTCGGCCCGCAAGCCGGAATTGTCCGCTTATGGCGCGTCGAAGGCAGCCGCTGAAGAGTTGGTGCAGGACAGCGGACTTGATTGGACGATTGTCCGCCCCCCTGCGGTGTACGGTCCGCGTGACAGCGATATGTTTGAGCTCTTTCGTACCGCCCGAATGGGTGTGGTGCCGCTGCCGCCTGGCGGGGCGACGTCGATCATTCATGTGGCCGATCTGGCGCGGCTTTTGCTCGATCTGGTGGATGCGCAACCCGCACTGGTGCGAAAGAAGATGTTCGAGCCGGACGATGGCCGGGAAGGCGGTTGGAGCCACAAGGAAATGGCGAGAGCGATAGGTGATGCCATTGGTCAGCGTGTGTTTGCGCCGCATCTGCCGCGCGCTGTGCTGCAAGGTGCGGCGGCCCTGGACAAGCTCTTACGCGGCTCTAGAGCCAAACTGACGCAGGACCGTGTGGGATATATGTGCCACCCGAACTGGGTAGCGCGCTCGGATCGCAGGGTGCCTGAAAGCGTCTGGCAGCCACAAATCGGCGGCGAAGCCGGGTTCGGGATGACGGCCAAATGGTACGCAGATGAGGGATGGCTGTAGCGAACAGCCTTGCAGTTGCCGCAGACCACATTAGAGTCCGCTCGGGGTCGCGATTTTGAGTGACGGAAGCACCGTCGATAAAAACGCGAAAGGGATTCAATGAAGAAATATGTTCTGATGGCCAGTTTGGCCGCTGTCGCGGCTTGCTCGCAGGCTGAAACCGCACCTGAAGCAGAGGCAGCTGAAGAGGTAACTGAAGTTGCGCAGTCTTTGGCTCTTGATGGCAAGGCAACGCCAGGCACCTACAAGATCACCCGAGAAAATGGCGATGTGATCATGGAAGAGGTCGGTGCTGACGGTTCTTACACCGCTACAATGCCAGACGGATCAGTGGAGAAGGGCACCTGGGAGCAGCCCTCGCCAGATGTCTTCTGCTCAACCTCGGATGAGGAAGGTGCAGAACAAGAATGCGCCGACGAAAAATATGGCGAGGATGGTCAATGGCTATCGACCGGCCGCGAAACCGGTAACACGTCAATCGTTGAGCGCGTCGAAGGCTAAACCAGCCGGTTAATCAAGTGCCTGGCCCTACCAATTGGTGGGGCCGGGTGATTGGCTTCTTACAAGAACGGCTCGTAGCCCGGTGGCAATTCGCCATCTTCGGTAAGCGGGGTGTGGATGCCGCACTCGGTCTTGTCCCAACCTTTCCAGCGGCCCGAACGCGGGTCTTCGCCCGGTGCAACCTTGTTCGTGCAGGGCGAGCATCCGATCGACGGATAACCCTGCGCTACCAGCGGGTGCTGCGGCAGATCGTGCATCACGAAGTAAGCAGCGATCTTGCTTGCATCCCAATCGATCAGCGGATTGATCTTCAAGCGTCCTTGCGCATCCGATGTGTCGATCTCAAACCGCGGCAAGTTCGCGCGGGTTGCAGATTGGAAAGATTTGCGGCCGGTGAAGCTTGCATCGTATCCCGCCAGCGCTTTTGCGAGCGGTTTGACCTTGCGAATCTCGCAGCAGCCATCGGGGTCATAAGACCAGCGCAAGCCGGTTTCGTCCTTCGTCTGAAGTTCTTCGACCTCGGGATAGAGATTGATCAGGTTAGTGAGTCCAAGACGCTCAGCCAGATCATCACGATAAGCGAGTGTCTCGGCAAAGTGCTTGCCGGTCTCCAGGAAAAGCACTGGCACGCTCGGGTCGATGCTACCGATCAGGTGCAACAGCACTGCACTTTCCGCGCCAAAACTCGACACTGTGGCAACATCACCGGCAAGGCCATCCTTGATCACCGCTTCGAGCATTTCCTCTGTCGAGGCGCCCCGAAACAGATTGTTTAGGCGCACAGCATCATGCTCGGTAAAGCGCGGTCCGGTGTCGATGCGGTCGACGGCGCGAATGTCTGTCACGGGCTTATTCATGGCCCACACTTGCGTGACGGCGTTCCGGTATGGGCTGGCGCGTATCTGCCGCGTGCTGGTAGACATTTTCCCAGCGCGCAAAGGCGGTCTCCGCGTCTGCTTCGTCCAGCTTGCTGTCCGGGGCAAATGCATCAAAACCGCAGCGGCGAAGATAGGCCAGCTGATCAATGCCAATATCCCCTACAGCGCGCAGTTCGCCTTCGTAGCCAGCCTCGCGCAGTACGCGTGCGGAGGAGTATCCGCGCCCGTCACCAAAGGCGGGGAAGTTTACTTCGACCAGTCGTAGCCGCTCAAGGTGCGGCACAAGTGCGCGAGCATCATCGCCCGGCTCAATCCGGACGGCAGCGGCATTGGATTGCTCAAGGAAGCTATCGACGGTGACTTGTGCGTGATCGGCCACTTCGTCATCGCGAAAGCGGAATTGCACATCGTCGGGGCTGGTGCCGAAATCGGTTTCGGAAACATCATTCGCCATAAAGCGCCTCCTTGAAGGGATCCATGCCGATCCGTCGGTAGGTATCGAGAAAACGTTCGCCTTCCTCGCGTTTGTCGAGATAGATGTCGGTGACGGTTTCAACGGCACTAATGATGCCCGCCTCGTCAAAGCCGCGCCCTGTGATCTTGGCTAGCGACGTGTCTTGAGCTTCGCTTCCGCCGAGCAGCAGCTGATAATTCTCGACGCCCTTCTTATCGACACCCAGGATGCCAATGTGGCCAGCATGGTGATGTCCGCAGGCATTGATGCAGCCCGAAATTTTGAGCTTGAGTTCGCCAAGTTCCTTGGTTTTCCCGCTTGCAGCGAAACGCTTGGAGATTTGCTGTGCCAGCGGGATCGAGCGCGCATTGGCGAGGCTGCAGTAGTCCAGGCCTGGGCATGCGATGATATCTTCGATCGTATCGAGATTGGGTGAGCCAAGCCCAGCGGCATCCAGTTTCGTCCAGAGCGCATAAAGATCGGCGATCTTTACATGCGGCAGCACGATGTTTTGCGTGTGAGTGACGCGGCTTTCATCGAATGAGTATTCTTTTGACAGCTCTGCCATCAGATGCATTTGCTCAGTGGAGGCATCGCCAGGAATCCCGCCCACGGGCTTCAGGCTGATGACTGCGCTGACATAGCCAGGCGCCTTGTGTGGATTAGTGTTTGTATCGACCCACAGCGCGAAGTCAGGATCGCTGCGGTCAATTTCTGTCGGAAGGCCGGTCTCAAATGAGGGATCAGCGAAATAGGGTTTGATCCGTTCCAACTCTGCCAGCGGCGGTTCAACGCCTTGTTCCAGCATATGTGCGAATTCTTCTTCGACCTGGCGCTTGTATTCATCCGCACCCAGTTCATGGACCAGGATCTTGATACGCGCTTTGTATTTGTTGTCGCGGCGACCGTAGCGATTGTACACGCGCAGGCAGGCCTCGGAGTAGCTGATCAGCTGATCAAGCGGCACGAAATCACGGATTGGCGGAGCAATCATCGGGGTGCGACCCATGCCGCCGCCCACATAGAAGCGCGCACCGATTTCACCTGAATCACTCTTCACAATCTGGATCCCGATATCGTGCAGCTTCATCGCTGCGCGGTCGGTCTCGCTTGCGATCACCGCGATCTTGAACTTGCGGGGAAGGAAACTGAATTCCGGATGGAAGCTCGACCATTGTCTCAGCAGCTCCGCGTAAGGGCGCGGATCGATAAGCTCATCTTCAGCAGCACCGGCGAAATGATCCGAACTGATATTGCGGATGCAATTGCCGCTGGTCTGGATGGCGTGCATCTCAACTTCGGCGAGATCAGCAAGGAGATCGGGCGCTTCTTCCAGCTTGATCCAGTTGTACTGAATGTTCTGACGCGTGGTGAAGTGGCCGTAACCACGGTCATATTTCTCGGCGGTGTCTGCCAGCGCGTGCATTTGTGCCGAGTTAAGCGTCCCATAGGGAATGGCGACGCGCAGCATATAGGCATGCAGCTGCAGATAAAGGCCGTTCATCAAGCGCAGCGGGCGGAATTGCTCTTCGCTGAGCTTGCCCTCTAGGCGGCGGCGGGTCTGGTCGCGGAATTCGGCGACGCGGGTCTCGACCATCGCCTGATCATAATTGTCGTATTTGTACATTAGATCACCCAATCCATGGCTGTCGGGTCTTTGGGCTTGAGCGTCAGATCCGGCCGGACAGTCGGGCCCAAAGCGCGGACGCGGTCTTTTATGTGGGCGGGCCGCACGCCTTGTTCGTCGCAGGTCGCTTCGAGGGAATAGGCTGAATTGACGCGGCGTGCAGACTGCTCGCGCGCGATAATCTCATCAGCCTGGTCGCGTACATCGACGGCGTCGTTGACGTAGAAGGACCAAATGGTTCCATCCCACCAGACCACCGCGCCTGACTTCAGATCATTGCCTGTGAGGATCTTCACTGTTGCGCCTCCTGCGTAAATTTCACCAGCGCTGCGTTGTCACGCGCGGTCACTTCGCCGATGACAATGAGCGCGGGGCTTTTGACGGCGTGCAAGTCGACCAGCTCTGGCAGACCGGCCAGCAGGCCGCGGATAACGCGCATCTCTGGCCGTGCGGCATTTTCAATGACAGCGATGGGCATTTCCGGGGCAAGCCCGTCTTCCATCAATTTTTCGGCAATCTGCGGCGCGGTCTTTACACCCATATAGATCACTAGGGTGCGCCCCTTTCCGGCGAGACCTGACCAATTCTGGTCGGACAGGCCCTTGCACTGGCCCGCGACAAAGCTGACAATGCTGGAAGCATCTCTATGCGTAAGGGCAATCTGTGCCGCCGCAGCTGCGCCATTGGCCGCGCTGATGCCGGGCACGATTTCAAGAGGTATGCCCGCTGCGCGCGCGTCTTCCGCTTCTTCGCCGCCGCGTCCGAAGATCATAGGGTCGCCGCCCTTCAGGCGCACGACATCACGTCCGGCCTTGGCTTCGCGGATCAGCAATGCGTTGATCTGATCTTGCGGGAGGGTGTGCTTGGAGCGCTGCTTTGCGACGCTGATCATCTCGGCATCGTTGCGCGCCAGCGCAAGGATGGCCGGATCGACCAAACCATCATGCACGATGATCTCGGCATTTTCGATCAACCGCGCAGCGCGCAAGGTTAGGAGGTCGGGGTCGCCTGGTCCTGCGCCAACGAGGTATATGGTTCCGGGGTTTGCCATGCGGGCGAAATGGTGCATCGACTGCGAGCCCGCCAGCGAGAATGGATTTTATGCCGCGTAGGAAACCTATATCTACACAGTGTAACCCGCAGTAAGGTTATGATCTATTTGACGAAGTCCCACCATTGCCGATGGCTTCCATGATCTCGTCCAGCTGTTTGCTTGTACGTATGTGCAAATCGCGCTGCGGGAACGGGATCTCGATATTGTGTTCTTTGAACAGCTCCCAGATCCGCGTGTAGACGTCAGACCGGATGTTCGCGATGCCTTCTTCTGGATCCTGAATCCAGAACCGCAGCTCGAAATCAACTGAGCTGTCGCCAAATCCCATTAGGTTGACGCGGGGCTTGGGGGTTTTTTGCACGCGGGGAACATCGTTGACCGCTTGATACAGAAGTTCGGTCACAAGCTTGAGGTCGCTGTCGTAGGAGACACCGATGGGTGCTTTTACTCGCACATCTTTCGAGCTGTAAGACCAATTGACCACCTGGTTGATCATCAGGTTTTCGTTTGGAATCAGATGCTCGGTCTGATCGCGGGTGATCACGGAGATGGCGCGGATTCCGATCTTGCGTATCTGGCCGACGCTTTCATTGCCTGCCTGATCCGTTACTGAGATCACGTCACCTGGCTTGATCGATTTGTCGAGCAGCAACAAAATTCCCGAGATCAAGTTACCGAAGGTCTTTTGCAAGCCGAAACCAATCGCCAGACCAAATGCACCGCCGAAGATGGCGAAGGCGGTTAAGTCAATGCCCAACAGGTCGACGCCGACCAGAAAGGCGAGCGCCCAGATCGCTATTGTGGTGAGTTTATCTGCCAGCAGCTTCTGCGTACTGTCGAAGCGGGAAATGCGCTTGATCAGGCTACTGCTCAAACGGGTGAGGGTCCACGCCGCGGTTATGACGAGGAAAATGACACCCAGCACGAGAAATACATCTAGCAAGGATATGCGCAGGTTCCCGACTTCGAACGCGATACTCTGCAGGGATTCTAGGAACGCTCCGGCGGTTTCGTTTTGCTTGCCAACGCCTTCGACAAGGTTGTCGGACGCTTCGACAACCTCGACGGTGTCTTCGGCCACAGGTGCCAATTCCACTGCCGGGCTCTCGCTATCAACTGCATCGCCAGTCGCGCCGATTTCAGCGTTATCGGCTGGTTCTTCGGCTTCGGTTACGTCCGCAGGCAAAGTGGCTGAGGTTGTCATGCGTTGTCCATCTTGGCGAAAGCCTGTGCCAGATCGGCGATCAAATCGTCAGGGTCTTCTAGCCCGATTGATAACCTAACGCCAAGTTTGTCTTGCGGGTCCCATGATGCGGGAGGCCAGCTAGCAGCGTTGCGGATAGGTGCGGGATCAAACGGTAACGCCAGGCTTTCAAAACCGCCCCAGCTGTATCCGATCCCGAACAGTTCCAGATTGTCGACCAGCCGTGCACGCGCGGCGTCATCGCGGCCGGCCAGAACGAAACTGAAAAGCCCGCAAGCGCCACTGAAATCGCGTTTCCAAAGCTCATACCCAGCATCACCGGGTAGCATCGGGCACAGTACATGCGCGACGTCGGGACGGGCCTTGAGCCACTCCGCTATCGCGATCGCGGATTTAGTGCTCTGCTCTAGGCGCACCTGCATCGTGCGAAGTCCGCGCAGCATAAGCGAGGCATCGTCTGGCGAAACAACCTGTCCCAATTGCTGGCTGGTAAGACGCAGCGCGCGATACCAGCGCTCGCCAGCGCTGGCGCTGCCCATCATCGCGTCCGAATGTCCGCTGACATGCTTGGTCAGGCTCATCACGCTGATGTCGCAGCCATGTTCGATGGCGGCAAAGCCAAGCGGTGTAGCCCAGGTATTGTCGATCAGCGTGACCGCGCCTTTCTCGCGCGCAATCCGGGCCATTGTAGGCACATCGCAGACTTCCATGGTTAGGCTGCCCGGGCTTTCGAGCCAAACAGCGCGCGTCTGTTCGCAGAACGCCTGACGGTAGGCTTCCAAATCTGTAGGATCGAAGAAGCGATGCTCGACGCCCCATTTCTTGAGCAACCCGGTCGCCATTAAACGGCTCGGCTCGTAGGAGTTGTCGTTGATCAGCAGCACATCGCCCGGGCGAAGCACCGCCATAATTGCGCCAGCAATCGCCGCCACACCGCTGGGGTAGAGAATGGTGCCGTGCGCACCGGGCTCAAGCTCGGTCAGCGCTTCTGCCAGCGCCCACTGTGTTTGTGCGCCGCGCCGCCCATAATAGAAAACGCCATCGCGATTGTTTTTCAGAACCTCGCGACGTTCGGCCTCACTTTCGTACAAATGCGTACTCGCCCGCACGATTGGCGGATTGACCACCCGACCGGTCCATTCAGGATTGCGACCTGCTTCAACCAGCTTCGTTGCAGGTTTATGTTCTTTGCTGCCCGCGCTCATGCTTTCACCGTGGCATTGGGTATGTCAGGATCGCTGCCCCAATCGAGCCAGCTACCATCATACAGCGCCGTGTCGTCACGTCCCGTCAAATGCAACGCGAACAATAATGCACAAGCGGTTACACCGCTTCCACAAGTTGTAATCACAGGCTTGTCAGGAGTGATCCCGGCTTGACCGAGCGCCTTCGTCAGTTCCTCACGCGCTTTATAAGTGCCGTCTTCATTGAAGAGCGCGGCGTAATGCAGATTGTACGATCCGGGAATGTGCCCTGCTGGCTGGCCATGTACTGCATCTTGCGTAGTGCCAGAGAACCGACCGGCATCGCGTGCATCAAGCACCTGTGCTGCTTCGCTGCTGATATTGGCCAGCATATCGCGCTTGAAACGGATGCGATCAGGTTCGGGAAGGACAAAGGGCGGCCTGGCCTCGATATCGCGCTCTCCCGTCTCTAGCGGACGGTTTTCGACCTTCCACTTCGCAATCCCGCCATCAAGGATCGCAACGTTTTTCAGCCCATGCGCGCGGCATAGAAACCAAGCGCGTGCAGCGGTTTTGACTGCGCTGTCATCATAAAACACGATCCGGCTGGACCTATCGGCTCCCAAGCGCGCCAGTTCTGCGGTCAACTGCTCCGGGCGGGGCAGAGCCTGCGGCACATCGGACGTTTCATCGACAAGCCGGGTGAGGTCGAAAAAGCGGGCGCCGGGAATATGCCCTTCGAGAAACTCTTTGCCTGCGTCGCGGTCAGCACCGGGCAAGTGCCGGCTGGCATCCAACACAATGAGATCTGCGGCACCAAGCTCGGCGGCAAGCCACTCTGTAGAAACGAGACTATCCATTGGCAGCAGGAGTAGCCGCGATGCGCGCGCGCGTCGAGAGGGCTAGGCTCAAGCTTCAAGCCGTTTGGCCTGGACTCCATCAATACCACCGGGAGGCCCCGACAGCGGCAACGGTTGCAGGCGCCCTCCAGGCTGCAAGGCTGCAAGTCCGATCAGGAAGGTGTGAAACTGAGGCTCAATGCCTTCTGCCTCGATCCGCAAGCGTAAAAGTGGCACGCAAAGCGGTGTTTGTCCTTGGCGGAACACTTCGATCTCACTCAGCGGCAGTTGCAGTTGCCCGCTTAGCGTCCCCATCTGATGCGGCCCAATGCGGTCGGTTTGGCCCAGTTCCGCCAGCGAAGACCGAGCGCTGGCCATTTGCTGATCGATTGGCAAATCGCGCTTCGCACTGATCAAATCAGCTTGAACACGCACGTCACGCAATGCGCGGTCCTGGCGGTTGGCGAGTTCAACATGGAACTTGAGTGTCAGCATCATGACGCTGCGCATCGTGTTATCGACCTGGATATTGGTCTTTAGCCGATCTGCGCGGATAGGTACGGCATTTGCTTGACCATTTCCTGCTGACGGCACGATTGGCGGCTCAATCGGAGCTGGTCCTGCAACTGCTCGTTTTCTCGCGAATTTCCAAGCCCCTGCACCGGCTGCGAATAACAAGGCAACCAATCCTACAGCCCAGGCCCACCAACTGGGAAGCTCGGTTGCGTCCGCAAGTACCGGTGTTTCCGTCGTTTGTGATGGCGCGATCGGTTCGGGTGTTGGCAGCGCTATCGAAGGAGTGATCGCCTCTGACGCAGGCTCCTGATTGCTCGCACTAGGCGCGCTAGCTGATGCCGTGGGGGAAGGCAGCGGGTTTGTGGGTGCAGGACGCGGTGCAACTATTGGCTGCGCAGCTGATGGCGACGGCGTAGTTGATTGAATTGGAGCAGGCGTTGGTGTGATGGTCGCTGGTTGCACGGTGGCTGGCACAGGTGTGGGTGTAGGTGTGGGTGTAGGCGAGGGCTCTCTGATCGTGCGAGGAGGGATCGCAACTCCTGCTGCTTCGTCGACCGGGCCAGCTGCTTCAGGCGTCGGCGTAGGTGTCGGCGTTCCGCCCGGGGGAAGCGTAAAATCCTGTACTCGCTGCTGCGCAAAGGCAGGCGGGCTGATCAGTGCTATCGCAAGCAGGGAAGGGATCAGGGCAATTGCAGGTTTCATAGCTATAAAATCGGTCAAGCGGGTGCGGCGCTGAATAGTGAGTGAACCCTTCGCAATCCAGCCAAACTCTTGCACTCGGCGTCACTTCGCGGCAACAGCGCGGCATGAGCGACACACCAAAACCGCAATTTCTCGGCAAACAGTCCGATCTTCCCGCTTCACCAGAGAAGGCGCAGCTCGATTATGTGCCGAATCCACGCGAAGGTACGCTTTATCTGGTGCGCTTTGCTGCGCCGGAGTTCACATCGCTATGCCCAGTGACCGGGCAACCCGATTTTGCACATCTCGTGATCGATTATGCGCCGGGCAACTCGATCGTCGAATCAAAGAGCCTGAAGCTGTTTCTCGGCTCTTTCCGCAACCACAGTGGCTTTCACGAGGATGTGACAGTAGGGATCGGTCAGCGTCTGGCGGCGGAGATGAAACCACAATGGCTGCGGATCGGCGGTTATTGGTACCCGCGCGGCGGAATTCCGATTGATGTATTCTGGCAGACGGGGACCGCTCCTGAGGGGCTATGGGTGCCGGAGCAAGGCGTGCAAAGCTATCGCGGACGGGGGTAGGCGCCGAACTCGTCGATAGCTTCAATGACATAGCGTGAATGGACTCTAGCGCTGGCGAAATAGCCGGACGCGCCGGGATCGTGCGAAAGCTTCGAAAATCACCGATGATCGATTGTGGTTTGACAGGCTGCGCCTTCAGCAGCTTACCTATCAACTCCCTTTACCTTTCCCCATTGGCGTGCGGCGGTGTAACCGAGGTAGCCAGTTCCAAACAAAGCACAAAGGGCTTCGGGTAGTGCGCCGAGATAGCTGGTCATTCCTTCACCAATCGCTTTGGCGGCAGCCGGATCGAACGCAGCAATGATCCCCATCGGCACGCTGAACAGGATCAGCGCATACATGACGTAGAGAAAACTAGGGCGGGCGCGGCTGGTCCATGGGTCCTTTGATTGTGCTTCTGCCACGATGGCTTGCAGGCGCGCTTCGATCATTTGCATTTCTTGGGTGCCTTTGAGCTTGATGAGTTCAAGCTTGGCCTTGGCGCGGGCTTCTTTGTCCGGGATCAGCTTGTCGATCAGCGAGGCGAGAGGTCCGATCAGGGAGTCGAGAAGGGCCATTGGTAATGCTCCTGTGAAGTGAAATCACAACAGACATAACCAAATGGGTTCATGTAGGAAAATCAGACGTTTTCGCCGGCCTCCGCCAGCAGTCTCTCGGCCAATGCCAAGTGCGGCCGATCAAGCATTTGCCCGTCCAGGCCAACTGTGCCAGCGCCCGGATTGTCAGCAAAAGCCTGTACAATAGCGCGGGCATGCGCAATCTCCTCCGCGCTGGGCGTGAAAGCATCGTTGATTATATCAACTTGCGCCGGGTGGATCGCGAGCATACCGCGATAACCCTGGCCACGCACCATAAGCGCGCGTTCACGCAGCTTATCCAGATCGCGAAATTCAGGCATCACCGTTTCGATGGGTGTTGCACCGGCAGCCACTGCACCCAGAAGGCACAAGTTCCGCGCCATTTCATACATCGGCATGTAAGAGCCATCGGCCTGATGTTGAACGCGTGCACCCAATGCAGAAGACAAATCTTCCGCGCCCCAACTCATGGCCACCAGGCGCGGTGCGCCCTCGTAGTCGCCGCAATGGAACATTGCTTTCGGCGTCTCTGTCACCAGCGCAGCAACATGGGTGGAGCGGTTCAGGATGCCGTGTTCAGCTTCGCGAATGGCCAGCAGATTGTCGAGCGCTTCCACATCTGCGCGCCCTTCCGCTTTGGGCAGGAACAGGCCGCCGGGCGAGGAACCCATAATGGCATCGAGATCGGCTTCGATTTCACCGCTGCTTAATGGATTGACCCGAACCCAGATGCGGTGCTTGTCTTCGCGCGTCTTCAGAAAATCGGCCACCGCCGCACGGGCAGCCGGCTTGTTGTCTGGTGAGACGGAGTCTTCCAGATCGAGCAGCACGATATCTGCGGCGCTATCGCTGGCCTTGGTCATCTTGCGCTCGCTATCGCCGGGCGCGAACAGCCAGCTACGCATTCTGGGCGGGGCGAAAGTCTCGCTCATGGAAAATCTCCTCAACCGCGCGGGTTAGAGCGCGCTGCGGTGAGGTGCAAGCCAACTTATAGAGGGTAAACCACTGGTCGGGAAGACAGGATTCGAACCTGCGACCCCCACACCCCCAGTGTGATGCGCTACCAGGCTGCGCTACTTCCCGAACCGAGTGGAAGCGCGCCTATAGGAGCGGGACTTGATGCTTGCAAGACGCGTTCTGCGGGTGTGGACGGCGCGCCACACTTGATGCGGTTCCAATTGCGGGTGGCTTGCATTGCTGCTAACCGCGCCCACTTACCGTGAATGGGGAGACGAGGTCGCGCGCTACATAGTGCGAAACTGAGGCGACCCGTTCGAGTTTAATTCCAGTCTCACAGGCTTAGACTATGTTTGAAATTCTTGCCGCAGCGGCCAGTGCCGATGCACCACCAGCTTGGATCCAATGGCTGCCGATCGTCGGCATGATCCTGATCTTCTGGTTCCTTATCATTCGTCCGCAAATGAAGCGGCAAAAGGAACACCAACAAAAGATCGAAGCGATCAAGAAAGGCGATCAAGTCATCACTGCTGGCGGTGTCGTCGGCAAGGTGCACAAGGTGGATGACACCTATGTGGAGCTGGATATTGCTCAGGGTGTTCGCGTGAAGGCGGTAAAGAGCACTATCGGAGATATCATCCCGCCGGGTGGCAGTGCTGCGAACGACTGAAGCAAAGCCTAGGCGCGATTGAACGGACGGATATTTTCACCGATGCTCGACTTTCCAACATGGAAGAAGATTTGGCTCTGGGGCCTGACGCTGATCGCAGCGGCTGCCGCTTTGCCGACGCTTCTGTCTTCGACAAATGTCGATATTCCGGACTTCTTGCCTCAGCCAACAGTCAATCTGGGGCTGGACTTGGCTGGGGGCAGCCACATCCTGTTGGAAGCTGATCCTGCTCAGGTGGCGACGCAGCGACTGGAAAATATGGAAGAAACCGTGCGCTCAACGCTGCGCGGAGCCGTTCCAGAAAACCGCATTCGCATTGGAGATGTTTCGACAGCGAATAGCGAATTGAGCTTCATGCTCGACAATCCGGCCGATCTGGACCGCGCACGCGAATTGCTGTTGCCAGTGATGAACGGCACAGGGCTGGTGCGCGAGTGGGACTTGCGGGTCGAAGATGGCCAGCAGATGATCCTGGCTCCGACTGGCGATGGCCTTGATACGGCGGTCGATCAGGCAATGGAAACTGCGATCGAAGTCATTCGCCGCCGTATCGACTCACTCGGCACGCGCGAACCGACGATTATTCGTCAGGGTGACACGCGCATCGTAGTGCAGGTGCCCGGCCTCGACGATCCTGACCAGTTGAAAGCCTTGCTGGGTCAAACCGCGCAACTCGAATTCAAGATGGTCGACCAGTCGGCATTGCCGAGCGATGTCCAGCAAGGCATTGCGCCGCTGGGCTCAGAGATCTTTCCCTATGCGGAATCGTCGCAGTTTGCAGGCACTTCGGTTGCGGTACGCCGTTTGGGCGGTATTCGCGGCGACAGCCTGATCAACGCGCAGCAGAGCTTTGATCCGCAAACGAATGAGCCGGTTGTGTCGATTACATTCGACCAACAGGGCGGACAGCGCTTTGCGCAGCTCAGTACGCAGAACGTCGGACGCCCCTTCGCGATTATTCTTGATGGCAATGTGCTGTCGACGCCGGTGTTCAATGAACCGATCCTGGGCGGCACAGCGCAGATTTCAGGTGGCTTCACAACCGAAACAGCCAATAACCTCGCGATCTCGTTGCGTTCTGGTGCATTGCCGGTTGACCTGGCCGTCATCGAGGAACGCACCGTCGGGCCGGACCTGGGTGCAGACTCGATCCGCAAGGGCATGCTCGCGATGCTTGTTGGCTCGGCCGCTGTCATCGCACTTATGATCGCAAGCTATGGCCGCTTTGGTGTCTATGCGACCATCGCCCTGGTGTTCAACGTGATGATCCTGCTTGGCATTATGGCCGGCCTCAACACGACGCTGACACTGCCCGGGATTGCTGGTTTTGTGTTGACAATTGGTGCTGCGGTGGACGCCAACGTGCTGATCAATGAACGCATACGCGAAGAGCGAAAACGCGGGCGACGTGTCATCGCTGCGGTAGAGAACGGCTACAAAGAGGCAAGCCGCGCGATCTACGATGCGAACATCACTAACTTCATTGCGGGCGTCCTGCTGTTCATGTTCGGCACGGGGCCGGTCCGCGGCTTTGCTGTGGTGCTGGTCATCGGCCTATTCACCAGCGTATTCACCGCTGTGGTGTTGACCCGCATGTGGGTAGCCGGTTGGCTGCGCAGCGCGCGACCCAATGATCTAAGTCTATAAAGGGGATTTGACCGATGCGACTTCTCAAACTTGTCCCCGATGACACCAATATCAAATTCCTAAAGCTCCGGGCGCCGTTCTTTATCATCAGCCTGCTGTTGATGGTGGCGAGCTGGGCGGCTGTGTTCACCCAAGGCCTCAACTACGGCGTTGATTTCGCTGGTGGCCAAGAAATCCGCGCCACATTTGTCGGGGAAGCAGAGGCACCTGTTGCCGAGCTTCGGCAAACTGTCACTGCACTTGAGGTTGTGGAAGACCCCGTGATTCAGCGCTTCGGTGAGCCTAATCAGGTTTCGATTCGTGTGAAACTGCCGGCAGAGGCCGAAGGGCAACCTGAATTCGCAGCCATGATGACGGCACAGATTACTGCCGCGATGCGCGATGGGCACCCAGATGTGCGCATCGATGGTGTCGACAGCGTGTCCGGTAAGGTTTCCGGCGAGTTTCGCAATGATGCATTGCTGGCCTTGATTGCAGCCATGCTGGCGGTCGCAATTTACATCTGGATTCGGTTTGAGTGGCAATTCGGGGCCGGAGCGCTGTTTGCGCTTTTCCATGATGTGTCGCTGACATTGGGTATGTTTGCCGTCTTCCAGCTGGAATTCAGTTTGCAGATCATCGCCGCGATCTTGGCGATCATCGGCTACTCACTGAACGATACAATCGTGGTTTATGACCGCATTCGCGAAAATCTGAAGAAGTTCCGCAAGATGGATCTTACCGATCTGCTCGATCTCTCGGTCAATGAAACCTTGGCGCGGACTGTGATGACCAGTTTGACGCTGTTCGTCGCGCTTCTGCCGCTGCTACTGTTTGGTCCAGCGAGCCTGTTTGGTCTGGTTGCCGCGATCACGCTTGGCCTGTTTATCGGCACATACAGCTCGGTCTATATGGCCGCGCCGATCCTGATCTGGCTGGGTGTGACATCCGACAGCTTCGTGCCGCAGGAAAGCGCAGCGGACTTGCAGGAAAAGAAGGCGCGCGGGCTGTCCTAATCACGCCGCTTTTCGCGTTCGGCTAGAGTTTGCGCACCAGCATTTCTGCAACGGCAATCCATGGCGGATTGTCGATCACTTGCTGCTTCTGTCCGGTACCCGGTGGCAGAATGCCGACCAAATTCTCGCGCCGGTCGATTAACCGACCAAAGTAGAACCGCCCTCCCGGACGAGGGACCAGCACATCGCGGTTGATGGCATGGCTGACATCATCGCCGTCTAGCTGGCGCATCCACAGCAAATCGCCGGGACGAAACTCGCCCACGCTTTCTTCCACGCTCAGCACTGTCAGCGTACCTTCGCCTGCGATATCAGCCGGGAGCAGGGCTTCGCGCGGCTTCGCAAGCGCCTCCGGCCCGCTCGCTCGCAACTGAGCAATCACGGTTGGTGCAGGAGTCCCCTCGGACCGGACGATCATCTCCGGGTCGACACCCAGCGCTGCCGCAATTCGGTCCATCCATTTCAGCGACAGATTGCGCATCCCCGTTTCCAGCCGCCCGATCGTTTGCGGGGTCGTAGGCGGATCGCAGGCTTCGGCCAGTTCGGCCAGTGTCAGCCCCTTGCTTTTGCGGATATCCCGGATGCGATTGATCACAGCAACTCTCCTGAGGGCTAACCTAATTGGTGATTTTTCTTTCCTACAGCCCTTAACGCGTTGCAAGCCTGCGCTGCAATTCATCAACAGGAGACACGTGCATGCGGCGGATATTGGCGGAGACGGAATTGACGCAGGAAGGCCCGGTCCGCGGGTCAGGAGCTAAGGGCAAACGCCGCACCGTCACAGTCAATCTGGCCGAATCTCCGCTCAGCTGGCTCCATGCGCGGGGCCATATTGACGAGCGCCTGTTCGTAGCCGGTGAGCGATTGCGCGATGACTATGAACGCGCGCAATTGGGGGCGAATGTCACCATGCGTTGGGATCCGGTGCGCGTGAAGACTACGGGCGAGCAATCCTTGAGTTCAGCCGAGCGGCAGATAGCGG
This sequence comes from Altererythrobacter sp., assembly GCA_013002295.1. GTDB lineage: Bacteria > Pseudomonadota > Alphaproteobacteria > Sphingomonadales > Sphingomonadaceae > Erythrobacter. The sequence continues at coordinate 38,951 of JABDKI010000078.1, forward strand.
CAAGAGATCGTTTTGACGGCGCCCTGCGCGAAGCAGGCAACGGTTTGCAGGACATTCTCTGGCGCGTTGTGTGTGCAGGCGAGAGCCTGCCCGACGCAGAAAAGCAGCTCGGTTGGCCTGCGCGAAGCGGTAAGCTGGTGTTGAAGCTGGCACTGGAGCGAGTGGCTGACTTCTATCGCGTGAGTTGAGCAACTGCCCTTCGCAACTCAGGCAACAGATCGGCTTCGAACCAAGGGTTTTTCGCTATCCACATCCGCACGCGCCACGCCGGATGGGGAAGGGGAATGACATCGCCAAACTCGCGCCATCGCCGCACACGCTCGGTCAGTGAAAGCTTTCTATACTCGGGCAGATAGTGTGTTTGTGCGTACATTCCCACGAGTAAGGTAACCCGTGATTTGGGAAGCGTTTCCATTAGCCGCTCGTGCCATTGCGGGGCGCACTCCTTGCGCGGTGGCGCATCTCCACCACTTGCCTTGCCGGGGTAGCAAAAGCCCATCGGCATAAGTGCAATCTTATCTGCGTCGTAGAAATCGGTCTTGCCCAGACCGAGCCAATCGCGCAGACGGTCTCCGCTGTCGTCGTCCCAAGGCACGCCGCTCTTGTGGACTTTTGTGCCGGGAGCTTGCCCGATAATCAGCACGCGTGAATTGGCCGAGAATTGCACCACCGGGCGCGGTCCCAGCGGAAGATGTTCGGCGCAAATAGTGCAACCGGCAATCTCACGATGTAGGTCTGCCGTCACCCCTCGACCATCTCCGCTATCTCCAGCCAGCGCTCTTCGGCTGCGTCCTTCTCCGCGCGTGCATTTTCCAAACCATTGCTGATGGTCGCAAATTTCTGCGGATCTTTGGTATAGAGCTCAGGGTCCGACAGGATTTGCTCGCCCTTGGTGATCGCACCTTCCAGCTCTTCGATCCGGGCGGGCAGCAGTTCGTAGTCTCGTTGATCCTTGTAGGATAGTTTGTCCGGCTTCGACTGTTTTTGCGGTGCGGCTTGCGTGGTTGTAGCGGGCTTCTTCTTCGCGCTTGATGACTTGGGTTTGGAGGTGATCGGTTGACGGCGTTTGCGCTCCCAATCCTCGTAGCCGCCGGCAACCACATCGACACTGCCGCTGCCATCCAGGCCGAGCGTTAGCGTGACCGTGCGATCGAGGAAGTCGCGGTCATGGCTGACGATCAGGACAGTGCCGTCATAGTCTGCGATAACTTCCTGCAGAAGATCGAGCGTTTCCAAGTCGAGATCGTTGGTTGGTTCGTCCAGAACCAGCAAGTTCGATTTGCGGGCGAATTCGCGTGCCAGCAGCAGGCGCGATTTTTCGCCGCCGGACAATATGCCGACCTTGGTGTCGACGATCTTGGGATCGAACAGAAAGTCTTTGAGATAGGCCTGAACATGCTTGCGATTGCCCCGCACGTCGAGCCAGTCACCACCCTCGGCCAGCACCCCTCGCACCGTCGTGTCCGCTTCCATCAGGCTGCGCTGCTGATCGATCATCACGCCTGTCAGCTTTTTGGAGATCGTTACGCCGCCGCTGTCCGGCTCAAGCTCGCCTGTCAGCATCTTGAGCAGCGTCGTTTTGCCTGCACCGTTTGCACCCACGATACCTATCCGGTCGCCGCGTTGGATGCGCAGGCTGAACGGTTTGATCACAGCGCGACCATCGTAAGACTTAGTGATGTTCTCGGCCACGATAACGGACTTCGACTTGAATTCTTCTTCGGTCGCGAGCTTCAGTTTGGCCGTGCCGGAGTTTGAAATCATCGCCGCGCGTTGCGCACGCATTTGCCACAATTTCTCAAGCCGCCCTTGGTTGCGCTTGCGCCGTGCGGTGACACCGCGCTCAAGCCAATGCGCTTCGAGTTTCAGTTTGGCATCGAGCTTTTCAGCGGCCCGGGCTTCCTCGGCGTAGACTTGCTCTTCCCATGCCTCGTATCCGCCAAAACCGACGTCCTTGCGACGGATGATCCCGCGATCCAGCCACAGCGTTGCATTGGTCAGCCGTTTCAGGAACGTCCTGTCGTGGCTGATCACGACGAAAGCGCCTTTGTAGCGGGTCAGCCAGTCTTCGAGCCAATCGATGGCGCTCAGGTCCAGATGGTTGGTCGGCTCGTCCATCAGTAGCAAGTCTGGCTCTTGCGCCAGTGCGCGCGCAATGGCTGCGCGTCGCCTCTCGCCGCCGCTTGCCCCTTTGGATGGTGTTGTCATGTCGATGCCCAGCTGACCGGCGATCGCCTCGACCTCGTATTCAGCTGGCGCGTCCTCGCCCGCCAACGCCCAATCCATCAAGGTTTCAAAACCGTCGAAGTCAGGGTCTTGCTCCAGTACAACCACGCGTGTGCCCTGCTTGACCTTGCGCTGGCCCCGATCGGCTTCGATCTGGTCATTGATCAGGCGGAAAAGGGTGGTCTTGCCCGCGCCATTGCGACCGATCAGCGCGAGCCGATCACGCGGGCCGATATGCAGATCGATATCTTCGCGTTCTGGTCCGCCCAGCAGCCATCGGCCGCCTTGCTGCAGGCCAAGGCCTTCCCAGGATAGGATTGGTGGTTGAGCCATAGTGCGCGGCAGGTAGGCGAGGGCGCGCCGCCCCGCAAGCCATCACCGCATACGGCTGTTACTATTCTGCCTGCTGTGACTGCATGATGGCATTTTCTCGCAGCTTCTGCATTTCGACCATATCGGCTACGTCTTTCAGCAGCGCTGGCGCGTCGAACACAACGCCGTCCTTGATCGTCCACCGAACACCGCCGACGGTTTCCAGAGTATTGGTCTCGCGATTGAGGCGCGTATGACCAGTGCCGTAGAGCACTTTCAGATTGGAAAGCGGGTTTTCCGGCACAATTACCAGGTCGGCGAGCTTGCCTGCCTTTATCGATCCCATGGGCGGCTCTTCACCTCTTGGCTCATAAATCTCGCGCGCGCCATTGATGGTCGCTGCCTGAATTACTTCAAGCGGCGTCAGGCCCGCCTCGCGCAGCATCTCTAGCTCACCGATATAGGCAAAACCCCATGTCTGATAGATATAGCCTGGATCAGATCCAGCGGTTACGCGCCCACCGCGGTCCTTGAACTCGCGCGTCAGATCGAACCATTTGCGATAGAAATTGCGCCAGGCGACTTCGTCTTCGCTGGTCCAGTCATGGTAATAGCTGCCGTGATTGGTCAGGCTTGGCGCGTAGAACTGCATCAGCGAAGGCAAGGTGTATTTCTCGTGCCATTCCATGTTGCGCGCCTTCATCACGTCGCGACTGGCCGAATATATGTTGAAAGTGGGGCTGAGCGTAACGTCATTTTCGATCAAGTGATCGATGTAGGCGTTCCATTCCTCGCTGCCGGGATCGCC
>JABDKI010000025.1 GCA_013002295.1 Altererythrobacter sp.
TGTTAGGCTCTTCGTTTTGACGGAGGGCGGGATTGAAGCACGTGGAATTGTATGGACGCGTTCGTCACGCTGTTCTTGTTGACGGCATGAGCCGTCGGGAAGCGGCGCGTATCTTTGGGATCAACCGTCGCACTGTTGAGAAGATGCTGAGGTTTTCGATCCCGCCAGGTTATCGGCGCGACAAAGCTATCCGTCGCCCAAAGCTGGACGCGTTTACGGGGATTATCGACGAGATCCTTGAGGCCGACAAACTGGTTCCCAAGAAGCAGCGGCACACGTCGAAGCGGATATTTGAACGACTGCGTGATGAGCATCGCTTTGCTGGGGGCATCACGATTGTGAAGGATTACGTCTTCGCGACCAAACAGCGTCAGCGGGAGATGTTTGTACCTCTGTCACATCCACCAGGTCATGCTCAGGCGGACTTTGGTGAGGCGCTTGCAATCATCGGCGGCGTTGAACGGAAGATCCACTTTCTGGTGATGCACCTACCGCATTCAGATGCGTGTTTTTTGAAGGCGTACCCGGCCGAGACAACCGAGGCGTTCTGTGACGCACATGTAGCCGCGTTCGCGTTCTTCGGCGGCATACCTTTGTCGATCCTGTACGACAACACGCGGATTGCCGTGGCCCGCATTCTGGGGGACGGGCAGCGCAAACGAACCCGGGTGTTCTCAGAACTGGTGTCCCATTATCTGTTTGAGGATCGGTTTGGCCGCCCGGGCAAAGGGAATGACAAAGGTAAAGTCGAGGGAACGGTTGGCTACACCCGCCGGAACTTCATGGTGCCCAAGCCCCGGTTTGCCAGCTTTGATGATCTCAATGCTCATCTGGCCGAACAGTGCCGCAAGCGCATGGACGACAAGCTGCGGGGGCACAAAGGCACGATTGGGGAGCGATTTGTGGCTGATGCGGAACGGCTTCAGCCTTTGCCAGCTGTTCCGTACGACGCCTGCGACAAACAATCAGTTCGGGTCAGCTCACTGTCGCTCGTGCGCTATCGCGGTAATGATTATTCTGTTCCGACGGCCTACGGCCACCAGGAAGTTCTGGTGCGGGGCTATGTGCATGAGGTGGTGATTGCCTGCGGTGCTGAAGTCATCGCCCGCCATATCCGGTCTTGGGAGAAGGAGGATTACATCTATGATCCGCTTCATTATCTGGCGCTGATCGAACAGAAGACCAATGCACTCGATCAGGCAGCTCCACTGGCCGATTGGGAATTGCCTGAAGCCTTTCTCATCCTGCGTCGCCTTATGGAGGCGCGGATGGGTAAAAAGGGCAAGCGCGAGTTCGTTCAGGTTCTGCGGCTTCTAGAGACATTCCGGATCGCGGATGTTGAAGCCGGGATACAGAGCGCGCTTGAACGCGGCACGATCGGCTTTGATGCCGTGAAGCATTTGGTTCTGTGCCGGATCGAACGCAGACCACCCCGGCTGGACATGACAGTTTACCCATATCTGCCAAAAGCCCACGTTGCCATCACATCCGCTCGCGATTACATGGCACTTCTGTCGGGAGGTGGGTCATGACCGACACGCCCCAGCTGTTACTGGCGCATCATTTGAAAGCCCTGCGCCTGCCGACGTTCCTGCGTGAGTATGACAAAGTCGCCAAGCAATGCGCGGCAGAAGGCATCGATCATTCCCGCTATCTTTTGCGCCTCGCCGAACTGGAGCTCATCGACAGGGAGCGGCGCATGGTGGAACGGCGGATCAAGGCTGCAAAGTTCCCGGCCGTCAAAAGTCTCGACAGCTTCGACTTCAAGGCCATGCCCTCGTTGAACAAGATGCTGGTGATGGAGCTGGCGCGCTGTGACTACATCACCCGTAACGAGAACATCATCGCCGTGGGAAACAGCGGCACCGGCAAGACGCATATTGGCCTCGGCCTTGGGTTGGCAGCCTGTCAGAAGGGTCTGGCTGTCGGCTTCATCACCGCATCGGCTTTGGTCCATGAACTCCTCGAAGCCCGGGATGAGAAGCGCCTGCTGCGTCTGCAGAAGCAACTGAGTAAATACAGCCTGCTGATCATCGATGAGCTTGGATATGTGCCCCTGTCGCCAACCGGTGCTGAACTGCTATTTGAGGTCTTCTCACAACGCTACGA
>JABDKI010000038.1 GCA_013002295.1 Altererythrobacter sp.
CCAATGCTTCCACGTGTTCAAGCACTTGCGGGTGCAATGACCACGCCTGAAGCGTGAACCATTTGTCGATCACCAGCGCGTTGCCTTTGTAGCGATCATAGAAGTCAGCCAGTTTCGCTTCGCGCAGGGGATTCTCCAGCCCGGCAAGCACGCCAAGAGCCCCCTGCCGATCAGTCATATTGTTCGCAGCATCATATTGCGCGGCGGCGAGTTCAGCCGCCCTCGAAGGATTGCTGGCCGCGATGAAGCCGAGCGCAAGCGACTTGACCTTCCGCGCACCGCGCGCGCCATCGCCATTGTAGGGTATCTTCGTGCACCGCATGTAAAGGGCGTCCAGTTCTTGCTGCAATTCGCGGCCAATCATCGCCTTTACGCCCTCGCGCCCATCGTGGATCGCTTGCGGGTCGGCTTTGTCGAATTGCTCGAACAGATAGGTCGTGGTCGGCAGAATCATCAGCTCGCCGCGCATCGAATCGTCGAGCATGTCGTCCGTCAGGATTGCGCGCATAGCGGTTGCGATAGCTTGCTCACCGGCCTGACGTGCATCGTCGGACAATTCGCCATTGGCTGCTGCAATCAGGTGACCGACGAACAGTTCCTGCATCGCTTCATAGCGCGCGAAGCTGTCATCATCATGCGCCGCCAACAGCATCAACTCTTGAAGCGAAGCCTCACGTTCGATTCTTACCGGAGCTGTGTAGCCACGGTTGATCGACAGTGCAGGTCGCGCCACGAACCCGTCAAAAGTGAAGGTCTGTTCCGCACTATCGAGCACGATCAGTTCTTCGCCCTTATGTTGACCAGTCGCTGCATCAAGCAATGCAATGCGCAGCGGAATTACCATCGGTTGCTTATCCGGCTGGCCAGGAGTCGCGGGCACTGTCTGCGCCAGCGAAAGTGTCACAGTGCCTCCGTCATGGCTGACAGCAACCTTCACTTGCGGCGTGCCGGCCTGGCGATACCACAGGCGGAACTGCTGTAGATCTAGCTCAGCGCCCTCCTCGATCGCGCGAATAAAGTCTTCGCAGGTTGCGGCTTCGCCATCGTGGCGATCAAAATAGAGGTCGGTGCCTTTGCGGAACCGCTCGGGGCCAGCCATCGTGCGCATCATGCGGATAACTTCGGCGCCCTTATTGTAGACTGTGGCGGTGTAGAAATTGCTGATTTCGCGGTAGCTGTCCGGGCGGATCGGATGCGCCAGCGGGCCTGAATCCTCCGGAAACTGTGCCGCCCGCAGGATGCGCACGTCTTCGATCCGCTTGACAGCCTCCCCCTGCATGTCCTGGCTGAACAACTGGTCCCGCAGAACGGTGAAGCCTTCCTTCAGGCTCAGTTGGAACCAGTCGCGGCAGGTGATCCGGTTGCCCGACCAATTGTGGAAGTATTCATGCGCGATAACGCCCTCTACGCCGTCAAAATCGGCATCGGTGGCGGTGTCACTATCGGCCAAAACATACTTCGTGTTGAAGACGTTGAGGCCTTTGTTCTCCATCGCGCCCATGTTGAAATCGCTGACCGCTACGATGTTGTAGAGATCGAGATCATATTCGCGACCGAAAGTCTCCTCGTCCCATTTCATCGACTTCTTCAGGCTTTCAACCGCATGATCGGTGCGCGGCAAATCTTCCTCGCGAACCCAAACGTTCAGCTCGACTTCGCGGCCGTTCATCGTTGTGAAGGTACTGGAATTGGCGACCAGATCGCCCGCGACCAGTGCGAACAGATAGCTCGGCTTTGGCCAGGGATCATACCACTCGGCCCAATGCGTACCGTCTTCTCCTTCGCCCGCTGATTCCAGATTGCCGTTACACAGCAGGATTGGGAATTGCTCTTTCGAGCCGCTCATCCTGACGCGGTATGTGCTCAGCACATCCGGGCGATCCGGGAAGAAGGTGATGCTGCGGAACCCTTCGGCTTCGCATTGCGTGCACAGCATGCCGTTAGAGGCATAAAGGCCTTCAAGCCGAGTGTTCGCGGTTGGCTTGATTGACGTCGCGATTTCAATCTCATGCGCCTCGCCGCTCAAGGGGATGATCAGATCGCCGCCGTCGCGGGAGAAGTCATTGCGCACTTCGCCATCGACTTTGACAGACAGTAATTCAAGGTGATCGCCATCCAGCCGGATCGAATCCACCAGTGCGGCCTTAGCATTATGCGCAACCGTCAGCCTGGATGTAACGCGCGTCATCTCCAGCCCAAGATCAAAGTCCAACTCGGTTTCAGTAACGAGCCAGGGATGGGGTTTGTAATCCTCACGCCGGATCACCGGCGGCTCGTGCGGGGTAGGGGCGGCGTCTGCCATCTCGGGGTTGCTTTGCATATCCATGCGCGCCGATTTAGGTTGCTTTGCGCCGCTGTCCAACGCTTAGATATGCCAGCGATGAAACATATGCTCATCTTTGGCCTTGGATATACGGCGGGGCGATTGGCCGATGCCCTCAAAGCGCGTGGCTGGGCCGTCGACGCGACTGGCAGCGCAGGCAATATCGCCTTCAATGACGAACACGCAGTTCGCGCGGCTTTGCGCGAGGCAAGCCATCTCGTCTCCAGCGTGCCGCCGGATCGACAAACCGGCGATGATCCGGTTTTGGCCCGCTATGGCGAAGCCTTGTCTAGCCGATGGATCGGATACCTGAGCTCGACCGGGGTCTACGGCGACCAGCATGGCGCCTGGGTGGATGAGAGCACCCCCACCGTATCTGGCGCGAGCAAAGGTCGCCGCAATGCGCGTGCAGATGCCGACGCGAAATGGATGCAGCTGGGCGCGCGCGTTTTCCGCCTGCCAGGCATTTATGGACCTGAGCGCAGCGCTCTTGACCGGGTACGCGAAGGAAAGGCTCGCAGGATCGATATTCCAGGACAAGTG
>JABDKI010000040.1 GCA_013002295.1 Altererythrobacter sp.
CCAGCGCTTGAAAGGTCAAGCACGAAGGCCAGACAGGAGACAACCCATGCTAACCATCGCACTTGCAGCGCTTTTCACAGTGGTAGCATTGGGAAGCTTTATCTCTTTGACGGATAGCGCGTTGAAATGGCGCAATGCCTATCACTCGATGAAAGCTGAAATGGCTTTGGATCGTAATGCAGCAGTTCGGGTTAACGAGGCCGCAGTGGTGACTTTACGTACCGCGCCTGCTGCTCGCGCTGGCGTTAGCCAGCAGGTTTCGCCCGCTCATCTTGCGATTGCCGCTTGATTTTTCCGTAGCGGTAAAGGGCCAGCGGCATCAACGCGACATAGATCACGCATATCCCCGCGAGGGTCCACCATGGTTCTTGCAACAATGCTCCGAAAGCGAGCGCAAAGACACCAATGACTTCCAGGCGAATGCTGCGCCGAGGTCGGATCGATTTCCAGCTGAATGTCGCGACGTTGGAAATCATCAGCATGCCCATGGCTGCCAGCCAGATAGAGACAATCACCGGATTGCGGAATTCCTGAATATCGGTCGCCATCCATAGGTAGAACGGCAGGAACGCCAGTCCTGCCCCTACCGGTGCAGGAACACCTGTCAGAAACCCGGCCATTTTGTGCGGCTGATCATCGGTGTCGATTTGCGCATTGAACCGCGCCAGACGCAGCGCGGCACAAATGGCAAATGCTAAGGATGCAAACCAGCCGAGCCGCGGGAAATCCTCGATCGACCAGAGGTACAAGATAATCGCCGGAGCCACACCAAAGGATATCGAGTCCGCAAGGCTATCAAGCTCGGCCCCAAAGCGTGATTGCGCATTCAGAAGCCGTGCGATCCGTCCATCTACCCCGTCGAGCAATCCAGCCAGAACAACCGCATAAACCGCCAGATTCCAATCGCCTGAGATAGCAAACCGTATTCCCGTCAATCCAGCCGCCAAGGCCGCCGCTGTGATTGCGTTGGGCAGAAGCGCCCTCAGTGAAAGCCCGCGCGTAGTCTTCGCCGGTTTGGGAAGTACTTCTTCGCCTTCTTCCGACTTTGGCCCAACACGCGGCGAATCACTCACTGAGCGATACCTTCGAGCAGTTTCTGCGATCCCAGCTCAGCCAAAATGGTTTCACCAGCGATGATTTTTTGCCCCATCAGAACCTTCGGGTCCGTCCCTGCGGGCAGGTAAACGTCCACTCGGCTACCGAAGCGAATGAGGCCGACGCGTTGACCGCTAGCAACAGTATCGCCCGGCTTGACGAACGGCACAATCCGCCGTGCAACAAGACCCGCAATCTGTGTAAAGCCGATCTTTACGCCGTCCTGCCGCTGCACCAGAAAATGCTGGCGCTCGTTTTCTTCGCTCGCTTTGTCCAAATCCGCATTCATGAACTTGCCAGGAATATAGACGACGCGTTCAATCGTGCCTGCGATGGGTGAGCGATTGATGTGAACATCGAACACACTCATGAAGATTGAAATCCGTGTGACAGGTTCACGTGCTAAGCTTGGCGCGCCAGAACCGTCGTCCACGCATAGCTCTTCAGGCGGCTCTACCTGCGTGATCATGGAGACAAGCCCGTCCGCAGGTGCAACAATCGCGTTCTCCCCCTGCGGAACAACGCGTTCCGGATCGCGGAAAAACGCGAACACGCCTGCAGACATGAGCAACATCGGCCAACCGATGATTTCCCAATCGAGCAGGATAAGGGGGATCAGGCTGAGCCCTATAGCGATGACGCCAAATTTGCGTCCTTCAGGGTGTATCGGCGGCCAGCTCCAACTGACTTCGCCGCGCCCCTTGTTATCTAAAATTTCTCCGGCCATCAGCCGCATCTAGGGTGTGGTGCGAAGCGCTGCAAGCAAAGCCTGCGATGATATCAACCAACCTTGCGAACAAAAACGGTGCCAGCCGAATATCCAGCGCCAAAGCTGCAGATCAGCCCATCGTCGCCGACAGCCAGATCTTCGCTATGCTTGTGAAAGGCAATGATCGAACCTGCACTCGATGTGTTGGCGTAGGTGTCAAGAACGGTCGGGCTTTCGTCATCGCTTGCTTCGTGACCCAAAACCTTGTGCGAAATCAGGCGGTTCATTCCGGCATTGGCCTGATGCAACCACAGACGGCGCAGGCCTTTCGGATCGATCTCCAGTCGCTCGGCCTCATCAATGATCATCTGCGCAACCATTGGTACCACTTCTTTGAAGACCTTTCGCCCTTCTTGCACAAACAGCTTGTCTGGCTTGCCGTCGCCATCTGGATGGGCGCGATTCAAAAAACCGAAATTGTTGCGGATATTGTTGGAGAATACGGTCTTTAGCTTTGTGCCCAAAATGTCCCAATGCTCAGACGGAGCGATAGCTGCATCCTCAACCAGTACAGCGGTCGCAACATCGCCAAAAATGAAGTGACTATCGCGGTCACGCCAATTCAAATGGCCCGAAGTAATCTCAGGGCTTACCACCAGCACACTCTTGGCATTGCCTGCGCGAATGTAGTCTGCCGCTGTCTGGATACCGAACGTCGCTGAAGAGCACGCAACGTTCATATCAAAGCCGAAACCATCGATGCCCAGCTCTTGCTGAATTTCGATGGCCATCGCGGGATATGCGCGTTGCATGTTTGAAGCGGCACAAAGCACCGCATCCACGTCTTTGGGGTCGCGCCCTGCCCGCTCCAACGCCTGACGCGCGGCTTTGACGCCGATCTCCGCCATAATCGAAAGCTCGTCATTGCCGCGTTCTTCCCAGCGCGGCGACATAATGTCTGGATCGAGTATCGGCTCTTTCGCCATCACATGGCGCGCCTTTATCCCGCTCGCTTTTTCGATGAATTCAACCGAACTAGGCTGAAGCGCTTCGACCTCGCCCGCGGCAATCGCATTTGCATTGCTCGCGTTGTGCCGCTCCACATACTCGTTGTAGCTTGCGACCAATTCTTCATTGGTGATGACATGGTCCGGTGTAAAAAGACCGGTAGCGGAGATAACAGGGCGGCCTGTTCGATCTTGGGCAGTGAGTTCCATGGTGTGCGGGAATAGTAACCTTCCCTGTTCACGGCAAGTCAAAGCGCCTACCATGCGATTGAGCTTTTGCACACTTGCATCGCCCTGTTATGAGACCGCGTGGGAGAGAGGGATGACAACACAAGAGCCTGAAATCGCAATTGACCTGGCGCGCAAGCAAATCAGCGCTGCCTTGTCTGGGGAGATGCGCAGGCCCGAGATTTCAGCTTTCTTCGACGAAGACACGTTCACCGTGTCCTATGTCGTGCATGATCCAGCAACCAAGGACGCCGCAATCGTAGATTCGGTTCTAGACTATGATGCTGCATCAGGGCGTACATCGCACACATCTGCAGATGCCATTGCGGCATTCATCACTGGTCAGAATCTCAATTTAATTTGGCACATCGAAACGCATGTGCACGCTGACCATCTGTCGGCGGCACCATATCTGCAAAGCATCTTTGGCGGCACAATCGGGATTGGCGAGCACATCTCTCAGGTACAAAGTGTTTTTGGCGAATTGTTCAATGCCGGCTCAGGTTTCCGGGCCGACGGATCTCAGTTCGGGCATTTGTTCAAAGATGGAGAGACCTTTGCGCTAGGTGAACTCGCCTGTGTTGCACTGCACGTACCGGGGCATACGCCTGCTGATATGGCATTCGTTATGGGTGATGCAGTGTTCGTGGGCGATACGATGTTTATGCCGGACTATGGCACTGCGCGTGCAGATTTCCCGGGCGGCGATGCGGCAAAGTTGTACCGCTCAATACACCGCTTGCTCATGCTGCCGGACGAAACGCGCCTGTTCATGTGTCACGATTACAAGGCTCCGGGCCGCGATGACTACGCATGGGAAAGCACGATTGGTGAACAACGCAGATCCAATGTCCATGTCCACGATGGTGTGAGCGAGGACGAGTTTGTTGAAATGCGAACCGCTCGCGATGCGACGTTGGGCATGCCAAAACTGATCTTGCCCAGCGTACAAGTAAACATGCGCGCCGGGCATTTGCCGGAACCAGAGGAGAACGGCGTGCGATATCTCAAGATACCAGTGGACCAGCTATGACCTTGCCTTACTTCCCTCACGCCCAACCGCTCGAAGGTCTAGCCGGAGGAATCATGATTGGCATCGCTGCGGCTATCATGTTGCTCGGCCTTGGCCGTATCGCCGGGGTTAGCGGGCTGGCCGCTCGCAGTATTGGGTTGAGCGATGCCGGCCCGCCGCGGATTGTCGCCATGGTGTTCATCGCGGGCCTGATACTTGGCGCATTGGCATTCCAAGGTGTGACTGGCCCGATAGAATCCACTTACCCACCATCTATGGGTTGGTTGATTGCTGGCGGGCTGATCACTGGTTTTGGAACGCGGCTGGGAAGCGGTTGTACAAGCGGGCATGGTGTGTGCGGGATGTCGCGGCTCAGCCGCAGGTCAATTGTCGCCGTCGTAACTTTCATCGGCAGCGGCATGGTAACGGTTGCCATCGTCAATTTGGCAGGCGGAGGCTGGTAATGCGGCAGGCAATTATCGCTCTTCTGTCGGGTGCTCTATTTGGAGGCGGGCTCGCCCTTTCGGGAATGATGGACCCTTCCCGCGTTCGAGGTTTTCTCGACATAGCTGGGCATTGGGATCCCACGTTGGCATTCGTCATGGGCGGTGCGACGCTGGTAATGGCGGCCGCCTGGCTGGTTCAACGCAGGATGGAGCGACCCATAGCCGATACCGGCTTCTCGTTGCCGGGCACAGACTTGATTGATCGGCGCTTGACGCTAGGCGCAGTGCTGTTCGGCGTGGGATGGGGCTTGGCCGGACTTTGCCCGGGTCCGGGCATCGCATCACTTGCGGTCAATCCTGTCCCTGCCGGTGTTTTCGTCATTTCGATGGTCGCCGGGATGGCGATTTTCAAAGCTGTCGAGAAATAGCCAAGAGAGGAATGGTGGACAGGGCTGGATTCGAACCAGCGTACGCTTGCGCGGGCAGATTTACAGTCTGCTGCCTTTAACCACTCGGCCACCTGTCCACATATTCCTGCGGGAAAAATAGAGCTGCCGTGAGGCGGCTCCGAATGCCGAGACGCGCCCCTTTGGCGAAGCGGCGCTTGCCTGTCAATGGTGTGGCTGGCAGGGGAGCGGCAACAAAGCACTTTTTGGAGAACAGTAATGGCCAAAGGCGAGCGCAAACGCGCGCTTAGAGGTCGGGCAGGACGAATGAAAGGCGGGCGAGGCTCCGGTCGTGCAACCGCCGGTCATGCCCGGCTATGGGGGCGGCATGCGGTGGAAGCGGCATTGAAAAATCCTGCGCGCGTTCACCGCAAGCTATGGGCCACCCGCGAAGGCATCGAAACGCTCGATGGTGAGTTGCCGGCCGATTTCCCGATCGAATATGCAGATGTCACCGACCTTGCGCGCCTGGTTGCAAAGGACGCACCGCATCAGGGCCTCGTGCTCGAATGCGAGGCGTTGGAGAACCGCTTTCTTGATGAATTTACCGATGCGGATTCTGCACGCCCATTGATTGTACTCGATCAAGTTACCGATCCGCACAACGTCGGCGCAATCTTGCGTTCGGCTGCTGCGTTCGGGGCAGCTGCCATTGTGACGCAAGACCGGCATTCACCGCCCGAATCCGGTGTGGTCGCAAAATCGGCGTCGGGTGCGCTGGAAGTCGTTCCCTGGATACGTGTGGTCAATCTTGCCCGCGCGCTCGAGGAGATGGCCGAAGCTGGCTATTGGCGGATTGGCCTTACAGGGCATGCGGAGACCACGCTTGGCGAAGCATTGCCAGCGGGTCCCGTTGCTCTGGTGCTAGGCGCAGAAGGCACCGGTATGCGCCAAAACATCGAAGGGCACTGTGATGCACTGGCCAAACTGCCGATCACACGGGCAGTTGAAAGCCTGAATGTCAGCAATGCCGCCGCAATCGCGCTTTATGCTACAACGACACGATAAGCCCAACCTTTAGAGGAAGTAATCATGAAAGCTGATCTACGCATTCGCACCACAGCCATGTTGGCCGCCCTTGCGTTGGCCTTAACCGGTTGCTTCGTTTCACCCGGGAAATTCACTTCCGAGCTGGTGCTCGAGGACGCAGGAGCATTCAGCTTCACCTATGACGGTGAGATCTTCTTCCTGGGTTTGAGTGATTTGGCCCAGATGGAATCCGCTGCAGAGGAGTTCGAAGCCGAACAGTGTTACACCGACAATTACGACGTGCGTGATTGCACGGAAACGGAATTGGCTGAGCAACGGACAGAATGGGATGCAGGCGCGCAAGAACGCATCGCCAAGGCGCAAAAAGAAGCCGAGGATATGGCGAAGATGATGGGCGGGATCGATCCGACCGACCCGGAAGCGGCCGAAAAACTGCGCGGGCTATTGCTGCGACACAAAGGTTGGGAACGGGTCGAAATCAAAGGCAACGGCGTGTTCGACGTGCGCTATGTCGCCAGCGGCAAGCTGAGCCACGATTTCAGCTTCCCGGTCATCGAAGGCTTTCCTGCCGGCACAACTTTTGTCGAAGTCATCTTGCGCGACGAGAATACAGTCAGGGTCAATGCGCCGGGCTACTCCGCACAAGACGACGCCAACCCAATGAGCGGAATGATGGGCGGCATGATGGGTCTGACGAATCTGGGTTCATTGGGAGAGAACGCGGGCAACATGCCCGAGTTGCCAAGTATGGAAGGCACCTTCACGATTGTAACGAATGGAACTATCCGGGCCAACAATACAGACGAAGGATCGACATCATCCCCGCGCGGCGAAGTGCTGACCTGGGAAGTTGATGGCAGAACACAGAACGCACCGACTGCGCTGATCAAGCTGGCCAACTAATCCCAGATTTGGAGCAAAGAAAAACCCCGCTGGACTGCTCCGGCGGGGTCATTTCCCTGGCGCGTCAATTAAGCGCGCTTGCAAGCGTGTTCTCAGTTCACCGAGTCTTTCAAGCCCTTACCGGCTTTGAACTTTGGCTGGTTAGAGGCCTTGATAGTCATCGGCTCGCCAGTACGCGGGTTACGTCCGGTCGAAGCTTTGCGCTTTGCAACCGAAAATGTCCCAAAGCCCACGAGGCGCACTTCGTCGCCACCCGACAATGCTTTGGTGATTGTATCGAACACGCCTTCAACAGCACTGGCTGAATCGCTTTTGGACAAGCCGCTTGCATCGGCCACAGCGCTGATCAGATCGTTTTTGTTCATTCTTAGCGAACCCCTGTTTCTCGAATTCAAAAAAAGTATGCTCGAAAGTCCCCCCTCCGAAGGCCGGCAAATTGAGACGTTTTTACCCGCGCTGTCAAAGGCAAATCGCGCAGAAAAGCGCCATTTTTTGAGAATCTGGCACCATTTACGATAAACTGTGCCGCATTGGCGCAGAGCTACAGGTCAAGGTCACCAGAATGCGCGACAAGGCGCGTCAGCGACAGGAAAATTTGCACTGCCGAGTCGCTGCGCTGCACCATGCATTTGCTTAGTGCGCCGTTGGCGCGCCATCGCCGCTGATCGCAGGCGGCACCGGTTGGCTGGCCAGATCGTCCGCCTCAGTCCATTCGATTTCTTCGAGCGCGTCGGTCAGCGCCTGTTCGAGAACCTGATCAACATGGCTGACCGGGACGATCTCCAAGCCTTCCTTCACATTGTCGGGTATCTCCGCCAAATCCTTCACATTCTCTTCCGGAATGAGAACTGTCTTGATCCCGCCACGTAGCGCTGCGAGCAGTTTTTCCTTGAGCCCGCCAATCGGCAGTACGCGGCCACGCAATGTGACCTCGCCGGTCATCGCGACATCCGGGCGCACCGCAATGCCGCTGAGAGCGGACACGATCGATGTCACCATGCCAATACCGGCACTTGGGCCGTCCTTTGGCACGGCACCTTCAGGCAAGTGGATGTGGATGTTGCGTCGCTGGAAGATCGACGGCTTGATCCCGTAAGCGGGCGCGCGCGATTTTACGAAGCTAAACGCAGCTGCAATACTTTCGCTCATTACATCGCCCAGCTTACCGGTCGACTTGATCTCGCCTTTGCCGGGCGTGGTCACGCTTTCAATGGTCAGCAGCTCACCGCCCACCGATGTCCATGCCAGGCCGGTCACAACGCCAACCTGCGCTTCCTCTTCAGACATGCCGTGCTTGAACTTGCGTACACCTGCAAAGTCACCAAGGTTTTCGGGCGTGATTGTGATGCTGGTTGCTTCTTTCTCAAGAATCTTGCGCAAGCTCTTGCGCGCCAGTCGTGCAATTTCACGCTCGAGCGTCCGGACCCCGGCTTCGCGCGTGTAATAACGGATCAGATCGCGCAATCCTTCTTGCGTGAGCTCGAATTCGTCATCCTTGAGGCCATGATCTTCAATCTGCTTTGGCAGAAGATGCCGGGTGGCAATCTCTACCTTTTCGTCCTCAGTGTAGCCTTCCAGACGAATGATCTCCATCCGATCAAGCAGGGGCTGTGGCAGATCAAGGCTGTTCGCGGTGGTAACGAACATGATGTCCGACAGATCGAGATCTAGCTCCAGATAGTGATCCTGGAACTTGCTGTTTTGTTCAGGGTCGAGCACCTCAAGCAATGCTGAGGCGGGATCACCCCGGAAGTCCTGGCCAAGCTTGTCAATCTCGTCGAGCAGGAAGAGCGGGTTCGAACTTTCTGCCTTTTTCAGATTGTTGACGATCTTGCCCGGCATCGATCCGATATAGGTACGGCGGTGACCGCGAATTTCCGCTTCATCGCGCACGCCGCCCAAGGACTGCCGCACAAATTTGCGCCCAGTTGCCTTTGCAATCGACTTACCCAGCGATGTTTTGCCGACACCCGGAGGACCGACCAGACACAGAATCGGGCCTTTCAGCTTGTTCGTTCGCGCCTGAACAGCAAGATATTCGATGATGCGGTCTTTGACCTTTTCCAAGCCGTAATGATCCGCATTGAGCACTTCCTGCGCTTGCGAAATATCTTTCTTGATCTTGGTCTTCTTGCCCCATGGCAAACCAAGCAGAATGTCCAGGTAATTGCGGACCACAGTCGCTTCAGCGCTCATCGGCTGCATGCCTTTGAGCTTCTTCAGTTCGGCTTTTGCCTTGGTCTTTGCTTCTTTTGAAAGCTTGGTCTTTTCGATCTTCTCGGTGAGTTCAGCGATCTCATCGCCATCTTCGCCGTCTTCCCCGCCCAGCTCGCTCTGGATCGCCTTCAACTGCTCGTTGAGGTAATACTCGCGCTGGGTCTTTTCCATTTGGCGCTTCACACGGCCACGGATCTTGCGCTCGACTTGCAGGACAGACAGCTCGCCTTCCATGAAGGACATAACCATCTCAAGCCGCTTCAGCGGACTGACCTCAGACAGCAGTGATTGTTTATCCGAAACCTTGGCAGTAATCGCGCCTGCAATATTGTCGGCCAGATCACCCGCATCTTCGAAATCGCCCAGCTCCACGCTTGCATCATCGCCCAGCTTCTTGTTAAGCTTTGCGTATTCGGCAAACTGCTCAGCAACCTGACGCATTAGAGCGGTGACTTCACTGCCAGACAGCGACTCGTCCTCGATCACTGTGACTTCGGCCATTACGTGGCTGTCATGGCCATGGAGTTTCTCTAGCCGTGCCCGGGCCTTGCCTTCGACCAGAACCCGTACTGTCCCATCGGGGAGCTTGAGCAGTTGCAGCACCTGCGCAACAACACCCAAATCGTAAAGATCATCTCCGTCAGGATCATCACAGCCTGGCTCAAGCTGCGCGAGCAGGAAAATGTCTTTGCTCGCTTCCATCGCCACTTCGAGGGCAGCGACAGATTTGTCTCGCCCGACGAATAGCGGCACGACCATGCCAGGAAATACGACGATGTCGCGCAGGGGGAGAAGAGGGAAGTGTTGTGTCATATATTCCTATCGCGCGCCGTTTGGGCGCGCCTTTGTGTAGGAATATGGGTAGCGTAGCGCAGGCTCGCAATGGGCAATGCGGCATCTCTTGTGGATGCAGGCGATCGCCTGTGGATCAGTTGTGGTGCGGGCCCGGCAATTGCGGATGCGCACCGCCGTTTTTCTCTAGCACGCGTTCGACAAACTCACGCGCCAAAGTGGTTTGGCGTTGATCCACCGAAACAAAGACTTTGCCGCGTTTGATCTGGCGGTCGTAGTACTCGGCCATAACCCCATCGACATCGTGGTCAGTCAGCATCTTGGCTACAGCACCACCTGTCGCACCAATAATGCCGGATACCGATGCGACCGACGGAATTGCTGATGCAGCTAGCGCACCCGCCGCCGCCAATGGTCCTACCCCGGGCACAAAGAGAAACGCCACACCAAGCAAGGCGCCGGCAATACCGCCGCCCGCGACGGCACCAGTGATGCTCATCGAGCTATGTCCCTCGGGCCATCGCGCTTCCGGATCACCAAAATGGCTTGCGCGGCAAAGCAATGAAATCGCGGCTGGGGAAACCCCTTGGTGATGAAGCGCTGCAATGGCGGTGTCTGCTTTGCCGCGGTCATCGAAGATTGCCGTCACAACATGCTCAGTTGTCGCGCGCTCCTTTGCGATGGCATCGCGGAAGGCGGTGGCAAACCTCTCCCGCTCGGCGTCGCTGCGAAAAACGACGCGCAGTCCTGAGCTGTCGTGTAGTTTTTGTACGCTCGGCGAAGCGGTCGGTTGGAATAGCGTGCGCAGCAACATGTCCGTTGTTGTTGGGCGCAAGACCTGATCGGTCCCGCGATTGATCCACTCGACCGATTGCGGGCGCGGGTGATCGTCGGCGAGATAATTCACCGCAACCAGTTCTTCCGCCTTTATCACATACGCAGGCCGCAAAATGTCACTCGCTTCTTGGGCAGAACCTCAAACATTGCGATAACTAACATAGCAACCTTGCGATAGTATTAGTCCGCCAAAATCAGGTCCGGAAACTCGGGTCAATCCGGTCGAGTTTTCGAAGCAATGCTGGCCAAGCAAGCCCGTTTGCAATCATCCCGATGCCTGCAGGCGGGGTCTGTGCCTTCACCTTTTCCGGCGTACCTTGCGGCGGATTGTGAAGTCCGTCGCGGCCAGCCGAAAGCATCTTCACTTGCGCATCGCATGCGCGCTCAATGAAATAGAGGCGCAGGAAGCACTCACCAACTGTCTTGCCAATCGCGAGAGTGCCGTGATTGCGCAGGATCATTGTGTGCTTGTCGCCCATGTCCTCGACCAGCCGGTCACGCTCTTCAAGGTCCGTCGCGATGCCCTCATACTCGTGATAGGCAATATCGCTGCGCGCGATCATTCCGGTCTGCGTATGCTCCATCAGTCCATCGACCATAGCACTGACAGCCTGACCCGCTGGGGTGTGCAAATGCATGACCGAGTGCGCATCTTCACAATTCATGTGGAGTGCTGAGTGGATCGTGAAGCCCGCAGGATTCACCGGGTGCGACGTCGGGATCACTGGCTGCCCCTCTACATCAATTTTCACCAGCGAAGACGCAGTGATTTCTTCGAACATCATGTCGTACGGATTGATCAGGAAGTGGTGCTCTGGCCCCGGCACTCTAGCAGAGAGGTGCGTAAAGATCAGATCATCCCAGCCATACAGGGCAACCAGCCGATAGGCTGCCGCGAGATCAACCCGGACCGCCCATTCTTCGTCGCTCACCTGTCCGCGCACATCCGCGTCATTGCCAGCACCTGTATCGTTCATCAGTGTCGCCAAGATGTCTCTCCGAAAATCCGTTTCATCGCGCCACTAGCACGATTTTGAGCGATCACATACCTGGCAAATTGAAGCCCGGTGGCAAGCCCATGCCGCCCTGCATCTTCTTCATTTCCTCGTTGGAAACACGGTCGGCCTTGTCGCGCGCATCGTTGAATGCCGCCGTCACAAGGTCTTCGACCATATGCTTCTCTTCGGGCTTCATCAGGCTGTCATCGATAGTGACACCCAGAACGCGGCCTTTGGCACTGGCGCGGACCTTGACCAAGCCGCCGCCAGACTGTCCCTCCACCTCGATCCCGTCGAGCTTGGCCTGCATGTCGTTCATCTGGGTCTGGATTGTCTCGGCGGCCTGCTGAGCTGCCTGGATCATTTCTTCCATCGATTTCATGGTCGTTACCTATTCCATCTGCTGCCGCCTGCTTGAGCGACTTTATCTTCATCTTCGAGCAAACGGGCATCGGGAAATGCCTCAAAGGTCGCTTTGACCATAGGATGCTCGCGGATCTCTTGTTCCTTGGCCAATTTGGAGGCTTCTTCCTGCTCGCGCAAGGTCGGCGCGCCATCACCTTCGCCGCGCTCAACCTGCCAGCGGCTGCCTGTTACCCGGTAAAGGCAGTCACGCAGTTCAGCACCAGGGTCTTCGCCCAACCCATCCTTCACAGAATAAACCAGCTTGTTCGGAGCAAGCTCGATCACCCGGATCCAGTCTCGCATAATCTGCGCGATCCGCAATTGGCCAGCATCGTCGATTTGCTGCACCAGTGCGCCCCATTCGACCGAAGCCCGCGCAGGCGCGGCACCGCTTGCTGTCGCGCCATCGTCAGAAGCGGCTGTTGCGGTTGTGGGCGCGATGCCTTTCTCCGCAAGCTCCTCCAGCTTCTTCGAAAGTTTGCCCGGATCTGGCATCTCAGCCGCGTGCATAGCCCGCAGCAATGCCATTTGCGCAGAGACCAGCGGATCAGGCGCATTGCGCACCTCATCATGGCCTTTGAGCAGCAATTGCCAAAGGCGGTGAAGCTGTGCGGGAGACAGCCGTTGCGCAAACTCGCCCAGCGCGGCGCGTTCTTCGGCGGTTGGAACATCGGGCTCACCGCCCGAAACCTGCGCCACTGTAACGCGGTGCGTTAGGTCCATCAGCGCTCGCATCAAGGCGAGAGGCTCAACGCCCAAGGCATATTGCTCCTCAATCGCCGTGAGCAAAGCTTTGGCATCGCCTTTGAGCAAGTGTCCGAGAAGTCTCCGCTGCGCGCCCTTGTCAGCAAGGCCCAACATATCGCGAACTTTTGCGGCTGTGACCTTGCCGTCTGTATCCATGTCCGCATGCGCAATCGCCTGGTCAAGAATGGACAGGCCATCTCGCACAGAGCCTTCGGCGGCAGCGGCAATGATATGCAGTGCTTCGTCTTCGGCAGGAACACCTTCCTTGTCGCAGATCATCGCGAAATGGCCTTGCAGAAGCTCAGCCGAAATGCGGCGCAGATCGAAACGCTGCGTCCGGCTAAGCACCGTCACCGGCAGCTTTTCGACTTCAGTGGTCGCGAACAGGAATTTCACATGCGCGGGCGGCTCTTCCAGCGTCTTGAGCAATGCGTTGAAGGCATTGCGCGTCAGCATGTGAACTTCGTCGATGATGTAGATCTTGTAGCGAGCCGAAACGGCAGAGTAGCGGACCTGTTCAATTATCTCGCGCACGTCGTCGACGCCGGTATGAGAAGCTGCATCCATCTCGATCACATCGATATGGCGGCCTTCCGCGATGGCAGTACACGGCTCACACTGACCGCAGGGATCGATCGTTGGACCACCCTGCCCGTCCGGCCCAACACAGTTCAATGCCTTGGCAATCAATCGCGCAGTCGATGTCTTGCCGACCCCGCGAACCCCGGTCATCAAAAAGGCATGTGCCAGCCGCTCTCGCTTGATCGCATTGCCAAGTGTGCGGACCATCGCATCCTGACCGATCAGCTCGCTGAAGGTCTGCGGGCGGTACTTGCGAGCGAGAACACGATAAGGCTGGTTTGTATCTACCGGTGCGGCAGCAGCAGCAGGAGTCTCAGGCTCTGGCAACGTCGCCGATGCCTTGACTGGTTCAGCGGTTGGCTCGGGCGCGGGTTCGGAGTCGCCAAACATGGAATTTTGACCGGCAGCCTCCAACTCGGCCGCGCTCGGCTTTTCAGCCTCTTCCTGCTCGCCAGTGTCCCATGGCGGCGTATCCGTGTTTTCCGGTGAATCACCCATGCTCACTTGCTACGCGCTTGGCGCAGCAATGTCATGCCACCTGACATCAGAAATGCATGGAAAAGGAGCCGAGCGACCCGCCGCAATTCACCTGGGCTGCTTCCTTCCGGACCTGACCCGGTGAGCGAACGCAAACGTCCACCCGACTCCCGGGCGGGCATATGGCGATGATTCGTCGAGAATTCAACAGCGCAGTTTTTGCGCCGATATCAACGAAAGTTATCGGCGTAAGCCTGCAGCTTGAGCGATTTAGGCGGTGTCGCATGAACTCGCGCCGAGATACCGTGCTTGGAAGCATAATCTTTGGCCGCTTCCTTGCTCGGAAACTTGAGCGAGACTTGCGCCTGCGTGTCGCCGCTACCCGTCCAACCCATCAGCGGATCGGGCCGACGCGCTTCGGACTGCTCGAATTCGAGCACCCATGTGTCGATCTTGGCTTTGCCAGACTGCATGGCACTCTTAGGTTGCTGATAGATTCTCGCGCTCATGGACCCGCACTTAATTCAGTTTTCGCTCCGATTGAAGGCGTTTTTCGTCTTCAAGCTCGGCTTTTCCACCCAAGGCTCCTCTGGCCAGCGGTGTTTCGGATAGCGCCCCTTCATATCCTTCTTCACATCGGCCCAGCTACCGCGCCAGAAACCGGGCAAATCGCGGGTCGACTGAATGGGGCGTCCAGCCGGGCTGGTAAGTTTGATCAGCAACGGGGCACGGCCGACCATCGGATGACTATCAAGACCGAACAACGCCTGCACACGCACTTCAACCGAAGGCGCATCTTCGCCCGTGTAATCAATCACATGGTGCGTGCCTGCAGGCGAAGCGAAGTCACGCGGCGCAAGCTTGTCCATTTGTTGGCGGGCGTCCCAATCGAGCTGATTGAGAATGGCTTCGACGAGTTTCACGCGCGGTATGGCCAGATCGCGCCGCCCATTCAGCATTGGCCTCAGCCATGTGTCGACGCTGTCCCGGAGCTGCTGCAGCTCAAGTGCATCAATCTGTGCAAACTTTCCTCGTGCCAACACATCAGCAGGAAGAAGTTCTCCCAAGCTTTCCAACGCCTTTTCCACGAGCTTATCCACAAACGCTTCCGGATCAGGCGCGGGGTCTGGGCCGCTGGCTAACGTGATCGCGCCAAACCTCCGCTCCAGCCGTGCCTCAACACGCTTTTCATCATTATTCCAATTCATTAC
>JABDKI010000043.1 GCA_013002295.1 Altererythrobacter sp.
AAACATAGCGTAGGCGGCCAATCACCGGATAGTTATGGCGCACTGCATCCTGCGTCTGTGTGCGGTCGATTATGAACAGCACCACGAGCACAAGCGCCACGATCCCGATCGTGAACACGAATAGCGAGGAAAGCCAGTCGAGAATGTTTGCCATGTAAATCCATCTCCAATCCCTTTGAATTGTTCATCAATTCGGAAGGGTTTGGAGAAGGGTTACACGATCACTGGCGAAGCGCCGAATCTACTCTCGGCCAATGCTCTCGTAAGTGAAGCCTGCAGCGCGCATGTCACTGGGGCTGTAAATGTTGCGCAGGTCGACGATGGTCGGGGTCTTCACCAATTCCTTGATCCGCGAGACATCCAGCGCACGGAACGCATCCCACTCGGTAACGATCACGACCGCGTCAGCATCTTCGATCGCTTCGTAAGCGCTCTCGCACATGTTCACTTTTGGCATGAGTGGCTTGGCCTGCTCCATGCCTTCCGGATCGAAGGCCGCGATATGGGCGCCCGTATCGGCGAGTGTCTGGGCAATCGCAATCGAGGGGGAATCGCGCATATCGTCGGTATTGGGTTTAAATGTCAGGCCGAGTAGGGCGACCTTTTTGTCGCGAGCCGCCTTGCTGCCGCCCAATGCATCAATCACTTTACGGCCCATCGCGCGCTTGCGGCTTTCGTTAACTTTAACGACGGCCTCCACGATCCGGACCGGGCTCTCGTAATCCTCTGCGGTTTTCAGCAACGCCAAGGTGTCCTTCGGGAAACAAGAGCCGCCATAGCCGGGCCCAGCGTTGAGGAATTTCGCGCCAATCCGGCCATCCATGCCGATGCCGCGCGCGACATCCTGCACATTGCCGCCCACTTTCTCGCAAAGATCGGCCATCTCGTTGATGAAGGTGATCTTAGTGGCAAGGAACGCATTGGCGGCATATTTGATCAGCTCGCTCGATCGGCGATTGACGTTGAGAATTGGCGATTCATTGAGGAAGAGTGGCCGATAAACTTCGTGCATGACCTCGCGCCCGAAATCGTCCTCTGAACCGATCACGATCCGGTCGGGCCGTTTGAAGTCTCCAATCGCCGCTCCTTCACGCAGGAACTCCGGGTTAGACACGACCGACACTTTGTGGCCCGTACCGCTCGCTTTCAGGATCCGCTCAACCTCATCTCCGGTACCGACTGGCACAGTCGACTTGGTCACGACCACGGCATCATTTGATAGACTGGTCCCAATCTCTTCCGCAACGGCATAGACGAAGGACAAATCCGCATGTCCATCACCCCGGCGGCTTGGTGTACCAACGGCGATAAAGATTGCGCTTGCGCCCTTGATCCCTTCGGCCAGGTCGGTGGTGAAGGTAAGCCGACCTGCTTTTGCGTTTGTCTTGACCAGAGCATCGAGACCCGGCTCATAGATCGGCATAATTCCATCATGCAGATGATCGACCTTCGATTGATCCTTGTCGATACAAACGACATCGTGACCAAAATCGGCAAAGCAGGCGCCGGATACCAGTCCGACGTATCCTGATCCAACCATAGCGATCTTCATGCTCCAATTTCCTCATACTTGATTTTGATGTGTTTCTTTTTCTCGATCGATTGGATCGTTCGCTGATTGGCCCCTTCAAGAACCAAGGCTGATAAAACACCGCTTCGAAAAGCACCGGTGTCGAGACCAATCCGGTCACGTTTGATTTCTATTTCGTCAAAAATGGTGTGTCCGTGAACGACTGTTTTGGGGAACGGGCCTTTGTGCCTCAGAAACCGCTCACGAATCCAAAGCAAGTCGCTGCGCTTTTGTTTATCCAGTGGCAGCTCGGGATTGATTCCCGCATGGACAAAAACATAGTCTCCCGCTTCGATAATTTCTTCAAAGTCATCGACGAATTCTCGAGACTTCGCGGGCACGATCTCAGGTAGCCGTTCGAACAATTCTTCGAGTCCCAGCTTTCGGTATTCTTTGACCGGCAAACCAAAGCTCAGGATTGTTTCGCGGCCACCATGTTTCAGAAAATGCCTTAGCACTTCAATGTCATCAAACGACTGCAGGAACATCTCTTCGTGATTGCCTGCGAGAATCCGAACCTTTCGGCTTTCCCGCCATTGCAAACTGCGGTCAATCACACCGGCACTGTCGGGGCCGCGGTCTATCAGATCGCCGAGCAGTACCACAGTGACGTCGGCATCGGGATGCCCGGCTATGTCTGCTTCGATGGCATCGACAAGCGCTTCAAACAGGTCCAGGCGGCCATGGATGTCACCCACGACATAGTAGCGCTCACCATCGGGGACACGGGGTCCGGATGATGCATTGTCCTTGCGACGCAGGAGCTTGTTGAGACTGCTTATTACCATAGTGAGTACGGAAGAACCTGCGCAACATTTAGGCTAGGGGAGGCTTCACGGCAACCTGCACAGCCTTGGAAAAAGCGTGTTTCCCAAGTGGTGCGCAATCACAACACAATGTGCCACAAATACCTTCGATGGGGGAATCGGCGCAATAACTCTTGTGCGATGCAGCAAAGGCGTGCACGTTTATTGCGAATCCGGGCAGAGAACACCGTATCAAGCAGGTGTCCGCTGGGTTTGCAGGTGGGACGAAGCAAATAAAACAACACAAGGAAGTTGTCATGCTAACGTCCGTACGCGGTGCTTTTGCCGCAACATTAGTTTCCGGTCTCGCACTCTCCGCGGCACCGGCTCTCGCAAATGAAAACGCAGTTGAGAGCGAATTTGACCTCGCTACTCTTGAGGCTGCTGCTGACGTCGATATCGACGTCAGTGAAATCGCGCCAGTTAGAGAACCTGTCGCAGAACAGACCGTCAGCAAGGTTGGTGGTGACAGTGGCATTACCCTCTCGGGTAATGTGGCCCTGGCAACCGAGTATCGGTTCCGCGGTGTAGATTTGTCTGGTGGCGAGATTGCCATCCAGGGCGGAGTAGATCTCGCCCACGACTCTGGCTTCTATGCTGGCACATGGGCCTCTTCGCTGGACGAGGACACAGTCGGCTACGGATCAACCGAGGTTGATGTGTATGCAGGCTTTGGCGGTAGTCTGGCCGAAGGCGTGTCATTCGACATCGGCGGTATCGTCTATATGTACCCAGATGCAGGTGCTGGTGATTTCGACTATTACGAATTCTATGGTTCGGTTGGTTTCGGCTTCGGACCAGGTGAAGCAACCGTCGGTGTAGCATACGCGCCCGATCAGGATTCGCTTGGCGATTCAGACAATTTCTACATCTACACAGATCTGTCTGCTGGCATTCCCGAGACTCCAATCAGCGTGACGGCGCACTTGGGTTACACTGACGGGTTCCTGACTTTTACTGATGACGGCAAGGCGTTTGACTGGTCAATCGGCCTCGATGTGGCTGTCGGCGGTCCGGTTAGCATTGGCGTAGCTTACGTCGGCGCTGAAGGTGATATTCCGGCGGGAGCCTATGATTACACAGACGATGCTGTCGTGTTTACACTGAGCGCGAGTATCTGACGCAAACACGCTCTAGGCATTCACGAGACATCTGACGGGCGCGAGTTCTTAGGAATTCGCGCCCGTTTTTCTTGCTTGAGCGACGGACGATGGCCATGAGTTGAAGAACGACGAGACTTGAAGGATAACAACATGGTCAAATATCTGCACAGTATGATCCGCGTTACCGATCCTGATGCGACGGTGGCGTTCTTCAATCTTATCGGTTTGGAAGAGGTTCGCCGATTTGATGTCGAGGCAGGGCGATTCACGCTCATTTTTCTCGCTGCGCCTGGTCAAGAGGGCGTGGCTGAGGTTGAGCTTACGCATAATTGGCCGCCAGAAGATGGCTCCGCGCCGGAAGATTATGATGGAGGCCGCAACTTTGGCCACTTGGCCTATCGCGTCGACGATATTTACGCGACATGTCAGAAGCTGTTGGATGCAGGCCACACCATTCACCGCCCGCCGCGCGATGGGCATATGGCATTCGTCAAATCACCCGACGGCATTTCTGTCGAGCTGCTACAGGAAGGCAGTCTCGAGCCGCAAGAACCATGGGGGAGTATGGAAAATACCGGCAGCTGGTAGTCGCCGGTTTCTCCGCTGTCGCTATTCCTTGGGAAGCGGATTGCCTTTATCGTCGCACTCTTCGGCAGTGTGTACGGTGGTCATTCGCAGCACGATATAGCCCAGTATCGCTGAAATGGCGGAACCGGTCAGTATGCCGATCTTCGCTTCATCGATAAGCAGTTGATTGCCCGGGAATGCCAACCCTCCGATGAACAGCGACATTGTGAAGCCAATACCGCACAGGATCGAGACACC
Organism: Altererythrobacter sp.; assembly: GCA_013002295.1. Taxonomy (GTDB): domain Bacteria; phylum Pseudomonadota; class Alphaproteobacteria; order Sphingomonadales; family Sphingomonadaceae; genus Erythrobacter. The sequence goes on from JABDKI010000043.1 coordinate 4,305, forward strand.
GTAGATTTCCATCCAGCTTGCATTGTCTGGCGCTTGCGCAAACCCGGTCTTCACCGCCAGCCAAACTGCGGTGAAGATGCCAAGCTGCTTGCCGATGACTAACCCAGCGGCGATTGCATAGGGCAGCGGGTCAAGCAATGCCTCAACTCCCAGGCCTTGCAGCGATACACCCGCATTTGCGAACCCGAAGACTGGCACCACAAGATATGCGCTCCAGGGCGCAAGATTGTGCTCTAGCTTCTCGAGCATGTGATTGCCGCTCCTGCCGTGCATCGGGATTGTCAGCGCAGCTACAACGCCAGCAATCGTTGCATGGACGCCCGTGTTGAGCACGCAATACCAAAGCACCAATGACATCAGGACATACGGCCACAATACGCTGACTCGGGAGCGATTCAGACCGACCATCAATCCAAATACCACAACAGAGGCCACCAGCCAGGCCATTTTGATCGTTGGGGTGTAGAAAAGAGCGATGACCATGACTGCTCCGATGTCATCGACGATCGCTACTGTTAGCAGGAATAAGCGCAGGGAGGCGGGCACACGGTTCCCCAGCAAGCCCAGCACACCCATGGCGAAGGCAATATCGGTTGCAGCCGGGATGGCCCAGCCACTTGCGTATTGCCCACCGCCGGACACTAGCATGTAAACCGCAGCAGGCACGAACATACCCGCTGCCGCCGCTACCACTGGCAAGCGGCGTTTCATCGGGTCTGCCAATTGTCCTTCTATCAATTCTCGCTTCACTTCGAGTCCGACAACGAAGAAGAAGACCGCCATCAGGCCGTCATTGATCCATAAATGCAAATCATCGAGCTTTGCGATCGGGGTCCAGGCCAGATCACCGTAGAATAACTCCTTGTACTCGCCCGCCAGCGGCGAGTTCGCTGCCAGCATTGCAGCTGTCGCGACAAGGATGAGCAGGATGCCGGCCGACGCATCGCCAACAAAAAGTGCGCGCACGGGCGCAAATAGCGTGCTGAGGGGCGGATTGCTTTTTGACATGGTTGGTGTGCCCTTTTTCGCAATTTCTTGCCGGTTGCAAGGGTTGATTTGATGATCGCACAAAACCCGGCACGCTTTTCGCTCGACTATCGCGAAAGGGTGGCGGGAGACGCAGACCCACCTTCCGGTGTTGCCGTAACGCTCTCCACGCACTTTTAAACCGGTTCGCGCAATGTCACGACTTTAATCCTAGGGGCGGCTGGGCTAGGCCGCTCTCTATGGAAGATATCCTGCCCGTCTATTTGCCAATCGCAAACCTGTCAGTGAACGGTTTTTTGATTGTGCTGCTGGGCGCGGTCACAGGTGTTCTTTCGGGCCTCTTCGGGGTGGGCGGAGGCTTCCTGACCACGCCGCTGCTTATCTTCTACGGAATTCCGCCTACAGTCGCAGCAGCGTCTGCCTCCACACAGGTAACTGGCGCGAGCGTCTCTGGCGTGCTGGCGCATAGCAGGCGAGGCGGCGTCGACTACCGCATGGGGGCGGTTACAGTAGGTGGTGGCATCTTTGGCGCGATTATCGGAGCAGTTCTTTTCCGATTGCTGCAAGCGGTCGGGCAGATCGATATCGTGATCAACATACTCTACGTCATGATGCTGGGCGCGATTGGCGGCCTGATGTTGCAAGAAGCCCTGGTGACGATGAGATCTGGCGGTGAGACTACAAGAAAGGTGCGCAAGCGGCGCCACCATCCTGTGATCGCGGCATTGCCGATGCGGTGGAGATTCTATCGTTCCGGTCTGTATATCTCCCCGCTCGCTCCCTTTTTCCTTGGTTTTATCGTCGGTATTTTGACCATGCTGATGGGGGTAGGCGGCGGATTCATCCTCGTACCAGCGATGCTCTACATTCTGGGAATGAGCGGCAATGTCGTTGTCGGAACTTCGCTCTTCCAAATTCTGTTCGTGACCATGGCAACTACCATGATGCACGCGCTTACAACACAGGCGGTCGACATTGTGCTCGCCGGTCTGCTGTTGCTTGGCTCGGTCATTGGCGCGCAATTCGGCACACAAATCGCAATGAAAGCAAAGCCTGAAGTTCTGCGTTTTGTGTTGGCGGCAATTGTGCTGGCGGTTGCGCTTCGCATGCTTGTTGGCTTGGCTGTCCAACCTGACGAGATTTTCACGGTCGCGCCGTTATGAGGGCTCTGTTGGTCCTATTCGCCGCGTTCTTCCTGATGGGGCAGCGCGATGCGATCCTGGTACCGGCGGTCTCGCAGGACGAGGTGCAAGTGCGCCAGGGATTCACCGGCACTGAGCTGTTGCTATACGGGGCGATCCTCGACCCGCGTGGGCAAAGAGGCGGAGCCGAATACGATATCGTGGTGGTACTGAAGGGCGCCACAGAACCAATCACAATCCGCGAGAAAGATCGCATTGGCGGTGTCTGGATGAACGCACAATCGAGTGATTTCCGCTCGGCCCCCTCATTCTTCGCGGTCGCCGCTTCGCGCCCTGTCGAAGAGATTGTTGATGAACGCACAGCCGCGATTTACGAGCTTGGCACGGAATTCATCCAACTTTCCCCAACCGGTCAAATCGATCCTGAAAAACAAGCGCGTTTTGCAGCTGGCCTGGTCGATTTGCGCCAAAGGCTTGGTCTCTACAATGAAGACATGAGCGGTGTGACGATCAACGAGCAGGTGCTATATCAAGCCCGAATTCAGTTACCGTCGAATGTCATAACTGGCGAATATACCGCTGAAACGTTTGCTATTTTTGACGGTCGGGTGATTGCTTCGGCCATTGCCGAAGTTGAAGTGCGAAAGGTCGGTTTTGAACGCCTGGTAGAGGTATTCTCACAGCGCTTTGCCTTGCTATACGGACTCTTGGCTGTGGGGCTTTCGGTATCCATGGGATGGATTGCCGGCCGTCTATTCGCCATGATCTGAGCGAGCTGAGGCCATGCTTGCCAGCTATCGTTGACGCGATCTTAACCTCACCGATCTATTCGACATGTGCTGTAATCCAATGATTTGGGGCTTCGAAAAGCAACATGGGCAACGAAAACTTCGACCAGTTCAATTCTGCCAATTGCGGTCAACCAGAGCAGACGCCGGCACCGCAAGATGCGCCGCGTATCACTCCTGCGCCTGCGCCAGAGCCCGCTCAACAGGCGGCGTCGGCAGAATCGGCGCCCAACCAGAATGCGCAAATGCCAATCGGTGTTGTGCTGGAAATTGCTGGCTCCGGTTCGCAGATCGCGCTCGATCTGGAACGACTCAATGAATGTATGGATGACGACGATCCTTCGGTCGGCTTGGCTGGCCAGGTCGGCAGCCAGATCAAGATTCGCGTGGGCGATAGCTGGCTGCTTGCTAGTGTCCGCAACCAACGCAAGGATCGCCGCGCCAATGGAGGGATTCTCGCCAATATCGATTTTCTCGGCGAAGGCGTTGAGGAGAAGCTGACGGGCCGCCTGCGTGGTTTCCGCCGCGGTGTAACCCGCTACCCAATTCCGGGCGCTATGGTGTTCCCGGCGACGACTCAGGACCTCATGCAGGTTTACGCCAGTGATGGCCGCGCCAATGTTGAAATCGGCACTGTCTATCCGACCAAGGATATTCGCGCCGGTCTCTACATCGACGCCATGCTGGGCAAGCACTTCGCGCTGCTCGGTTCAACCGGTACCGGTAAGTCGACCAGTGCCGCGCTGATCCTGCACCGGATCTGCCAGGCGGCACCGCAAGGCCATGTGGTGATGATTGACCCGCACGGTGAATACTCGGCGGCTTTCCGTCAGACCGGGCAAATCCTCGACGTTTCGAACCTCCAGATGCCCTATTGGTTGATGAACTTCGAAGAGCACTGCGAAGTTCTGCTGACGAGTGCAGGCAACGAGCGTCAGGTGGACGCGGACATCCTTGCAAAATGTCTGTTGCATGCACGTTCAAAAAACCGCCTGGCTGAACAGCTGGGCAAGATCACCGTTGATTCGCCGATCCCCTATCTGCTTTCTGACTTGTCGAACAAGATTCAGGACGAGATGGGCAAACTCGACAAGGCAACTTCTTCTGCGCCTTACATGCGGATCAAGAACAAGCTTGATGAACTGAAGGCTGACCCGCGCTACCAATTCATGTTCTCGGGCATGTTGGTGGGCGACACGATGACCCAGTTTATCAGCAAGGTTTTCCGCATGCCGGGCGATGGCAAGCCGATCTCCATCATCGACGTGTCGGGCGTCCCTTCGGATATTACTAGCACCGTTGTGGCCGTTCTCAGCCGCCTAGTGTTTGATTTTGCGATCTGGGGCCGTGACGACAAGACGCGTCCGATCCTGCTCGTCTGTGAAGAAGCGCACCGCTATGTTCCAAGCGAGAAGAACGCTGATGGTTCCTCGGTCGGTCGGATCCTCTCACGGATCGCGAAAGAGGGGCGTAAGTACGGCATCTCGCTAGGCCTCATTACACAGCGCCCGTCGGATCTGGCGGAAGGCGTCTTGTCACAGTGCGGTACGATCATTTCGATGCGTTTGAATAACGACCGCGACCAAGCCTTTGTCCGGGCAGCCATGCCCGAGGGCGCGCGCGGCTTCCTCGATTCGATCCCGGCGCTTCGCAACCGGGAATGCATTGTCTGCGGTGAGGGCGTTGCGATTCCGATCCGCGTGTCGTTCGATACACTCGAAGAGAACAAGCGACCTGCATCCGAAGATCCGAGCTTCGTCGATCTTTGGAACCAGCATGGCGGCGAGGAGGAAACAGTCCAGCGCGTCGTGCAGAGGTGGCGTTCACAGGGTTAGGTTCCCCGGGTATCCCCGTAGAGGTGGATATGCAGCCGGTCGCTCATGCGAAAGCCATGCTTCAGGCATAGGTCGGACAGCCACCTGGCGCGCGATCCAAGCGCCTGACTTTCTGTGCCTTCGGGCATCAGAAATACGTGGCCTGGCTTGAAGCGATAACGGCGCTGCAACGCGAGCACCTCGTCAACGTCCTCCGGTTCGACAATCACGAATTTGAAGAACGCGCGAGGGTCACTTGCGTAGGTGTCCAGACGCTCGGGAATCAACGCCAGTTCGGGATCATTGCCCGAATGCGCGAGCTTTGGACTGACGTTGTATTGGTCAACGCGGATATCGAGCCGGGTTGGGGCCGCGACGGTCCCATTGGTCTCGATCTCGACGCTGATATCGGGCAGCAGTTCGAGCAGTTCCGCCAGCTTGCCTGCCTGAAGCAAGGGCTCGCCCCCGGTTATGACTAGCCGGTTTTGACTCAGTGCCGCGATCCGTTCCGCCACATCAGACAATTCGAGTGAAACCTGATTGGCCTTGCGCTCAAACGTCGTGCCATCACGATGCGGACGGTTGTCTCCTTCGAACCGCCATGTGTAGGCGGTGTCGCACCAGGTGCAGGCGAGGTTGCAACGCGACAGCCGCATGAAGGCAACGGGCATGCCTGTGCTCGGTCCTTCGCCTTGCAGCGAAGCGAAAATCTCTGGCCCGCCGGTGTCATCGGTGGCGAGGACTAAGGACACCACGTCACCCCTTCAAATCCAACAGGTTGGAACACTTGGAACACTGTTCTAGTGCAAAAATCCAATCGATCATACGCACGCATTTTGATCGATCCAGTCGACTGATCAAATAGGGGCGCAATGCGTGTCATAGGGCCGCTGTATCGCACAAAAGGCGCAGGTAGGAAACTACCCCAACCGCGCCAGCGCCGCTTTCAGGCGTTCAACCTCGGCAGCGTGATGGGCATGATCCTCGCGAGCCTTCTCCACCGCTTCAGGCTTGGCCCGTTCGACAAAGTTCCCGTTGGACAGGCGGCCCTCCAGCGATGTAGCTTCCTTCTGCGAGACATCGAGCGCCTTGTTCAGACGCGCTTTCTCTGCGTCAATATCGATAATGCCTTCAAGCGGCACGATGAACACGTCACTTCCTGCTGTCACTTGCATGGCTGCCCCTGCAGGCGCTTCGCCTAAGGTCAAGGGCGTCAAGCGTGCGAGACGCTCGATCGCGGCGCTGCTGCGCTCGATTGTACTCGTCGCCAAATCGGATGCCTGAGGCAAGAATGCCGCCAGCTTCGCTCCCGGCGGAATGCCAAGCTCGTTCTTCGCGGAACGAACATTGGTGGTGAGGTCGATTACCCAGTCAATCGCATCGGTCGCGTCCTTTGAAACGCTGGCGCGCGGGTTAGGCCATTCGGCAAGGATCAGATCGTATTTGCGCTCACCCAGCGCATGCCACAGCTCTTCTGTGATAAATGGCATGAAGGGGTGCAGCATCACGAGGATTTGATCGAGCGCCCATCCGGCGACTGCGCGCGTTTCCACCGCAGCCGGGCTGTTCGGATCGCCTGCAAAGACCGGTTTGATCAGCTCAAGATACCAGTCGCAGAACCGGCTCCACGTGAACTGGTAGATCGTGTTGGCCGCAGCATCGAAGCGCAGGTCTGCCATGGCAGCGTCTAGCGCCTCGACGGTCTGCTGCACTTCGCCGATGATCCATTGGTTGGCCGCAAGCTTTGCTTCAGGTGCTTCAAGTGTGCTCGACGCGCCGATACCGTTGGACTGGCAGAAACGCGTCGCGTTCCACAGCTTGGTGGCGAAGTTGCGGTATCCCTCGACCCGCTTCTCATCCATCTTGATGTCGCGGCCCTGACTTTCCATTGCCGCCATGAAGAAGCGCAGCGCGTCCGCACCGAACTGGTCGATTAGGCCGAGCGGATCGACAACATTGCCCTTGGACTTGGACATTTTCGCGCCGTCTGCCGCGCGGACCAGCCCGTGCAGGTACAGGCGCGGCCACGGTGCTTGACCGGTGTTGAAATAGCCGGCCATCATCATCCGCGCGTCCCAGAAGAACAGGATGTCGAAGCCCGAAATAAGCAGATTATTGGGGTAATGCTTATCGAACAGCGCAGCATTGTCTTCGGGCCAGCCGAGCGTCGCGAAGGGCCACAGCGCAGAGGAAAACCATGTGTCGAGGACGTCGCTGTCCTGTGTCAGGGAAATACCGTCGCCCGCTTTCGCCTGCGCTTCTTCCTCTGACATGGCAACATAGCATTCACCATTATCGCCATACCAAGCCGGAATCCGGTGCCCCCACCATAGCTGGCGCGAAACGCACCATGGCTGGATGTTCTCCATCCAGTTGAAGAAGGTCTTCTCCCAGCTCTTGGGAACGATCTCGATTTCGCCCGACTTGATCGCTTCGATCGGCTTTTTCGCCAGTTCTTCGGCATTCACATACCATTGATCGGTCAGCCAAGGCTCAATCACTACGCCGCCGCGGTCGCCGAAGGGCGTCGCGATTTGGCGAGGCTCGGCGTCATGCTCGACCTCTTCGCCCTTCTTGGTCTTGGCGATATGCGGGATCAGGAAGTCTTCACCTTTAAGGCGCTCGACCACCAATTCGCGCGCGCCATCGACGCCGTCACGTTTGAAGCGGTGAAGGCCTAGGAAGTCCTCCGGCACCAACCCGTCTGCCGTCTGGCAAACATCGGCATTGCCATCGAGCATGTTGAGCATGTCTGCTGCGGCAAAACCGGCGCGCTTGCCCACCTCGAAGTCGTTGAAGTCGTGCCCCGGCGTGATCTTCACCGCGCCTGATCCAAGTTCCGGATCGGCGTGTTCGTCAGCGACGATCGGAATGCGCCGCCCGGTGATCGGCAAAATTACATGTTTGCCGACAACGCTTTTGTAGCGTTCGTCGCTTGGGTGAACTGCGACCGCCATATCGGCGAGCATGGTTTCAGGCCGCGTGGTGGCCACTTCGATGAAGTCTTGTCCGTCATCCAGCGTCACGCCGTCCGCGAGCGGATATTTGAAGTGCCAGAAGCTGCCGGCAATCGTCTGCGTCTCAACCTCAAGATCGCTGATCGCGGTCTTTAGCTTCGGGTCCCAGTTCACCAACCGCTTGTCGCGGTAGATCAAGCCATCGTTGTAGAGGTCGACAAAGACCTTAAGCACAGCCTTGGTGAAGTGCTCGTCCATCGTAAACTGTTCGCGGCTCCAATCCATCGAACAGCCAAGGCGGCGCAGCTGCGTGGTGATGGTTCCGCCGCTTTCTGCCTTCCATTCCCACACCTTGTCGACGAATTCTTCGCGCGTATAATTGGTGCGCTTGTCCTGGCGCTCTTCCAGTTGGCGTTCGACAACCATTTGCGTCGCAATGCCGGCGTGGTCTGTGCCCACCACCCACAGCGCATCCTTGCCGCGCAGCCGCTCGTAACGGATCACGATATCCTGCAGCGTGTTGTCCAGCGCGTGGCCGATGTGGAGCGATCCTGTAACGTTGGGCGGAGGGTTCACAATAGTGAAGGGCTCGGCGTCAGGTCTCTCAGGGCGGAACGCGCCGCTCTCTTCCCAGTGGGAATACCATTTCGCCTCAATCGCGGCGGGATCGAAAGTTGTGTCTAGCTGCTTGCTCATCTTGTTCGCTTAAGTTCACGGAACCGCACCACCCGCGCCCTCCACCCTACCACCCGGAGCCTGCCGGGTGGTAGGGTGGAGGGCGCGGGTGGTGCAGCCCAAGAAATTGAAACACGCCTTTGCCAGCGACACGCGCAAGGTGCAACGGCAGATACGCTGCAATGCAACAGAGCGCTTGTTATCGCGGCATTTTCCCCGCATAGTTTACCGCATGAGCGGCGGAGCCGAATTTTCCATTGAAGAGCGGGAAGCTGGCGGACAGCGCTTGTTGCTGTCCGGGCCGTATCTGGTGTCTTCGATTGGCGCCATTGATCAAGATCTTGACGCGTTGAGCGGTGAAGTTTCCGAGATCGATCTTTCAGGCGTGAGCGAGATAGACACGGTCGGTGCCTGGATCACTTGCCGGATTGCGTGGACGCATGGTTCCGAGATTGTCGGAGCTAGCGAGCGCGCACAGCGACTGCTCAAAGCAGTCGAGGCAGCGGGCGGCGGTGAATATCAGGAACCCGAGGGTTTGGCCTGGTGGCAACCGATCCCTGCAAAGACTGGCGAGCTGGTCGAGAAAGCGCAGATCGGCACCATAGGTGTGCTCGATTTCCTGGGCCAGATATTGATTGCTGTTTGGAACTTGCTGCGCGAACCGAGCCGGTTCCGGGCGACGGCGTTCGTTCGCCAGATCGAGCTGGTTGGTGTCAGCGCGCTACCGATCATCGGATTGATGAGCTTTTTGATCGGAATTGTGATTGCCCAGCAAGGCTCAGTGCAACTGGAACAATTTGGCGCGGAATCGCTGACGATCAATCTGGTCGGCCGGATTACCCTGCGCGAGCTTGGCGTACTAATGACCGCGATCATGGTCGCCGGCCGATCAGGCTCTGCCTTTGCCGCTCAGATTGGCACGATGAAGCTGACTGAAGAGGTCGATGCGATGCGCACGATCGGAATTTCTCCGGTTGAAGCTCTCGTGATTCCGCGCACTTTGGCGGCTGTCATCATGATGCCGTTGCTGGGCTTTTATGCATCAGTCATGGCGATCATCGGCGGCGCTGTGGTGGGTGACCTGTTGCTGGGAATTCCCTTTTGGACATTTCTGACCCGCATCGAAGAAGTCGTGCCGACTTACGATTTGTGGGTCGGGCTTATCAAGGCGCCGGTTTTCGGCCTGATCATTGCGCTGGCTGGCTGTTATCATGGCATGCAAGTACGTGGGAATTCAGAGGAAGTCGGGCTGCGCACAACGATGGCAGTGGTTAGCGCGATCTTTGCAGTGATCGTGCTTGATGCGTTCTTCGCAGTTTTCTTCACAGAGGTTGGTTGGGGATGAGTATTTTCAACCAGCATGAACCTAAACAGCACGAGCGCTTTCGCGGCGAGCATCCGATTGTAGTCGAAGGCCTCAAGACCGCTTTCGGGGAACATGTCGTTCACGAAAACCTCTCGCTCAAGGTCAATCGCGGTGAGATTATTGGCGTGGTTGGTGGTTCCGGCACAGGCAAATCCGTGCTGATGCGCGCGATTATCGGACTGCAATCAACGGCAGCTGGCGAAATCGAAGTATTCGGTAACTCGATCACGCGAGCCGGGCTGGATGAAGACATTGGTGTCCGTTGCCGCTGGGGTGTTTTGTTTCAGGGCGGGGCATTGTTTTCGACATTGACCGTGGGCGAGAATGTTGAAGTCCCTTTGAAGCAATTCTACCCGGATATAGAACCAGAGCTGCGCCGCGAGATCGCGCGCTACAAGGTTATTCTTTCAGGCCTGCCAGAGAACGCGATAGACAAATTTCCGTCTGAACTTTCTGGCGGCATGAAAAAGCGCGCTGGCCTTGCACGCGCGCTGGCACTCGATCCCGAACTGCTGTTTCTAGATGAGCCCACGGCGGGGCTTGATCCGATTGGTGCGGCTGCGTTTGACCGGCAAACGCGGGAGCTGAAAGAAACGCTTGGCCTCACTGTGTTCCTTATTACTCACGATCTGGACACGCTTTATGAAATTTGTGACCGCGTGGCGGTGCTAGCGGACAAGAAAGTGATTGCGGTGGGCACAATCCCGGAATTGCTGGAAACAGATCATCCGTGGATCGACGAATATTTCAACGGCCCGCGCGGCAGGGCTGCTTCGCATGGCAAGATGCCACGGGGAAATTCGCGGGCAAGCGTGGACAATCAGCCGGATAGCGAGGCATAAAGGGCAGGCATGGAGACAAAAGCCAACAATATCTGGGTAGGCGTGGTCACGCTGGCGCTGCTTGCGTCGCTGGCTGCGTTTATCGTCTGGCTGGCGCGAATTGGCGAAGGCGCAAGCGATGAATACGATATTCTCTTCGAGCAATCTGTTGCTGGCCTTGCCAAGGGATCTCAAGTTTCTTTCGCGGGCGTGCCGGTCGGACAGGTCAGCGGGATCGAGCTGTGGAAGCAGGACCCCGAGTATGTGAAGGTCACGGTCAAAGTCCGCGATGACGTGCCGATGCTCGTTGGCACCACAGCTACGATTCAGGCGAGCTTTACCGGAGTCTCGACAATTTTGCTCGACGGCGCGCGCGCCGATGCACCCCCGATCACTTGTGAAACGACCGCATGTCCTGATGGTAACCCAGTGATTCCGCCTGCACGCGGGGGATTTGGGGAATTGCTCGCTTCCGCTCCATTGCTGCTAGAACGGCTCGCAACTCTGACTGAACGGCTCACGCAAGTACTGGACGACAACAATCAGACGCAAATCGCCGCGATATTGGAAAACACCAACGCAATGACCGCCAGTTTTGCCGAGACCGCCCCGGCGGTAAATGCCAACTTGGCTCAACTAGAGATCACGCTCAAAGAAGCTGCGGAAGCCCTCGACAGTTTCGAGCGAGTCATGGAATCAACAGACAATGTGATCAATGCCGAGGGGCAATCGCTGGCTCAAGAACTGCGCAGCACTTTGGAAACTGTCAATGCAGCGTCAGCGTCCTTAGCCGCAACATTGGACGCGGCGCAGCCCGCTGCTGAACAACTTTCACAGACGACTATCCCCGCTGCCGAAGCCACAATGCGTGATTTGGAAGCGACCAGCCGCGCCTTGCGCAAAGTGACAGAGCGGCTTGAGAGCCAAGGCGCAGCTGCTGTCATAGGCGGGCAAACTTTGCCGGATTACGAGCCATGAGAAAGGGCAAGTCGATGACCACTTCCTCAAGCCGGCCTGCGGCATTTTTGCGCGCTGGCTTCTTGCTTTCATGCCTCGCGTTAAGCGGTTGTGTCAGCTTGGGCGGCGCAGAGCCGCCAGATAGCCTGCTGACCTTGACCCCGACAGCGTCTGCTCCGGCTGGCGCCGCGATCAGCGCAGCACGCGGCGAAGCCCTTGCCCTGCACGAGCCGGTCGTTCCGGCAGAGCTGGAGGTGCTTCGCGTGCCGGTTCGGATAGACGATGCGTCGCTGGCCTATTTGAAAGATGCAGTGTGGGTTGAGCGTCCTGCGCAATTGTTCCGTCGCTTGCTTGCAGAGACTATCCGTACACAAAGCGAGCGCGTTGTTCTGGTCGGCGGCGACCCAGCGGCGCGCGGCAGCTTGCAGATGCGCGGCAATCTCTCGCGGTTTGGATATGACGCGGCGCAGTCGTCAGTCATTGTTCGTTTCGATGCAACACTGTTGGATAGTGATGGAGTTGTTAGACAACAACGTTTCGAAGCAATTGAAACAGGAGTTTTGGCTGACGCCGCTTCAGTCGGTCCGGCGCTCAACAGCGCAGCCAATGATGTTGCAAGGCAAGTGGCTGACTGGCTCGAGTAGCGCGCTCTAGTCGTTCAGCAGGTTGACCCATTTGCAAGCCGCAAGGAACGCCTCTTGCCGCCGCCTTCGACGCGTTTCAGCTTCTTGATCACGGCCCCATAAATCCGATTGCCATTCTTCTTCCAGGCTTGCCGCATGCCAAAGACCAATCGGATCGGCGCCATTCTCCAGTGCCAGCAAAGGAATGCAGAGCGATGCGGCCAGTGAGGCCATGGTTTGCATGCCAGCCAGAGTAAAGTGATCCCTGCCGCTCAGGAATTCACTCAGTTTCGCAAGCGTTTCCGGTGGTTGAGGGCGGGGAACAATGCCGCTCACCCGTGTGAATTTGACACCATGGGATTGCTCGACACGCTCGATCAGCGGTTCCCAGACGGCCTGCTGGCGTTCGAAGAGCGAATGTTCCGGATCGGCGCGATAACAAAGCGTGTCAGTTTCAGCGTATTTTATGATCTGGCTGATTGCTTCTTCAGGATCGTTCGCAACAATATTGATCGCGAAATCGGTCTGATCGCGATGCACGAAGCGTGAGGTATCGATATTTTCCGATTGTTCTGCCCATTCCCGTGCCAAAGCCTGTGCCAGTTTCCGCGTCGGCACAATTTGCGGCGTGCCCTTGACGGTTCGCAGCCCGCGCCCATCGAGTGTCACTTGCCATCCGGCATCAGCGACTTCTGCTACATCAACATTCTCGTAAAAACGCTTCATTCGTCGTCGGACTTCCATTGGCTGGCGAGCCGGCGCGGCCAGAAGAAGAAAATCCCCATTCCCATCAAGCCGAGGACGATGTTGAGTGCTGCAGGAACATTGGAGGCCAATTGAGAGAACGCGATTGCGACCAAAACCAGCGCAATCCCTGCCAAACGCACAAGATTGAGCAACATAAAGCGCTCTTTAGCTTTGCTTTCGTCAAATTCACTCACACGAGTTTCCCCAAATGCAATGCGTCCCGGGCAATCGCTTCTGCACCCGCTTCAAGCAGCTCTTCCGGTGCGTGATATCCCCATGCGACACCGATCGAGCGGACGTTGGCATCCTTGGCCATGATGATATCGAAAGTCGTGTCCCCGATCATGACCGCGTCTTGCGGCGCAACACCTGCTTCGGATATCGCCGCGTCCAACATGTCCGTATGCGGTTTGGAGGGATGGCGGTCTGCGGTTTGCAAGGATACAAACATGTCAGTTAAGCCGTGCTGTTCGAGGCAGGCCTGAAGTCCTCGATCTGATTTGCCGGTCGCAACGGCAAGCTGCCAATCCGCCTCTCGAAGCGCGATCAGGACTTCGCGTATTCCATCATACAGTGGCTCATGGATTGTGCCGTGCTGTCGGCGTGCGAAGAACGCCTCCTTATAACCCGCTACGAGCTGGGCGTTTAGGTCCGGATCGATCTCTGGTGCTAAGCGTCGGATCGCCACTGGAAGACTCAAGCCCATAGAGCGCCGCACTTCATTCCGGTCGGGCAAGGAAAGTCCGGCGTCGGCAAAGGCTTGTTCCATTGTATCGCAAACATGCGCTTGCCCATCGACCAGCGTACCATCGCAATCGAACACAGCGAGCCGCGTCATTTGCCAAACCCGCGCATCGCTTGCACGATGCCGGCCGCATTCTGTTGTTCCAGACCCGCGATGACGCGCTCGCGCTCGTCCAGCGATTTATTCTGCGACAGCTTTACTGTTTCGCGGCGCGTTTCGATCTCCATCTCGAAGCCAACAATGCTCCGTATCATTCCGTCCAGGTGGCGCTTTGACATCTTGTCCATGGTCCAGGGCTTTCCGCCTTCGACCTTGGCCTCGTTGCGATCGCTGAGCATTTCAAGCTGCTGCAACAGCTCCCCGTCATCAAGCTTGCGAACGCTGCCTTCAAGCTCGACCGCGATGTAATTCCAAGTCGGCACTTGATCAGGGTCGGCATACCATCGTGCGGAAATATAGGCATCAGGGCCATTGACCACGACCAGCGCTGTGCTGCCTTCCAAATGGCGTGTGAAGGCATTGCCGCGCGCGAGATGGAATTGCAGCTTGCCCGAATCCATTGACAGGAGAGCCGCGTGGGCCACCCTTGGTCCAGCCGGTGTTTGAAGGAAGATCGTGCCAAACCCGAGCTCAGCGATGAGTGAGCGATGCAATTCGGGGGTCTCGTCGCGAAAGTTGGGATTCGGATGCATCAGCGCTTGCGCCCATTGCTGCCGGGCTTGCGAGGCTTGCCAGGCTTGCCTGCGTCTCCGCGCGCGCGGCGCGGTCCGCGCTGGCTGCGGCGATATTGCTTGGCATGGGCGCGGGCGGCCTGTTTCTTTTCAGCCTTGGTGCGCTCGGTTGTATCCTCGCGCAGCGGCTCGGCATCGCTGAGCGAGAGATCGAAACCCAATTGCTGCATGCTGGCTGCAAAATGCTCGGGCAGCTCGGCTGTAACATCGAGCTTTCCGCCTCCGGGTTCGGAAATCACTAGACGGCGTGCGTGCAGATGCATCTTGCGGCTGATGCTGCCGGTCAGAAACGCGTCCTGCCCGCCATATTTGCCGTCACCCACGATCGGGTGGCCAATCGCCTCCAGATGCACACGTAGCTGGTGGGTGCGCCCGGTAAGCGGCTCCAGTTCGACCCAGGCCGCTTTCTTGCCCGCGGTTTCCACCACGCGATAACGCGTCTTGGCAAGCTGACCGTTCTCCAGATCGACATGCATTTTCTCGCCGCCGGTCCCCGGCTGTTTCGCAAGCGGCGCATCGATTGTGCCTTCTCTCACATCGGGAACCCCGACGATGAGTGCCCAATAGACTTTGCGTGCACTGCGGCTCGAGAAACGCTTGGAATAGCTTGCTGCGCTGCCCGGAGTGCGCGCGATCAGGAGTACACCGGAAGTGTCCTTGTCCAATCGGTGGACCAAGCGCGGGCGAGGGGTGTCATCGTCCTCGACAAATGCATCAAGCAGGCCATCGACATGCTTATTGGTCTTGCTGCCGCCTTGCGTCGCAAGCCCAGGCGGCTTGTTGAGCACGATTGCGGATTTGGTCTCGCGAATCACCATGGCATGGGCCTCGGCGATTTCTTCTGGCTTCAGTTCGCGGCGCTGCTTCGGCTTTCGTCCACCGGGAGCTTGCTCGCCTCCCGGGGGAACACGCAGCACTTGCCCCTCGCTCAAGCGATCATCGGGTTTGGCGCGCTTGCCATCGACGCGGATCTGGCCGGTGCGCGCCCAGCGGCTGACCGTTGCAAAGCCGATCTGCGGCAAATTGCGCTTGAACCAGCGATCCAGCCGTATGCCTTCATCATCCTCGCTGACGGTAAACTGGCGTACCTTCAGGTCTTTATCTTCTGCTTGTTCGCTCATGAGAACAGCCTTGTCAGATTGAGCCCCACGAGCAAGCCGCTGATGCCCAACGCGACAGACAGGATCACATAGAGCGACGCGAACAGATATTGTCCGCGCTGGATCAACAACACCATCTCAAGGCTGAAGGCAGAAAATGTAGTGAAGCCGCCGAGCAGGCCGACACCCAAAAGCAGGCGCAGCTGGTCAGGTGCCACGCCCCCTTCGCCGCCATGACGCGCGAGCCAGCCCGCGAGCACGCCCATAAGCAAGCTCCCGATCGCATTTGCAGCCAGCGTTGCAAACGGAAACGCGCCAACCACTGGCGCACCCAGCCATCCGGTCATGCCGCGGCCAAGCTGATAACGCAGCACAGCGCCGATCGCGCCGCCGATGGCAACGTTGATGCTGGCGGCAATAGGAGAGAGTGAAGCGCTCATTGCGGCTCCCTTTAACGAGGCATGCGGGAACTGCATAGCGTTATGGAAGCACAGCCTTGAAATCGCCTCCAACCAATTCATGTCTCCAGGACTAGAAGAAAGTAAGGATGGTCTTGATGCTTCACCCAAATTTGATCAGTCACACATTTGAATGGGAAGATGAAGGTGCTGAGAGCCAGCCAAAACTGGTATGTGTGATTAAGACAAATGCTGTAATTCTTCCGAATAGTGGTGGGATTGATTCTGGCGCGCTTGATGACATGATGGCTGCCGTTCGCGAAGCATACCCGAACGAGGTGATCTCGAAATTCAGGATCTCGGCCGCATAGTCTTCAGCCTACGACGAGGCTCAAACACTTGCCATTCCCATCCGATTTGGCTAGGGCGCGCTCAGAGATTGCCGACCGTTTGCGGATTCGGCCCAATTTTCGTTGATTTTCAAGTGGGGCATCCCGCGCGCATGCGGGCTCTGGCTCATTTTTGTGAGGTGTTTGAATTTATGCAAATCATGGTTCGCGATAACAATGTCGACCAGGCTCTTCGTGCGCTTAAGAAAAAGCTGCAGCGTGAAGGCGTGTATCGCGAAATGAAGTTGCGTCGCCATTACGAAAAACCAAGCGAAAAGCGCGCTCGTGAAAAGGCTGCTGCTGTTCGCCGCGCTCGCAAGCTTGAGCGCAAGCGTATGGAACGCGACGGCTAAAGTAATGCCGTCTTATTCAAGCTTTCCCGCTTGAATAGGTTTCAGCGATAAGCCATCAGGGCGCGGATTGATTCCGCGCCCTTTTGCTTGTGCGTGAGCGGCGAAGACACAGACTATATCAGGATTATCTTGCATGACCGAAGTCACCCGCGTTCCGATCCAGCCGATTGCCAAGGGCTCGCTGACCAAACTGTGGCTTGGCGTGATCGCAGCCGCGCTGCTGGGCGCGGGCATTGCCTGGGCTGCACTGCCGAAGACTTTCTCCGTGACTGAGATCACCGCCGGAACAGGCTCTGCTCCAAGCGACGGCGATGTGGCTTTTGTCAAATACAAAGGCACGTTGGATGACGGGACGATTTTCGACGAAGCATCTTCGTCGCCGTTCCCTCCAGGCATTTTTCCTGATGGCGTGCCGATGCTGGTTGAAAAGGGTGCAGTGGTCGATGGCTTTTACGAAGGTCTGAAGCAGATGAAAAAGGGCGGCACATACGAGCTCTATATTCCTGCCGACCTGGCATATGGCGATGCGCCGCCACCGGGCTCAGAAATTCCACCTGGATCGAGTCTCAATTTCGAAGTCGAACTGGTGGACTTTATGAGCCGGCAAGATGCCGAACGCCGTATCCAGATGCTGCAACAAATGATGCCGCCGCAAGGGCCGGGCGGGCCTGGCGCGCCGCCACCGCCGCAGCCATAAGTTTTGATTCCATCGTAAACCGCGCAATGGGCGCTTGAAGGCGGTCCAGCGCACCGCTAACGGAAACGCTATGTCCGTAGATAAAGCAACAGTGGCCAAGATTGCTTCTTTGGCCCGCATCAAAATGGGTGATGAAGAGCTCGAGCGAATGGTGCCCGAGCTCAATGGCATCCTCGATTGGGTCGAGCAGCTGGGCGAGGTCGATGTAACCGGCGTCGAACCGATGACTGCCGTCATTCCTAACAAACTTCGCCTGCGCGATGACGTGGTCGACGCTGACCCGCTGACCGGCGGCGGCAAGCGTGACGATGTGCTCGCCAATGCGCCCGCTGCGGAGCATGGTTTCTTTGGCGTTCCGAAGGTGATCGAGTGATGGCTGACTTTACTGATCTTGGCGTCAAGGACATCCGCGACGGTGTTGCGAGCGGCGAATTCACCGCGCGCGAAGTGGCGGAAAGCTTTAATGCGGCTGTAGCGGATGCGGCGGTGCTCAATGCTTTTATCGTAACTACGCCCGAGCATGCGCTGGCCGCGGCTGAGAAAGTCGATGCAGACCGCGCGGCTGGCAAGCAGTTGGGCAAGATGGCGGGTGTGCCGATCGGCATGAAGGATTTGTTTGCCACGCATGGTGTTCAGACCACCGCTGCATCGCACATCTTGGAAGGCTTCAAACCCGAGTACGAAAGCACTGTGTCCAGCAACCTTTGGGCGGCTGGTGCGGGCATGCTGGGCAAGCTCAATCTTGACCAGTTTGCGATGGGTAGCTCGAATGAGACGAGCTATTTCGGCAACGTCAATTCGCCTTGGCGCAAGGAAGGCAGCAATGCTGCGATGAGCCCGGGCGGCTCGTCAGGCGGCTCTTCCAGCGCGGTTGCCTCGCGCATTGCGCCGGCGGCAACCGGCACTGACACTGGCGGCTCAATCCGCCAGCCTGCCGCCTTTGCCGGCATTTGCGGGATCAAGCCGACTTACGGGCGTTGCAGCCGCTGGGGCGTGGTCGCTTTTGCCAGCTCGCTCGACCAGGCGGGCCCGATGGCGCGCTCGGTAGAAGACTGCGCGATCATGCTGGAGGCGATGGCCGGGTTCGATCCAAAGGATTCGACTTCGCTGCAGATGGATGTTCCCACATGGGAAGCCGGTCTTTCAGCTGATCTCAAAGGCAAGAAAGTCGGCATTGCGAAAGAGTACCGGATGGATGGCACCGATGAGGCGATCCTGAAAAGCTGGGAACAAGGCAAGGAATGGTTGCGCGATGCGGGCGCAGAGATCGTCGATATCTCGCTGCCGCACACAAAGTATGCGCTGCCGGCCTATTACATCATTGCGCCAGCCGAAGCCTCTTCAAACCTCGCGCGCTATGATGGCGTACGATATGGCCTGCGGGATCTGCCTGAAGGCGCTGGCCTGCAGGATATGTATGCCGCGACACGTGCCGCCGGTTTCGGTGATGAAGTGAAGCGCCGGATCTTGATCGGCACCTATGTGCTGAGCGCGGGCTTCTACGATGCCTATTACAATCAGGCGCAAAAGGTGCGTGCCCTGGTTGCGCGTGACTTTGAACACGCTTGGGCGGAATGCGACGTGATCCTCGCGCCGACTACGCCGACGGCTTCGTTCCCGCTGGGCTCGCTCAATGAAGACCCGCTGACGATGTATCTCAACGATGTGTTTGCGGTTCCTGCCTCGCTCGCGGGCCTGCCTGCGATGAGCGTACCGGCCGCGCTGACCGAAGACGGCCTGCCATTGGGTCTTCAGCTGGTGGGCAAGCCATTTGACGAGCAAGGCGTGCTCAACGCGGGCCTAGCGATCCAGCAGCGCGCCGGGTTTACCGCGAAGCCGGAGAAGTGGTGGTAAGATAATGCTCTTTGCCATCATCTTCCTGATCGCATTCGTCCTGCTGGGCGGCTTCGCGCTATGGCTCAGTAAGAATGTCGAGCATGGCGAAGCGCGGTTTGACACCACTCGCAAGGTCAAGAAGCCCGACGCAAAGGATGCGACGCCCGCGCGGTGTATCGACGACAGCTAAGCGATGGCTTGCCGGATCTGCGGCGTTGACGAGTTTTCCGAGCGGATCACCGCGCGCGAGATGATGTTCGGTAGCCGCGAGGCGTTTGAGTACGAGCGTTGCGGCGTATGCGGGACATTGCAGATCGTGGACATCCCCGACGATCTTGAGCGCTTCTATGCGAGCGAAGTCGACTATTCGTTCAACAATTTTGTGCCTGATCCGCTTTGGAAGAACCTGCTCAAGCGCTGGGCGGCGCGAACGCGCTTCCATTCACAAAACACGAAATCGCCGCTTTCGAAGAACAAGCCAAAGCGCTAAACGCCCGCGGCAAGGGCGATCAGGGCTTTTTTGTCTTAGAGCCCGCTTGACTGGCAGCACACCCGATCTAGAGCAAAACCTATGAGCAAATATCTTATCCAGGGCGCCACCGGCGAATGGGAGGTCGTGATCGGCCTTGAAGTCCACGCGCAGGTCACCAGCAATGCCAAGCTGTTCAGCGGGGCTTCGACCGAATTCGGTGCAGAGCCTAACGCGCAAGTCTCGCTGATCGATGCAGCGATGCCCGGCATGCTGCCTGTGCCGAATGCGGAATGTATCCGTCAGGCGGTTCGCACCGGCATGGCGATCGAGGCACAGATCAACAAGTATTCGCGCTTTGACCGTAAGAACTACTTCTACGCCGATTTGCCGCAGGGTTATCAGATCAGCCAGCTTTACCACCCGATCGTGGGCGAGGGGCAGCTAGTGCTCGACGCGGACGAAAAGGGCGGTATTCTCGAGGAGAAAGTGATCGGGATCGAGCGTATCCATGTCGAGCAGGATGCCGGCAAGCTAATGCATGATCAGCACCCGACCATGTCTTACGTTGACCTCAACCGCTGCGGCGTGGCGTTGATGGAGATTGTCTCAAAGCCGGATATGCGATCACCCGCAGAAGCCGGCGCCTATGTGCGCAAGCTGCGCTCTATCCTGCGCTATGTCGGAACCTGTGACGGCAATATGGAAGAGGGCAGCATGCGCGCCGACGTGAACGTCTCTGTGCGCAAGCCAGGCGAAGAATTCGGCACGCGGACCGAGACGAAGAACGTCAATTCGGTGCGTTTCGTGATGCAGGTGATCGAGCACGAGGCCAACCGCCAGGTTGATCTGATCGAAGGCGGCGGCACCGTGGTGCAGGAAACGCGGCTGTTCGATGTTGCCAGCGGCACGACGCGTAGCATGCGTTCCAAGGAAGACGCGCATGATTATCGCTACTTCCCTGATCCCGATCTGTTGCCGGTCGAACTGGAAGATGATTTCCTTGAGGAATGCCGCGCCAGCCTGCCAGAGCTGCCCGATGCCAAGCGCGCGCGGTACGAAATCGAGCTGGGCCTAACGCCTTATAATGCGCGCGAACTGACCGCCGAGGTTGAGACGTTCGCAAGGTTTGAAACCCTGCTGACAGAAGCTGCCGGCACAATTGGCAAACCCGAAGCCAAGCTGGCGACCCCGGTGGCCAACTGGGCGCTCTCAGTCGCGCCTGGAGTGATCAAATCAATCGGCGATGAAGCCAGTGTCGAGCACGCCACGGCAGCGCGTCAGGCTGCGATCCTGAAGATGCAGGATGCGGGCGAGATTAGCGGCGGTCAGGCCAAGGAAATCTTCGAGATTGTCTTGAAAACCGGGCGCGAGCCGGACGAGATCGCGGATAGCGAAGGCTTGAAGCAGGTTTCCGACACCGGCGCGATTGAAACGGCGATTGACGAAATCCTCGCGAATAATTCTGACAAGGTTGAGGAATATCGTGGCGGCAAGGACAAGCTGTTTGGATTCTTCGTCGGTCAGACAATGAAGGCGATGCAGGGCAAAGCCAACCCGGCGGTCGTGAACCAGATCCTGAAAGACAAGCTTGGCTAGGGCCCGTCATTTCTGAATAACAGCAAGGTGCCGCCGGATCGCTCCGACGGCCCCTCCTGTTTCTCTCCAAAGGTCGTTCAGCCGCCTTCGATTAACGCGTCCACGATGACGTAACTTTCTGGCCCGAACTTGATCGTGATGCGGTCACCATTCCGACTGGTCTCGAAATCCCATCCCGCTGATCCATCGGCCTCGGCGCTGTCCGCGCCATAGGGTTCGAGTCCGTTGAAGAAGATCGCACGCTTGAAGCCGTCTGGCTTCTGGACTTCGACCAGCGCGCTACCTGCTTCGCCGCCCCAGTTACGGATCACGCCTGCTTCGCAGCTTTGATTGGGAGCAGCGCCGCCAAATCCGCACGGGATGGGGGCGGTGGCATTGTATTCGGTGCCAGGGACAAGTGCGTCAGCGGTATTATCAATCGGACCGTTTTCGCCCATGCCTGCGTTCGCATCTCCCATCGCAACCGAAATCAGCCTGACCCCTTCAAAATTCCCCACGACTTCTCCGCCCAATGCCTCTGCAGAGACTTCGGACGGACAGCCGACCAGAATCGCGCTGTCATCAAGGAAGTTAGAGGTAGCAGCTCTTTCGCCAAGTCTTCGGCATGGATCCCCCGAGTTGGGATAGCCATCACCGAATGGCGCCAGTGACTCGGGGATCTCAGCAAGAGTTGCTTCATCCGCCGAATCGCCATCAGCGCCGCCGCCACATGCTGCCAAAGCTATGGAGCACGCACTGAATAATAGGATAGATCCTCTCATGAACCGCTCCTCCTCAGCCGCGGCAGTCCGGATGATTGCCGATATCGCGCACGTCATACACGCGTCCGTCAGCAATGGTTAGCTGAATGCATTGGCGGGATTCGCTGCGCCAAAGTACGGAATAACGCGTGTTGTCATCGCCGAAGCGGCTCACGCGAGTGAAGCCGCGGTCACGCAGAAGGTCACGCGCACGCGGGCCACGCATCCCTTGGACATCCCTGTACGCTGCGACCCGTGAATAGCCACCTCGGCGGTGATGATGTCCCAGGTTTGCTTCGCGTTCTTCAACGCCGGCAGTATAGCCATCGGAGTAGGCATCAGAGCGGTCATAGTTGTGATAGCTCGCATTGTGGAGCCCATCGGTATAGCCGCGCTCATAATGCGCTTCATCTTCGCGGCTATCGTGATGCCGTCCGTCATCATGGTGATGTGACTTATGGCCGATAAGAGCGCCCAACAACGCCGCACCCACGGCGACCCCTGCAGCGGCCGCAACGTCACCCTTGTGATGGCCGCAGTCCTGATCGGTTGCATCGTTGATCGTCTGCACCCGCCCATCGTAGACTTCTACCTGGACGCAATCGTCATCGTCGCGGTCCCACCAATAGCTGTTGGCATAGCCCCTTGAGTTTTTGTGGGTAGAAACGTGGGCGAAGCCGCGAGATTGCAGAGCTCTTTCTGCACTGCTACCGCGCATGCCGTTGATGTCGACCAGCTGGTTGGCCTTCTCTGCTAAAACCGGTGTGGCCACCAGCGCCCCGAGAGCAACGCCCATCGCCAGTTTCTCGAATGGTTTCGTCATTACTTTTCTCCCAATCCCCAAAGAGCTCCAAATTCTCAAACGCGACCTTAAGTTGCGAAGAATGCCCATGAAACTAACCATTTCGCAAGCGTTACGTCTAGTCTGTGCTTTCCCGTGCGCTTGGGCTGCAAACCATAAGGGCCGCCGGATTGCTCCGACGACCATTCTCTATTTTTCGCGGTTTGATCGCTTAAGCGCGTGTGCCCGAAACTGGCATTGCACCGAACGCACCTGCGTTGACATTTCCGGTCAGCGTGTCGCCGTCGATTGTCGCTTCGCAATCGAGCGTCATCGGCATCGGAACCGTCATTTGCATTTTCCAAGTGATGGTGTTGCCGTCGACCTTGCCATCTTCAACGTCCATTGCGCCCATAGCGCCAGCCATATTGCCGCTGAAGGTGCCGTCGCCATTGTCGGTTACGGTAAGAGTGCCGCTCTGATCGCCCATCGGGCTTTTGACGGTTGTGTTATAGGTACCTGCTACGGACATCGGATTCTCCTAAATTGAACTGTGTGCCCGGCAATTGCCGCCGGGCGGGGCATTGCGCCTGTTTACATGGCTGTCAGTTGGACTCAACCACATATCGCCGCTTGGCATTGGCAATTGCATCTTCGCGCCAGAAATGGACCGGTTTCAGTTGATGATTCACGAACAGTTCCATCTGGTCGGTGTGATGCGGGCTTTCTGGGCGGCTGATGGCTGCACCGAAAGGCTGGACCGACTGAGAGTGGACGCGTTCACCCTCTCGCCATTCGACCCATTGAATAAAACTGTCGCCATGGACCAGGCTCAATCGGCCATCGTCATCGACGCGCCAAGTGGTTGAGGCGCGCAATGTGTCCGAGCCGCCATCAAGAGGCAGATCGACACCGCCTTGGCGCAAGCGCAACAAATCGCTCATCGGCGGATTGATCCGGCCATAGTGGGTGTTGAGATGATCCACTGCTCTTTTGAGGCTCTCACCTACATCGGGATAAGCCTTGTTCTGATATTCGGCTGACATGAAGTCTCGGATCATCAGCAGCGCGATCGCATCTGCACCTCCGATATTGTCCGCCTTGAAATCCCAGCTCAGCATCAGTTCGCGCGCTTGGGCGACATCTTTGTCCTCGCCGGGATCGAGCGCTTGCACGGCGTCCCACAGCTCCGCGACATAACCTTCGCGTTCGTAAGCGGTGTCATATTTGATCCGCTCCAGATTGGCGCGATCGAGCACTTCGGTCTCGCTAAGCAGCTTGTATGCACGGCGCGAGCGGTTGGTCTGCTTGAGCTCCACACCCAGTATCGGCGAGACGCTGTCGCGGTCGATATCGTCCGATGCGCCTGCGGCAGTGAAAGGCTCGTTGTTCGAGTTATAGAGCCAGCCCGAGGATGGATTGATCAGTTTGGGGATCTCTTCATATTCGACTGCGCCTTGCCAGATCAGGTCGGACCGCGTTCCATCAACCAAGCCGCGCCAATTCGCCTCCGCATCTTCGGGGCGGTCCGGAATTGCAGCGTTGTAGACATAGGCGATATTGCCCGCTTCATCGGCGTAGATGAAGTTGGTGCTGGGGATCGCCATACGTGAAAGCTGTGTCTGCCATTCTTCAAGGCTGGTTGCCTTGTTTAGGCGGTAATAAGCGTCCAGCTGATCGATCCTGTCAATTCCGCCATAGCGGATCGCGAATGCGCCATTGTCATTGATGATGACTGGACCGTGCACACTGCGATGCACTTCGCGGCGAATCGGCAAGACCACAGGGCCAATTTTGACAGGCAAAGTAACGGTCTTGCTTTCCAGCTCGCGCCATTCACCATCGAGCATGTAGCGCGTACCGCTGTCGTCCATTTCCAGGGCATAGACGTCGACCATGTCCGGGCGGTTGACGGTGTTGGTCCAGCCCAAGTGGCGATTGTGCCCCAGGAATGGAAAGGGTGAGCCGGGGAAGTTCGCACCGGTGAAGTGCCAGCCTTCCTCGCTTTCAACGGTCAACTCGTACCACGCAACGCCGCCACGCAGCGGCTGATGCGAGTTGGAGATGAGCACTGTTGGCCCGCCGGATTTATCCGGGCTGACGGCCCAAGCGTTGGAGCCATTCAATGCACCATCGCTACCGAATGGCGTGAAGACCGCAGCGTCAGCAGGTTCTCCATCGAAGTCAGGCCCGATGACATCTCCGTTCTTGTCGCGCGGGAAACCGGGAATGTCGGGGCCAAACTCGCGGCGAAGCGGATCACTGCCAACCAAGGGCTGAATCACATTGTTGAGCCCGAAAAAGAACGGTTGGCGCAGCGCAAAGCCGGCTGCCACGTCTTCGCCATTCACCGGAAAAAGATTCGCGAGCTTTACTTCGCCCGGGTTTTCTCGCGCATATTGGTTCAGGCCGGTGGCATAGGCTTCGAACAGCGCACGTGTATCCGCAGGCAAGCTGCCATAGTGCCGCTGAGCGGTGCCGCGTGCATCAAGCAAGTGATAAACGAAATCGACGGCTGCCCCGTCTTCTCCGGCAATGGCGCCATAGCGCCCGCGTGCCATGGCGATCACATCCTGAAGTGTGAAGAAATCATCTTCCGACTGCGCAATGGCAACACCGAAGGCGACGTCTGCATCGGTCTTTCCATAGATATGCGGCACGCCATATTCGCTGCGGATAATTTCGGCGCTGTATTCACGATCGCTGTCCGGGGCTTCACCTTGGTGGGCGAAGAACGGTTCCCAAGTTGCAAGTCCGATAAAAGCGACAAGCACCAATGCGAGCAGCGCAAAGCCACCGCGAAACAGCCATTTCATGTTCAAATCTCTCTCCAGCTCTTGACGCAACACTCGCTGTCAGTCGCGCGCAGGTCAAGCCATCAAGTTTGATGGTAGCGATCAGGGGCTTGCAAAGCGGATTGCCAAACCCACCTAGTCAGGTAACACACCTGCCAGAGGAAATCGGGCAAGGGCCTTGTGTTGCCAAATGGCAACACTATATCAGAGCAGTAATTCACTGAGGGATCACCAATGAACCTGGAAAAATTCACTGACCGCGCGAAGGGTTTTCTGCAAAGCGCGCAGACCGTCGCCATCCGCATGAACCATCAGCGGATCACGCCGACACATTTGCTCAAGGCTCTGCTCGAAGATGAAGAGGGTATGGCCGCAGGCCTGATCCAGCGTGCGGGCGGCAACCCGGGCGCGGCGATCACAGAGGTCGATACCGAGCTAGGCAAGATTCCTGCGGTGTCCGGCGGCGGCGCACAATCAACGCCAGGCTTGGACAATGATGCGGTGCGGGTGCTCGATCAGGCAGAGCAGATCGCGGAGAAGTCCGGCGATTCCTATGTCACGGTTGAGCGCCTTCTTTCCGCGCTGACGTTGGCGACAACAACAAAAGCCGGGCAGGCGCTCAAACAAGCAGGGCTTGATCCCAAGGCACTGGAAAACTCGATCAATGAATTGCGCAAAGGCAAGACGGCCGACAGCGCGAATGCTGAAAGCGCGTACGATGCGATGAAGAAATACGCGCGCGACCTCACGCAGGCTGCGCGCGACGGCAAGCTTGATCCGGTGATTGGTCGTGACGAAGAGATTCGCCGCACGATCCAGATCTTGGCTCGTCGTACCAAGAACAACCCCGCGCTGATCGGTGAGCCGGGCACGGGCAAGACCGCAATTGCCGAAGGGCTCGCGCTGCGCATCGCCAACGGTGATGTTCCCGATAGCTTGAAGGGGCGCACATTGATGAGCCTCGACCTGGGTTCGCTGATTGCGGGCGCGAAATATCGCGGCGAGTTTGAAGAGCGGCTGAAGACGGTGCTTGATGAAGTGAAGGGCTCTGACGGTCAGATCATCTTGTTCATTGACGAGATGCACACGTTGATCGGGGCTGGGGCCTCTGAAGGTTCGATGGATGCATCCAACCTGCTCAAGCCCGCACTGTCCCGCGGTGAACTGCATTGCATCGGCGCGACCACGCTCGATGAATATCAGAAGTATGTCGAGAAGGACCCTGCGCTTCAGCGGCGTTTCCAATCGGTCTATATTGATGAGCCGAGCGTTGAAGACACAATCTCTATCCTGCGCGGACTTAAAGAGAAGTACGAGCTGCATCACGGTGTGAACATTACCGACAGCGCATTGGTCGCGGCTGCGCAGCTTTCGAACCGCTATATTCAGAACCGCTTCCTGCCCGACAAGGCGATCGACCTGATGGACGAGG